>JANOPZ010000052.1:0-12545 GCA_031422195.1 Limoniibacter sp. | reverse complement strand
CGGGACGACCTTCGGCTTTCCATTGGTCAAAACCACCATCCAAAACAAAACAATCCTTTGCCCCAAAAATGCGAAACATCCACCAAACGCGTGGGGCAGAAAACATACCCAATCCGTCATAAACAACAATTGTATCGGTTTGCGATATACCCATAGCGCCAACGCTTGCTGCAAACACTTCAGGCGATGGCAAAGTATGCGGCAGGCCGGATGTCAGATCTGCAATTGTATCAATATCAAAATACGTGGCACGAGGCACCCGCGCGCTGGCAAACTCAGCTTTAGCATCGCGTTTTTGAGCAGCTAAATACCACGAAGCATCAACAATGCGCAGGTTTGGCTGGCCAAGCTTCTGCTCCAGCCATTCAAAGGAAACGACGAATGGGCTGGTATTTTCAGTCATGCCACGGCCTCATAAGGCACCGAAATCAGGCGCCGCTCTTCTAACCATCTTGGCACTGGCAGGCCCTTTGAACGAAGAAATTCCGGATTATAAACCTTGGATTGGTAGCGGTGCCCATAATCGCACAATATCGTCACAATGGTGTGGCCGGGCCCCAGTTCCCGCGCTAAGGCCGCCGCGCCGGCAATATTAATGCCGGAAGAGCCGCCTAAAATCAGCCCTTCATGCTCGGCCAAATCAAACACAATATCCAAGGCTTCGCTGTCGGAGACGCGGTAACTATAATCGGGCGCAAAGCCTTCCAAATTGCCTGTTACGCGCCCTTGCCCGATGCCTTCGGTAATCGAACTGCCTTCAGATTTAAGTTCGCCCGATGTGTAATAGCTAAATAGCGCAGCACCATGCGGGTCTGCCAAGGCAGATTTCACAGATGGCTTTAAGTCCTTGAGGCCAATTGAAACACCGGCCAAGGTGCCGCCTGAACCAACGGCAGACACAAAGCCGTCAACCTTACCGTTGGTTTGCTGAAATATCTCGCGGGCAGTAGTTAAACGATGGCCTTCTCGATTGGCAACATTATCAAACTGGTTGGCCCATATTGCACCATTTGGTTCGGTTTTATTGAGTTGCTGTGCCAACCGGCCCGAGAGCCGCACATAATTATTCGGGTTTTTGTAAGGGGCAGCAGCCACCTCAATTAATTCTGCACCTGCAATTTTAAGAGCATCTTTTTTCTCCTGACTTTGCGTGTCGGGAATTACAATGACTGTTTTATACCCTAGCGCTTTGGCAACTAACGTCAGGCCAATTCCGGTGTTTCCTGCAGTGCCTTCAACAATTGTACCGCCGGGTTTTAAGGCGCCACTCTTTTCAGCTTCACGAATAATGAACAGCGCCGCTCTGTCTTTTACAGATTGGCCGGGGTTCAAAAACTCAGCTTTGCCAAGAATCTCACAGCCGGTTTGATCTGAAACACGCTTCAGTCGAATGAGGGGGGTATTCCCGATCAGGTCAATCACACTGTTATTCATTATCTAATCCGGCTTTTGCAAAATTCAGTGCTAAATTTGTTCGATTTGGTAGGGCTTGAGTGAAACTTTCATTCCACGTATCCCGTCTGTTGGCGTAGATAACGTATTAAACCAAAACACTTCACGCTAATAGTCGGGATTTTGATCCAAGCCCATTTCAACAGCGTACACGTTTGACTACTGATATATAAGTGCACTCCTTCATCCCGAGACGAAAGACCAACCCCAAGATGACAACGACACTTGAAAGCAGCGGAGCGACTGACGCTTTATTTGCCCAGTTTGCGGCTGGCCAGCTCCGCGGTCCCGCCCACGCGTTGGTTGCGGCGCACTTGGAGTTGAAGTCAAAGAACCGTAATTATGTTGCAGCGCTGGAAGATTTAGCTGCTGCTGATCTGGATAAAATTGAGCCGTTAGCACTTTCAAACCGTGATGCACGTTTAGAAGCGATATTTAACACGGTGCCTACGGCCGACAGCGCACACCATAGCAATTCAATAATACCGCGTGCCTTGCAGAGGTATGCGAATGTCAGCGTTGAAAATATTCCATGGAAATCGGTTTTGCCAGGATTTAAGGAATGGGACCTGGGTGTTCAGGACGGTTGTGAAATTCACATGTTTTGGATCAAAGAAGGCCGTAAAATGCCAACCCATACCCATGAAGGCAGTGAATTATTTCTGGTGTTGGACGGCTCGTTTGAAGACGAAAGCGGTGTTTATGAGGCCGGTGATATTTCAATTGCCGACGAGAACGTGAACCATCGCCCGATTGCGGGTAAAGACCGCCCCTGTATTGGTTTTTCTGTCACAGATGCGCCGCTGCGTTTGACGGGTTCGTTGAGTGAGAGAATAGGAATGTTTTTCGGTCACTGAACCGGTTTTTCGGTCAAACCTGCATAATTTTGAAACTGATCAGCGAATATAAGCGTAGAAGCTTTGCAATCATTGTGGAGCTCTCCTGTCATGGCCTATCGCGCACACCCTTCTGACGGCTTGGCATGGATCACAGGCGCATCAAGCGGCATCGGTCGCTCACTGGCGTTGGCGTTAGCCGAAGACGGTTTCACGGTTGCTCTGACAGCTCGATCCGCTGACAAACTTGAATTTTTGAAGGCTGAAATTATTGCAGCTGGCGGCAAGGCCATTATTGCAGCAGGAGACGTGACCAATGAACAAGGCATGGCTGCCTTGGTGGAAGCCATCGAAGCGCAAGGCCCGATCGCTTTGGCAATATTTAATGCCGGTAATTATTGGGAAAACTCCGGTCAGAGCCTTGAAATAAAAACGTTCAGAGACACCTACGAAATCAATGTGTTTGGCGTGCTTAACGGTCTTATACCTGTCGTGGAGCGGTTCAAACAGCGCAAACAAGGCCATGTCGTTATTGTGTCGTCGGTATCGGGCTACACTGGTCTTCCCAAGGCGTCAGCATATGCTTCATCCAAAGCCGCAATGATCAATATGGCGGAGTGTTTGCATTTTGATTTTGTGCGCATGAATATCGGCATACAAATCGTCAATCCTGGCTTTATCGATACGCCACTGACCGACAAAAACGATTTCGCCATGCCCGCTTTAATGCCCGTTGATAAGGCTGCACGCCGCATGGCTGACGGACTGAAAACACAAGCGTTTGAAATTACATTCCCGCGCCGCTTTACTTGGTTTTTGAAGCTGCTCGCAAAATTGCCCTACCCGCTTTATTTCCGCGCAATCGAGTACACCACCGGGCCAAAAAAATAATTCGGTAAACTATTCAGGCTCTTGCTTCGATTTGTGCTCTTAAATCTGCTTGCTCATTTTGACCAAGCGGAAAGTTCCACATGAGGCCAATGGCCAAGATTTTCAGCGCCACTGGTACCCAAGCATAAACGATCGCAAGTGCAAACAACGCCTCGGGCGTGTTGGTTGCACTTGGCGCGGGGTTGAAACCAAAAGCACCCAAAACTGGAAACGCTATCCCAACGCCAAGCGCCAATGATAACTTCGTTGCAAGACTCCATGCGGCAAAATAAATGCCTGAACGCTGTTCGCCACTTTTTGCTGTGTCAGCGTCTATAACATCTGCCTGAATGGCGGCTGGCAGCACAATGTCAAATCCAAGGCAAAAGCCTGTAACCACGCAAAGTAAAGCAAAGGCCCAAACATCGCCGTTGCCCAAGAAGGGTGCGCCCGCAAACACAAGGCAAACAACCAACATGGCAAAACACCAAGCGCGATGCTTGCTTGTGCGTCTTGCTGCCCAAAGAGAAAGCGGCACGCCGGCAATGCCGCATAAAAAATACAAAAACAGAAGCGGCCCGCGCAATGCCTCATCGCCAATGACCGACGACACAAAATATAAAAACAGAGTTGCTGGAATGCCATTGGCCAAACCATTGACAAAAAAGGCAACAATCAACCGCAAAAAGGCACTGTTACCAGCCATCGATTTCAAACCATCGATCATTGATAGCTGCGTTGTCGAATATTCATTTGGTTCAGGCAGTGCCAAAATACTAATTGCGCCAAAAGTCATCAGTCCTATGGCGACGAATATCCCTAGAATGGCGAGACCGTGCCAACCTTGTGCGTCATCCATCCCTAAGGCAAACGGCAGCGCGATGGCTATCAATGTTCCAATGAGAGTGAAAGCTTCGCGAATACCAGTAATTCGCGCACGCACAGCATAGTCCCCGCTCATTTCGGCGCCCCAAGCTGAATAGGGCAAAGAAACACCTGTGAAGCCAACGGTCAACAACGAGGCCCAACCAAACAAATACCATGCCGAAGCATCAGCTGGCGGGGCAAACAGCATGAAACCGGCAAGCGCTGATAACGGCAATGACAAACCCATCATAGCGCGGCGCCGTCCAAAACTTGGCCGCCATTTATCTGCCAACCAACCGATGACAGGATCATTTACAGCATCAAAAATCCGCACCGCCAAAAGCGCAGTACCAACGGCAGCAAGCGAAAGCCCGAGCGTTTCTGAGTAAAACGTTGGCACAATTATATAGAGCGGCAGCGTTAAAGCCGCCAACGGAAGAGCCGGGAGCGCATAGAGCAGCAGTTGGAAAATGGTGGGGGAGGTTTTTGACATAATACGCTGGATACGTGATTCTATGATGTTTGGTTTCAATAAATCGCCGTTGTCGATTTTTGATATCTAAGGCTTGCAAAGGCTCGCAAAATATTCTTCTCGCCCTATGTCGACTTTATGAATAATATTTCCAAAACAACAGCCTTTTATGACGGCGAATGCCCCGTTTGCCGCATGGAAGTGCAGCATTATCAGCGCATTGGCGGAGACGCGGTAGAATGGGTGGATGTTTGTTCACTCGATGATGCAGCCTTAGCCAAAGCCAGCGATGGTAAATCCCGTGAGGATTTGCTGGGTGCTATGCACGTGCGCGACGGTAACAATTGGCAAATCGGCGTTGCCGCTTTCCCTGCCCTCTGGGCGAAAATGCCAGGCTGGCGACGTTTTACGTGGATGTTCAAAGTGCCGGGCGTGACACCGCTGGCTGAGATCAGTTACACGGGGTTTCTGGCGTGGCAGCGATGGCATCGGGCAAGGCGGATTAAATCGTCAGCGTCATAACCCACAATGGCAGATCACGCCCCAAACCGTTCGAGCGCCGCGTTTTAACTTCGGTTAACTTGAAACCCGAGCGCTCATAAAGCCGCACTGCGGGGTTTTGAGGGTGAACTTCGATTGTGACCAACGCATTTTTCTGCAGATCATCATCGTTTAGTGCGTTAGCGATTAATGCGCTTCCAATGCCAAAGCGTTGAAAACCTGGACTAACCCATAAGCCGCCGATCAATCCAAGTTCCTTGAATACGAAAGATACGCCGACAATTTCGGCATTTAATGTTGCAAGGGTTGCATGTCGCCAATCGTCAACTGCATCCTGTTTTGCGTTTGACCATACTAACTCACGATAACCGGCATGTTCGTGGCTTCCCGGCTCCAAGTCATTAAAGTTAGACCAGTATGCCGTCGCTTGTATCTCAGCAATTGCATTAATATCAGCCTCAGTTGCTGGCCTTAATGTAATGCCGCCTACCACCATTTCTTCGGCTGAAACTTGCCCGCCGCCTGCTCAATCACATGTGCAGCCTGAAACAGCGTTTCTTCATCAAATGGGCGCCCGATCAACTGTAAACCAAGTGGCAAACCATTTGCGGAAAGGCCAGCCGGTACGGCAATGCCCGGCAACCCTGCCATGTTGACAGTTACAGTGAAAATATCATTCAAATACATTTTTACCGGATCTGCGTTCATTTCCTTGTCGCCAACACCAAATGCCGCTGTTGGCGTGGCCGGGGTTAGAATCACATCAACACCAGCTTCAAAAGCCAATTCAAAATCGCGCTTTATCAGCGTGCGTACTTTTTGCGCGCGGATGTAATAGGCGTCGTAGTAACCTGCCGACAAAACATAAGTGCCAATCAAAATGCGGCGCTTAACTTCCGTGCCAAATCCCTTTGCGCGGGTGTTCTCGTACATTTCAGTGATGTCGCGGCCCTGTTCACGAAGGCCGTAACGCACGCCATCATAGCGCGCCAGATTTGACGAAGCCTCAGCTGGCGCAACGATATAATAGGCTGGAAGCGCATATTTTGTGTGCGGCAACGAAATATCGACGATTTTTGCACCCGCATCGCGGTACCATTGAATGCCTGCCTGCCAAAGCGCTTCTATTTCTTCTGGCATTTCGTCAACGCGGTATTCACGCGGGATGCCGACCGTCATGCCCTTCATGCTTTTACCAATAGCAGCTTCATAATCGGGCACTGGCAAATCAACAGACGTAGCGTCCTTCAGATCCAGCGATGCCATAGATTTCAGCATTATGGCAGCATCGCGCACATCGCGGGCAATTGGCCCCGCCTGATCAAGCGAAGACGCAAACGCCACAACGCCCCAACGCGAGCAACGGCCGTAAGTTGGCTTAATGCCTACCGTGCCAGTGAACGCCGCCGGTTGCCTGATAGATCCGCCAGTGTCGGTTGCAGTTGCACCAGCACACAAATGCGCGGCAACAGCTGCAGCAGACCCGCCTGACGAACCGCCCGGCACCAGATCTTCGTTTGAATTATTGGAGCGCCAAGGGTTTACGACCGGGCCATAGTAAGAACTCTCATTGGAAGAACCCATTGCGAACTCATCCATGTTGAGTTTGCCAAGCATCACTGCGCCATCATCCCAAAGATTGGCTGTCACCGTTGATTCGTAGCGCGGCTTAAAACCATCTAAGATACGGCTGGCGGCCTGCGTGTGGACGCCCTGCGTACCGAACAAATCCTTGATGCCGAGCGGAATGCCTTCCAGCGCACCGGCTTCACCTTTGGCGATTTTAACATCTGATGCCGCCGCCATTGAGCGGGCTTTATCGCGCGTCACAGTAATATAGGCGTTGATTTGCACATTGGCAGCGTCAATCGCGGCAAGATAGGCTTCCGTCAGCTCAAGTGCGGAAAACTCTTTGCGCTTGAGAGCTGCGCGAGCCTCGGCAATGGTCAGGCTGGTGAGATCAGACATTCGAAATTCCATTCAGAAGAAGGTATTGCCTATAGACGCAAGGGTTTACTCGATAACCTTTGGCACCATAAAAAAATTGTCAGCCCTATCGGCAGTATTGGCTGTGACATCTGCAGCCTTGTTGCCGTCAGCCACAATATCTTTGCGCCACCGCATGGTTTGATGGGTAACAGATGTCATTGGCTCCACATCAGCGACATTAACTTCAGCCAACTGCTCGACAAAACCCAAAATACCATTCAACTCGCCGGTCATGCGTGTTGCTTCATTTTCAGTGACGGCAATGCGGGCAAGACGGGCTACGCGCTTGACGGTTGCAAGATCAACGGACATCAGTAAACTCCGGGCACAGCTTATGGGCAGATGTGCGGCTCTAACGCGTCGCTTGGCGCAGTGCAACGAAAACTCAGAAGCGAAAGCCAATATGGCGCTGATCACGATCGATGAACTGGCAAAGCTGATTGAGCATGGTGGCACAATCGCGGGTCTGGATCTGGGTACCAAAACCATTGGCATTGCAGTTTCAGACAATGGGTTGGTTTTGGCACATCCGCGCAAACTGATTCGGCGCAGTAAATTTTCACTTGATGCCGTTGAACTGGTGCAGCGATTTCAAACTGAGAAAGTGGTAGCCATCGTTATTGGTTACCCCTTAAATATGGATGGCTCTGAAGGGCCACGTGCACAATCAGTCAAAGCGTTTGTCCGAAATTATGAAAAGTTTGCCGGCACTCCCTTTGTGCTATGGGATGAGCGGCTTTCAACAGTTGCTGTGACACGATCATTGATTGAAATGGATATGTCCCGGGCCAAGAGGGCAGAGAAAGTAGATTCTGCCGCTGCCTCGTTTATTCTGCAGGGTGTATTGGACCGGCTGCAACAACTGAAGTGACGCGTAGTTGTAAACGGGCGGAATACCCGCGGGATTTCCACCAGCCCAAAATTTGATTACGGCGGCGAAATGCAAAGATTGCGCTTACAATGAGCGTGTCTACAACCAATGCGTTGTAAATGAGCGGCGGCAGTGATGCCGGGTCTACACCAAGGATTTGGCCATAAATGCCGAACACCAGATCATACATATCGCGGCTGAAAAAATGCATTCCAAACGAGAGATCATTTTCGGCCATGTATAACCAAGCAACTAAACCGCCGACCGGAAGCAGCCAGAAAAGTAAAAAGTAGCGCATTATAGCTGGCTCCCGTTCGAAGGTTTAATTGGAAATAACGACACGTTTTGCGTTGATGGTTTTTGGCCCGGTAAAGGCCGCCTGCTCACCCGCACTAAAAGTGAATTATGAGCAGCGCCCAACGCCATTTGGCGGGCAAATGTCCGGCCTTGATCCATTTCAATTTCAGGTTCAATGGCAATCGACAAATGCTGGGACGCTACCGCACATGCTGCTAAGGCTGCGACCACAATGGCGGGCAAAGACATAATAATGTTGAAGTTCGCCACGGCCAATAAAGAGCAAGCGCTCATTGTAAATATTGCCGACCCGTAAGCGTATGTTTCGATTTCGCGAAACCCGATTATGTCATCGGTGACAAGCAAGGCAAGAACAGCCCAAATAAACAATGCGGAAACCACCATCAACACTACCGGCATGATCTGAAATTGCCCGGCAGCAGTCATCAGCAATTGAAGCTCTGATGCACTTTGAACTGAGTGATTGAGCATACCCATCAAACTTAAATGCGCCAGGCTCGCAAAAAACAGGGTCCAAAACGTCAATAGGGCTATGGCAATTAATCGATGCATTTTCACTCACACTTTGTTAACCCCCTTGTTGCGCGCCGTTCAGACAACTGCAACGTAAAGCATTTGTTAACCTTAATGAAACCATCCCAACACTTAGATAGTCCCGTGCCATGAGCGTTATTTTTGCCAGCATCCTGCCGATTTTCTTGTTGATATTGGCGGGCCAACTCATCAAACGCACCGGCGTCATGGACGATGCTGGTTGGCGCGGGCTTGATCAATTAAGTTTTTTTGTTCTCTATCCGGTGCTTCTTTTTGTATCCATTATCAAAGCTGACTTCAGCACAATCGCAGTCTTTGATATTCTGGCAATAATAAGCGGCAGCTGGCTCGTTGTGGGTGTTGCCGTTTCCATGCTGGGCCCGCTGCTTATTGGCGCTAAATGGATCAAAGCTTCTCAATATTCGTCAGTGTTCCAAACCACCATTCGCTGGAACGGCTTCATCGCTTTGGCAATTGCTGAAAGAGTATTTGGGCAACAATCGATGGCGGTGATTGCTTTGGTAATGGCCGGTTTGGTTTTACCTGTAAATCTGGCGGCAATTTATGTCGTCACCATGCATTTCAGCGGCGCAAAACAAAGTATCGCTACGGTTTTGAAACGTATGACCACAAATCCGATTGTGTTGGGATGTTTGGCGGCGCTTTTATGGCGATTAACCGGAGTTTCTCTTTACGAGCCGTTGATGATGACGTTGGATCTCATTAGCCGTGGCGCATTGGCCATGGGCTTGTTCGGTATTGGCGCAGGCCTTTCGGCAGCCGCACTTTTGAAGTTCGACACCGCTCATATTTTACCAGTAATCTTAAAGCTATTTGCAATGCCAATGGTCGCTTATGGCGCTATTGAATTGACGGGTCTCGGCGCGGGTTTGATGCCAACAATTATCTTGTGTTGTGCAGTGCCCACGGCGATGAACGGCTATGTCGTGGCGCGGCAATTGGGCGGCGATGCCCCGCTTTATGCGGCCGTGGTTACCTCACAAACCCTTCTGTCATTTTTTAGCATTCCATTTTGGTTGATGATTACAGGTGTTTGAGCTTGCTTGCTTGCTCATCAACATCATTCTGCCTATAGGCATCAGTTTAGTATGAGTACGAAAACACCCTTCCCGCCCTTTTACGGTCGCCACTTGCTCGGCATAAAAGGTCTATCACCGGTTGATGTTGAAGGTTTGCTGGATAGGGCAGATGCGGCTGTGGCGCTGTCGCGTCAACCCAATAAAAAAGCTGCAACGCTTTTGGGCCGTACACAAATCAATCTGTTTTATGAGGCATCGACCCGAACCCAAGCCTCGTTTGAATTGGCTGGCAAGCGGCTTGGTGCAGACGTTATGAACATGTCTGTTGCACAATCATCAGTGAAAAAAGGCGAAACACTGATCGATACAGCGATGACATTAAATGCCATGCACCCTGATGTGCTGGTTATCCGGCACGGCTCTGCTGGCGCAGCGGCATTGCTCGCACAAAAGGTCACATGCTCCGTCATAAATGCTGGTGACGGACAGCATGAGCACCCAACTCAAGCGCTGCTGGATGCACTGACAATTCGGCGCGCCAAGGGTTCGCTAAGCGCCCTGACAGTGGCGATTTGCGGTGATGTTTTGCACAGCCGGGTTGCGCGCTCAAACATTATATTGCTCAATTTGATGGGCGCGCGGGTTCGTGTGGTTGCGCCTTCAACGTTGCTGCCTTCCGGCATTGAGCACATGAGCGTTGATGTTTTTAATGACATGCAAGCCGGATTGAAAAACGCTGACGTCGTGATGATGCTGAGATTGCAACGTGAGCGCATGGCTGGCGCCTATGTGCCCTCTGTGCGCGAATATTTCCATTTTTACGGGCTGGATGAGCAAAAATTAAAAGCCGCAAAGCCGGATGCCTTGATTATGCATCCCGGGCCAATGAACCGTGGCGTCGAAATTGCTTCCAGCGTTGCTGACGGGCCGCAAAGCTTGATTCAGCAACAGGTAGAGATGGGCGTTGCCGTGCGCATGGCTGTCATTGAAGCGCTGCTTGAGAATGCACCAAAGGGCGGTGCATCATGAGCGCCACAATCATCGAAAACGTGCATATTGTAGACCCGTCGCGCGGATTGGATGCTATTGGCAGCATCATCATTCGCGGTGATAAAATCTTAGCGTCCGGCCCCGAGGCGCTCAATCAAGGATGGCCTGATGGCGCTGCTGTCGTTGACGGGCGCGGTCTGATGGCAATGCCGGGGTTAGTTGACACGCGTGTTTTTGTCGGGGAACCCGGCGCTGAGCACCGTGAAACTATACAATCGGCGGCAATCGCTGCGGCTTCTGGCGGCGTAACAACTTTTTTCACAATGCCTGACACGTCGCCCGCTATCGATGATGTAGCGATGGTGGAATTTATCCGGCGCAACGCTGAGGCCAACGCTTGCGTCAATGTGCATCCCATTGCGGCGCTAACCAAGGGGTTGGGCGGTGTTGAAATCTCCGAATTTGGACTGATGCAACGCGCCGGTGCTGTCGGATTTTCTAACGGACACCACGCCGTGCAATCTGCACAGGTCATGCGCCGTGCGATGATTTATGCCCGCGACTTTGCTGCAATCGTGATGCAGTCGCCAAAAGATGAAACGTTGGGCAACGGCGTAATGAACTCCAGCCTGCTTGCAAGTTGGCTGGGTCTTTCTGGTGTTCCACGCGAAGCTGAATCAATTCCGCTTCAACGCGATGTTGCTTTGGCAAGATTGACCAGTTCCGCTTACCATGCAGAGACAATTTCCTGCGCACAATCTATCGAAATCATGCGGCAAGCCAAAGACTCCGGGCTCAATGTTACGGCAGCGGCCTGTATCAACCATGCGACCTTAAATGAAATAGATGTTGGCGAATACCGCACATTTTTTCGACTAGAGCCCCCTTTGCGATCAGAAGGCGACCGCCGAGCCATTGTTGAAGCATTGGCTTGCGGTGTGATTGATATGGTCAATTCAAGCCATGACCCGCAAGATGTGGAAACAAAGCGCGTTCCATTTGCCGATGCAGCGCCCGGTGCAATCGGGTTAGAAACATTACTGGCCGCCATGCTCAGGCTTTATCATTCGCAAGATTTATCATTGTTGCGTGTTGCAGAATTGACATCAACCGCCCCTGCCCGCCGGTTTGGTTTGGATGCCGGAACTCTCAAACCCGGCGCACCGGCAGATATTGCATTGGTCGATCTGAATGAACCCTGGATTGTAAATGAGCACGAGATTTTATCGCGATGCCGAAATACATGCTTTGAAAGCGCGCGCTTTCAAGGAAGAGTTGTTAAAACATGGCGCAACGGAATTGTCGTTCATAGCATTTAGGAGACTCTGATGGGATTGGTGCAAAATCCGGTAATTTGGCTGGCATTGGCTTGCGGGTATTTATTGGGATCAATTCCATTCGGGCTGATCCTAACGCGTTTTGCTGGTACAGAAGACCTGCGCTCCATTGGCTCCGGAAATATTGGAGCAACCAATGTTCTGCGCACAGGTCGCAAAGGCTTGGCCGCGGCGACATTGCTGCTCGATGCCCTTAAAGGAACAGCAGCGGTTTTGGTTGGCGCTCAATTTGGGCCAGAAGCTGCTGCAATTGCTGGCTTAGGCGCGTTTTTAGGGCATCTTTATCCGGTATGGCTCAAGTTTAAGGGCGGCAAAGGTGTTGCGACATTTCTGGGCGTGCTGCCAATCGCTGCCTTGGTGTTTGCCTTGGCTTGGTTGGTCACTGCATATCTCAGCCGGTATTCATCACTTTCAGCCTTGGTTGCATCGGTCGTTGCCCCCATTGGGGTGTGGTGGTTTGGTCATGCG
>JANOPZ010000051.1:0-11512 GCA_031422195.1 Limoniibacter sp. | reverse complement strand
CCCGAAGGGTCGGATGAAGGGCGTCTAAAATATCAAAACAACCCTTCAATCAGCCCCAAATCATTCAGATAAATTTTCTCAGACGATGGCACTTTAGGCAGGCCCGGCATCGTCATAATCTCACCGCAGATCGCAACAATGAAGCCTGCGCCCGCCGACAGCCTCACTTCACGCACAGGAACCGAATGGCCGGTTGGCGCGCCGCGGACATTGGGGTCGGTTGTGAATGAATATTGCGTTTTGGCAATACAAATCGGGAAGTGACCATAGCCTGCCTGCTCCCATGATTTGAGCTGATCGCGGATGGATTTATCAGCCAGCACGTCGTCGGCATGATAAATGCGTTTGGCAATCGTCTCGATCTTTTGAAACAAAGGCATTTCATCAGGATAAAGCGGCGCAAAATTGGCGGCCCCGCTTTCGGCCAATTGAACTACTTTCTGGGCTAATTCTTCAATACCTGCTGACCCAAGCGCCCAATGTTTACAGAGGATTGCTTCTGCGCCTTGCTTGGCAACATACTCTTTGACAGCGGCAATTTCAGCATCAGTATCCGTACCAAAAAAATTGATCGCTACCACCACCGGCACGCCGAAGGATTTGACGTTGGCAATATGGCGGCCCAAGTTCGGGCAGCCTTTTTTAACTGATTCAACGTCCTCGGTGCCGAGGTTTTCTTTTTTCACGCCGCCATTCATTTTCATGGCGCGAACAGTTGCAACAATCACAGCGGCTGATGGCGAAAGGCCAGCTTTGCGGCATTTAATGTCGAAGAATTTTTCAGCACCGAGGTCAGCGCCAAAGCCTGCTTCGGTCACCACATAGTCGCCGAGTTTGAGCGCTGTCGTGGTTGCAATCACTGAGTTACAGCCATGGGCAATGTTGGCAAACGGGCCGCCATGCACAAAGGCAGGGTTGTTTTCCAGCGTTTGCACGATGTTGGGTTGCATGGCGTCTTTGAGCAGCACTGTCATTGCGCCATCGGCTTTAATATCGCGGCAATAGATCGGCGTTTTATCGCGGCGGTACGCAACGACTATGTCGCCCAAGCGCTTTTGCAAATCTTTCAAATCGTTGGCGAGACACAGGATCGCCATGACTTCGGAGGCCACCGTAATATCAA
Source organism: Limoniibacter sp. (assembly GCA_031422195.1). Lineage (GTDB taxonomy): Bacteria > Pseudomonadota > Alphaproteobacteria > Rhizobiales > Rhizobiaceae > JALOTE01. The sequence continues at coordinate 10,389 of JANOPZ010000051.1, read as the reverse complement.
AACCGGTCTGGCGCGGAAACCCGTTGGACACACCGCCAAGCGACACAACCATATCGCGCAATGCGCGGTCGTTCATGTCCATGACGCGACGCCACGTCACGCGGCGCTCGTCGATTGCCAGCTCGTTGCCCCAATAAATATGGTTGTCGATCATCGCCGACAGCAAATTATGCGCCGACGTAATCGCGTGGAAATCGCCGGTGAAATGCAGGTTCATATCTTCCATCGGCACGATTTGAGACAGCCCGCCGCCCGCAGCGCCGCCCTTCATACCGAAATTTGGTCCAAGCGATGCCTCGCGGATACAGACAATCGCCTTTTTGCCAATACGGTTAAGACCATCGCCCAAACCAACTGTGGTGGTGGTTTTGCCTTCACCGGCAGGCGTCGGGTTAATCGCTGTTACAAGAATGAGTTTGCCATGTTTTTTACCTGCGAGACTTTCAATAAAAGCCTGACTAATCTTAGCTTTGTCATGGCCGTAAGGCACAAGATGTTCTGCAGGGATGCCAAGCTTGGCCCCGATCTCCATAATCGGCTTTTTCTTGGCCGCGCGTGCAATTTCAATATCAGATTTGAAGTCAGCCATGAAAAACCCCGGTCTTGTGAAAATTGTTGCAAAATGCTGTTGCAATTCTTGTTGATGGTGAAAGCAATGGAACTCGCCAGCGCCCCTTAACGCCCTTCCGGCCAAGCCATCAGTTGCGTTGTTTGCGACGCCGCAAATGCGACGATGCAATTTATGTGGGTAACCTTGGTTCAACAAGCGGGCTGACCCTGCGCACGTCTGCTAAAAACGGCGTAAATCAGCGGCCGCTTTCGCGCAAGCTTAGATTTATTTGTTTATCTGTCGAGAACAGAGCGCATTTCAACAATGTTCGAACGGACACGCAAAACGTAAAACCCGATCGTCGCCAAATGGGTTGGCATGATCCAACCGCTCTCATTGCCGTTGGAGATTATGAACGGTTGAACATTCAACGCCCCGCGCAATTGCTGCTCCATTTTATCCCATAATGGACGCAGCCCGCGCGTGTTGATGACGTCGTGAAAGTCGGCCGATGTTGCGTGTAAAATGCCGGCATAAGCATAAAGCTGACCGTAAGCGAACCAGAAGCGGTCGTCAGCGCGGGTATCAAACCAACCGGCAGAATAATTATCTGAACGGTCGCGCAAAATATCAGAGGTTGAACCGAGATCGCCAGCAATGCGGTCCAGGAATTGCAAAAGATTATCGCCACGTGCGTTGAATGTTGCCGCACAAGATACCATGCGGGCGTTGAACGCTTCTAAATCTTTTTCAGCCTGCCGATAAAAAGACGGCGTTGGCGTTTTCGGACCGGGCGGGCTGATGCCAATATACCAGGTGGATTCATCAAATTGCAGGGCTCCGCGCGCGCTTTGCAAATCACCATCAACCTGCGAAGTGCCACGAACGCGGCCAAGGGTATCAACAAGCTCTACGGTTGTGCGGCGGAGTGCTTGATTAATGCCGCGTTGGAACGACGCCTTATTGTCCATAAATGGCGTATGGTCCCAATCCATACCGAAAAAGCCTATTTTATAAGCCAGTGTCGACGAGATCCAAGCGTTTTGATTGACGTTAAAATCAATGATGTCACCCGTGACGGTAACGATCGAGGATGCGCGGCAAACGCCGCCGGCCGCTGAGCCGGCATCTGCGGTTGCATCTGCACTTTCATCATTTCCGGTGCCGGCAGCAGCAGGCACAAAGTTATAAGCAGTTGCGTAATCCGGGTTGAAGCCGTTCCAGCGCTGAGTTTGCCACAAAAACGCGCCGTAAAACACCACCACGCCAAGCAGTATCGCACCGACAGCACCGCGTACCATCCAGCCGCGTCTCGTGTACCAAGTGCCTGCCCAAACAAAAGGGCGCAACAAAAATGACAGGCCAAGACCTAAACCGCGCCCGACAGCAGCAAATATACGGGTCATAAAGGCAACAATCGGATCAAGCATACCACGTCTCCGTCCGGAGTTTACAATCCATAAAGGCGGGCACGAAGCCCAGCTTTGTCCTTTAGATAGAGGGCCTTGAGCGTATCCACAATGTGCGCGCGATAATTGTCGTCTTGTGCAGCATAAAAATCATAAAAACTTTCTTTGTTAAACACATACATTGATACAAAATCAGATGGCACATAATCACTGATTAAACGGTTGGTCAGCCAAGCATCCACATGGTCTGCCTTTGCCCTAACGCATTGAAACAGATGCTCCAGCGGGATGTCTTTGACAGATAGCCGCCCCGTTTGTGCAATCACCCGCCGCGCCGCCACCAAAAACGGGTAAGCGCCGTCAGTTTCAATCGCGCGTGAATTACGGTTTACCCACGCTTGCAGCCAAATCGCATCGATTTTTGCAAAATCAGTTTGAGGTGCTTCTTTTGCGATCAATGAGCGCAAAGCCATGTCAGCGCGGTGCTCAAAATATTTCGACTGGGTTACCCAAGAATCGCGCGGCAATTCCATCCGGCCTGAATTTGCCAAAAACTCAAACACCCGCACATGATCAGCCTTATCGATGTAACTCACCTGCCATGGCCGCGATTTGCGAAACCCTGGCGCTGACGGATCACAGATAACTGTCGAGAGCTTTTCGTCCAAAAACACATAAAGCCCGTCAAAATGACTGGTCCAATAGGCATCGTGCCTAAACACTACTTTTTGAGGCACCAAAGGGTTTTCGCGAATATCGCCGGTGGCCTTTGCCAATTCCACCATGTGTGTGAGAGCTGCATCGTCACGCCAAAAATCAGGTTCGCCAACCAACCTATCGGCGAGGCTGCGTAGTTCTGCGGCCTTATCCAAAAGCCCGTCGCCGGCCTGAATTTTGAACTGCACATCTTCTATCGACAGCAAATCTTCTATCGACCGCACTTCGGCTACACTATCTTCAATTTCGCCATAAATGACATCGCGGATTGTCAGCGCGTTGATGGCACGGCTGTTACCGGCAAAAAACTCATGCATTAATTGAGCTGTGTTTGAAAACGCGGTGTGAACCACGGGAAGCTCTTCTTGCGCAGGGGACACAATGATAAACCGCCGGTTGACGCCCATTGGGTCAAGGTAAAGTTCATCGCCCAACACTTTGGCGACTTCCGGCGAAAAGCCGGTTTGATCAATCGAGAACTTTTCGAGGTTAACGGGTTTGAACCCGAACGCTTTCAGCGCCGTATTGTAACGCTCAATCAAATGCGGCTCGGAAATTTCCAAGAGGCGGCCGTAGATCAGTTCGTTGTCGTAGAGACGTTTCATGGGTTAAGTCTCACCACTTCCCGTCGTTCTTCAGCCGCTCAACTTCGCCCATTGCCCGCTCGCGCAATTTGGCATCGTGCACCAAACGCTCAACAGCGCGGGTGTCAGCAACGCCTGAATAGCGGAACTCGGAATCAGCATATTTGTTGATTTCCTGCATCAGCATCGCCACTGAAAAGGGTTGGCGCAGCTCACTGATCATGGCTTTTTTGACGTCGTAATCTTTACGCAAAAACGCGTCCGGCGTTTCAAACCATTCATCGGGCATATCAAAATCCATCGCCCGCATTTTAACAGCATCGGTAATATTTTTGATGGCGCGGCCGGTAAAGCGTGGTTCACGCGTCTTGATGGAATGCAGAAATTCGCCCAAATCCGTCAATGTTTCCGGCGCGCCATGTTCGCTCAAATGGCGTTTGAAAACTTTCACCAATTCGGCTTCTTGCGGTTCGTTATGTTGGCTATAAGCGGCTGCAACAGCTTCGTTGATATTCTGGTTGGCATAAAGTTTGTGGTCGCCAAGCGGGATTTTATGATTTTTGCCAGCCAATAACGCCAGAATATCAATATAATCATTGCGGGTTTGCGGACCGTCCACTTGCCAGCGTGCCCCCGCGCGTTGACGCAATGCATCATCTACTTTTTCAGGATAATTTGAAAACATGCCGAATGAGGCATTGCCGCGCACAACTGTTGACGCCCCGGCAAAACTTTCCATCAACACCGCAGTGATTTCGTGTTGGCCCGACGAGGCGCGATCATCAGAACGCTGCGCTGCAACTTGGTCAACATCATCAATCGTACCAAAACCAATCATTTTAGGGTTGATCACATTGTTCACAAACTGCTTGCAGTTTTGACCGGATTTACCCTGATAAGATGAAATTTGATCAGCGCCAAAGTTCTCATAATGGAACGGATAGCCCGCGACCGCGCAATAATCATTGATCAAACCGGCGGTCATCTGAATGAGAATGGTTTTGCCGGTGCCGGGCGCTCCGTCGCCGATGAAGGTGAACAGAAAGCCGCCAAGCTCGACAAAGGGGTTGAGCTGCTTATCAAAATCATAGGCAACAATCATCCGCGCCATGCGCATCGCCTGACGTTTAGCGAGATGGTTGCCGATGATTTCTTCGGGCTTTTTGAACGTCATTGACAGCGGCTTTGCTTTGCGTCCGGGAGCCGTTTCAAAGCCTTCAATCGTGAAAGCGTCGCGCTCGACATGGAGTTTAGCATCGCTAAAGCTGCCCAACTCTACCTCAAAGCGTGAACGGCGCGAAAGCAAAGCCTCAATGAATTGTGCGGCGAACCCGCGTGCTTTTGCAACCAAAGATGCGTCATCGGCAGCCCCAGTAATCACACGATCCAGCCCGCCAACAAAGGCCTTAAGGGCATCATAGGGCGTGTCAAAATTGGGTTGCGGGTCGCCCTTGGTTTCAGGGTCCGCATCGCCATCAATTGTTGCCAGTATAAATGCTGCCGCTGCAAAAGCTGCCACATAGGATGCTGCGCCATTCATAGTGCGCAAGCGGTCTGCATCAGTACCTTGCAATGCCGCACGCGCATTTTGCTTCGTCAGGTCTTCAAGACCGCTGGCCATGCCGTAACTTGCGGCAATGGCTAGCCCAATAGCACCAGCGCGGCGGGTTTCATACAAAAGCCCATGTTGGCGCGGCGTCAGTAATCCTTCATTGGGCGTGATTGCACCGATCGTTTTGCCAAGTTCCACATCGCGCGCGCGGCGTGCACCCCCCGATGAAACGGGCGAAACAAAACGGCGGCCGGTGCCCGCAATTGTTGTGCCAGCGCTTGGCCCTGAATCATCTTCAAGCAGCGAAAATTTGGTGACAAGCGCATCTGCCAAAGCGCGGTGCTTGGCAATCTCGGCCTCATCAATACGGATCATGCTGGCGTCTGTCATTGTGTGAACTCCTCAGCGATCCAATTTTGAAAGTAAGTGGTTGAGGCTTTTCGCTTGTCTGTCGCCCAGAGAGGCGACATCTCTCTCAGAAGGGGAGAAAATAGAGCTAAATTTTGAAACCACTGTAGAAAGCCCACGAAAGAAAAAAGCACGGGCGCCGATCTCTCTTCTTGCGGAAGAGATGTCATCGAAGATGACAGAGAGGGGTTTCTTTTCAGAATCTCAAGCATCGCTCACCACCGTGCCATTGGCGATGATATGCACTTTGAAACCGTCAAAAACTTTGCGGGCCTCGCCCGATGCATAAAGCGCTTGATAGGCTTCATGTGGCACCAGCGCGTGTTTTGCGTAGGCTGAAGCGCCCATTTGAACGGCTTCCAGATCAGCGGTTTCAATATGAAATTCCTGCGTGGAAGGCTCAGACGAAAAAAAGCCCTTTTTGCCTTCCACTTCGCGCACGGACAACACATCTTGTAGAGTCCACGAAATCAACCACGCGTTTTCCTGCTTTTTAATGCGCGATAAAATATCAGACACTGTCTGGTTGTTGCGGGTGATGCCCGCTGTCCAAAATGGGCCGAGCACAATGCGCCTTAGGCGTTTTGGATGCAGCGTTGGAAAATCCTTGTCGAGATTGGTAGCCACGGTGATGGGCGACAATGAATAGGACGCGTTTTTTTCGGCGAACGCATCAAATGCGCGGGCCAAATCAGGGTTCAGCAATCCCTGCACTGGCAATTTTACCCCGGCGCGGTCATTGAGCGATCCGTCTTTCTTAACGAGCTCGCGCATCACATTATCGGTTGAGTCTTCGATCGTTGCCAAAAACACCATCGGCAAATTGGCTACGCCATCATATGCGGCCCAGCGGACAATATAGCTCGGGCGCTTCAGCGCAGAATTGGTTGAAAGCCTTATGGTTTCCGGTAATTCCAGCGCGCCCATAAAGTCTCCGCCTTTAACGCTTTCCAAATAAAGCCGCTCCGCCAGATCTTTGCGTAGATCGGTCGGAAAGGCTTTGCGGCGGAAAATATAATCGGCCATTTCTGCGCGTAACGTGTTGGCGCTCGCCAATTGGCCAAGCCGGGTTTCGGCTTTGGCTTTATCACTCGTCAGTTCTAAAATATGCTGAAACGCGGGAAAGCCGCTATCGCCCTGCGCAATTCTGAGGCCCGGAGAAAAGGCTTGGCGGTTTGCAAAAGCGCTGAGTGAACGTTTTAACTTTGCCAATGTGCCGCTGACGGCCTCTGCAATCAACGCATGGTCTTCAACACCGGCGCGCTCTTCGCGCATAAACAAAGCAAGGCCTTCCAGAGCCGCATTGATAGCGCTGAAATAAAGCGTGGTCGGGTCTGTAACCGAGGCCTTGGCCATAAAACGCTATTACGACTTTATATAATTGGCGGAATTATGCTTGGCCAGCACGTCACTAAAGCGACGCGAGAAGGCATCGTCGGCCAGCTTTTTGCGGCGCTGAATTTCACCGGTTGCAACCATGCCTTTTTCATGAAGCTCCAAAAGATCACCGATATGCTTTTGGGCGGCTGCGCCAATACCGGCCATGGTTTGCTCAGCTGCGGTATCGACCTTGTCGCCAAGCGTGTTGATTTTATGGGCGACATCTTGCTGGGCCGCGGTTTTGAGGGAATCCTCAAGGGCTTTATAAAGGACGATACGTTGTTCGGTATCAATCGACAGCTTGTTGATAAGCGTTGCCTGTGCTGCCAGCTGGTTGTTCAAGCTGTCCACAAACGTTTGGAACATCGCGGTATAGCGCTCAAGCGTTTGGCTTTCGGCAAGCAATACCTGTTCTTGTGCTTGCGCCTCATTATAGCTGGTCGCCATCTGGGTGCGGGTCGCTTCGAAGTTCGCGCGGTCTTTTTGGTTGGTTGACGCTGCGATTTTATTTTCAATGTCGAGCAAAGCAGGATTCAAATCATTAATGGTCTTTTGCGTCGCCTCAAGCCGCGTCATGGCATCTTTGCGGCGCTCAATAACTTTGCGAAGGCTTTCTTCAGAAGTGGCATAGCGGGTTTCAAGAATGGCTTTTTGGTCTTTCAAAATACCGACAATGGTGTTGGATTTTGACAGCAGCTCCTGCAAATTACCGGCCAGCGACATATTGCGCACCCGGTCTGAACGCATACGTTGCGCACGGGTTTTCGAAAAAAAGCCAATAAAGCTCTCCATCGCCGTGAATGATTTCATGCTTTCAAATTCAGAGCCGAACACGTTGGTGGCGTCTTCAAGGCCGATAATTAAATCGGCAATGTCAGCTTCCATCACCTTTTGCTGGCGCAACACATCTTCGATACGTGCGGTTTCAATATCGAAATCAGCCGAACCAATTTTCTTGTCGGCCTTGGCAATCGTGTCCAGCACGCTGCCTGATTGATCAATCTTTTTGGCCATTTCGGCCACACCATCGCGTGCCTTGGCAATTTCGGCATCAAAGTCTTGCAAGCTGGCCATTGAACGATCCCCGTTTGAAACAGAAACCCCATATAAGAATGCTTCGTGCCATTTGAAAAGGGACAGAGCTAAAAATCAGCCAGAACACTCAATTTATTCGGCCGCACCGATCTGGCCTTCGCCCACCAGATCGCTGCGCGCTACGCGGCCCATTTCTTCTTCCCAATGACGGCGGCACAGCGAAACATAGGCTTCTTTGCCGATAGAGATTTGATCGCCTTCTTTGGCAACCCTACCATTCAAACCGACGCGCACAACCATGGTCGCCTTTTTCCCGCACCAGCAAATCGTACGCACTTCGCGCAGATCATCGGCGATAGCCAACAGTGCCTTTGAGCCTTCAAACAATTCGCCCCTGAAATCCGTGCGCAAGCCATAGCACATGACCGGGATGCCTAAGCTGTCGGAGATGCGGGCCAGTTGCCAAACTTGGGCCTCAGACAAAAACTGGGCCTCATCCACAAAAATGCAGTGCACTGTTTTAGAGCGATGATGATCAGCGATCCGCTCAAACAAATTATCGCCTTCAACAAACATTGCGGCCTCTGAATCGAGCCCGACACGCGATGAAATGTAGCCGGTATCATCGGCTTTGCGGTAGTGGCCGGCCACAAACAGCATCACCTCCATGCCGCGCTCACGGTAATTAAATGCGGCTTGCAACAGCAAAGTCGATTTACCGGCATTCATTGTGGCGTAGTTAAAATACAGTTTGGCCATAGCGCGTTTTGTTTTTTTTCAATTTGTGAGACCTATGTCAAACACCAAAAAGCACGGCGATGGGAGTCCCTGTCTTTACCGTCCACGACAATATGATTGGGGCATGCCTTGCCATCGGGGCAACAAGCTGATTGATTTGGAATAATTATAAAGCCTGAATAGGCATATCGGAGGATTATATGCGTAAAACTTCTATCACTCTGGCAGCAACTTTAGCGTTGTTGTCGGGCGCAGCCCATGCAGCTGAGCCTGAGAGCTGCGGCACAGTGCGGTTTTCAGACGTAGGTTGGACGGACATTACAGCCACAACAGCGGCATCAACTGAGATTTTGAAAGCGCTTGGCTACCAGACCGAAATAAAGATTTTGTCGGTTCCCGTGACCTATGCCTCGCTTGGCAACAAAGATATTGACGTGTTTCTTGGCAATTGGATGCCAACAATGACCGCCGATTTGCAGCCCTATCTCGACAGCAAAACCGTCGAAACGCTCGGCGCAAATCTGACAGGCGCAAAGTATACGCTGGCCACCAATGAAGCCGGCGCTGCTTTAGGCATTACTGATTTTGCCAAAATTGCTGCCAATAAAGATGCGCTTGAAGGCAAAATCTACGGCATTGAACCCGGCAATGATGGCAACCGTTTGATCCTTGAAATGATCGAAAAAGGCTCGTTCGACCTTAAAGGTTTTGAAGTCGCTGAATCGTCAGAGCAGGGCATGCTGGCCCAAGTTGCCAAACTCAACAAAGACAATAAGCCGATCGTTTTTTTGGGCTGGGCGCCGCATCCGATGAACTCAAATTTTAAGCTGACCTATTTGTCAGGTGGCGATGATGTGTTTGGCCCTGATTTTGGCGGTGCGACCGTCCATACCAATGTGCGCGCAGGTTTTGCGGCTGAATGCCCGAATGTTGGCAAATTCATCACCAATTTGAAGTTTTCGCTCGACATGGAAAATCAGATTATGGGTGCGATTCTGGATACAGGCGAAGAGCCAAGCAAAGCGGCTATGGCGTGGATGAAAGCCAATCCTGCTGCTTTAGAGCCTTGGCTGGCAGGCGTTACGACCAAAGATGGCGGCGATGCCATGGCGGCTGTGAAAACCGCGCTTGGTATGTAAAACAGCAATAGTCGCGCTGCCATTATGGTGGCGCGGTTATCTCTATCGGGGTCAAGTGCCGTGGAATGGATGGAAAACTATAAGCTTCCGGTCGGCCCTGCTGCCAAACAGGTGGTAACCTGGATGACTGACAATTTCGGCTGGCTGTTTGACGGTCTTGCGCTGGGCATGAAGGCCTTAATCAACTTATTATTGTTTGTGCTTGGCACGCCGCATCCGTTTTTTATCATCACTGCATTCGTTTTAATCAGCTGGTATTTGCAGCGTTCTATCGCGGTCGTTATTTTGACCATTCTCGGTTTCGCTTTCATTCTCAATCAAGGTTATTGGGACGAGACGGTTGAAACGTTGACGCTGGTTTTATCGGCTTGCGTCATCTGTATGGCGGTTGGGGTCCCAATTGGAATTGCTTGCGCACACCGGCCAAAACTTTATGCATTTTTGCAGCCAATTCTTGATTTGATGCAAACACTGCCAACGTTTGTGTATCTTATTCCGGCGATTATCTTTTTTGGTATTGGCATGGTGCCCGGCCTGATTGCCACGGCGATATTCGTGGTTCCAGCACCAATTCGCCTTACTTATTTAGGCATTTCCGCTACGCCGCGCCCGTTGATTGAAGCGGCGCAGGCCTTTGGTGCAACGAAAAGTCAGGTGTTGCTGAAAGTAGAGCTGCCGTCTGCTTTGCCGCAAATTATGGCCGGTCTTACGCAAACCATTATGCTTTCGCTTTCTATGGTCGTGATTGCCGCCTTGGTTGGCGCTGATGGCCTTGGCGTGCCGGTTGTTCGGGCACTCAATACAGTTAACACGTCTCTTGGTTTTGAAGCGGGCATGGTCATCGTCGTGGTGGCAATCATGCTCGACCGCATTTTCC
>JANOPZ010000050.1:0-13477 GCA_031422195.1 Limoniibacter sp. | reverse complement strand
AGCACATCGTGGCGGGTCCAATTTTTGGTCAGTTCATCGGCTGCATCCAGCGATGTCTGGTCATACAGCAAGCCAACCCAAAAAGCGGGCAGGGCGCAAATACGCCGCCATGGCCCGCCATCGGCACCGCGCATTTCGAGGAAACGTTTCAAACGCACATCAGGAAACAATGTGCCGAGATGGTTGATCCAATCGCCCATATTTGGCTCTGAATTGGCGATCTCGTTTTTCAACACACCATTCATAAATTGGCGGAATGTGACATGCGTTGCATCATGATAATGCCCGTCGCGCATCACAAAATACATGGGCACATCCAGTGCCCATTCGACATAGTCAGCAAAACAAAAATCGGGGGCCAACACGCGCGCTGGCACGCCGGAACGATTATTATCCGTGTCGCGCCAGATATTGCCGCGCCAGCTTTGAAACCCGTTAGGCTTGGCTTGGGTAAATGGCGAGGACGCAAACAGTGCCGTCGCTAATGGCTGAAGCCGCATGCCGACCTGCATCTTTTTGCGCATATCGGATTCAGATGAAAAATCTAAATTCACCTGAATCGTACAGGTGCGATACATCATATCAAGGCCTTGGCTGCCGACCTTTGGCATATAGCGGCTCATGATGTTGTAACGCGATTTTGGCATACGCGGTGTCTCAGCTAAGCTCCATTTCGGGCTTCCACCCAACCCGAGAAAGCCAATTCCCAGCGGCTCAGCAATTTGGCGCAGCTGCGCCAAATGCGCATTGGATTCGCGGCAGGTCTGGTGAATGGTTTCAAGTGGAGCGCCAGAAAGTTCAAACTGCCCGCCGGGCTCCAAGCTGATAGCGCCTTGGCCAGTGGGTTCAACAAGCCCAATTACATTGCCGTCATCAATGATTGGCTGCCAGCCAAGCAGGTTTTGCATGCCTTCGAGCAACGCCCGAATACCGTTATTGCCTTCATAGGGCACAGGCCGGTTGCCATCCTTAAAGAACGCAAATTTTTCGTGTTCGGTGCCAATGCGCCATTGGTCTATCGGCTTGTTGCCAGCCGCAATATAGGCCGTGAGTTCGCTGACCGAGGTTAAGGGCCGGGAGTCTATTGTATCACGCGCCATATATGCAAAACCCCCAAATAAAACACGTGAATGACGCCAACTTGGGCGAATGATCAAGTCAATTATTCACAATTCATCGTTAAATGACGATTGATTAAAAAGGAAGGCTTATTACCAATCGCCGATGCTGGCTTGTACAACGGCTAGAGCCGCTATCGCCGCGGTATCTGCCCGCAAAATCCGCGGGCCAAGCGGGATTGCGGTGACGAATGGCAAGTTGCGCAGCATTGTGCGTTCTGTTTCTGAAAATCCTCCTTCCGGCCCAACAAGTACAGCCAATGGCCCGCGCTTTAAGGTGGCCAAAGCGGTGAGCGGGTTATCAAATGGGCTGTCCTCATCACAAAAAATCAGAGGAACATTGGCATCCCAGCAATCGAGAGCGGCTTCTAATGATTTTAATTGAACCATTTTTGGCACAGAAAGCACGCCGCACTGTTCAGCAGCCTCCAGCGCCCAACGTTGAATTTTTTCCGCCGAGACATGCCGGTTTTGGGTAAATGCCGTTATCACCGGTTCAATGGTGCCCGCACCCATTTCGGTCGCCTTTTCGACCAGAAAGTCCAGTCGTCCAACTTTCAAGGGCGCAAACATAAAGCGCAATAGGCTTGGATCGGGTTGCGACCGCGTTTGATTTTGTGGCAACAAAAGCGCGCGCTTTTTGCCATCGCGTCTTAGGCTGCACAGCCATTCGCCATCTCGGCCATTAAAAGCCAGTATCTGTGCACCATCGTCTTTGCGCAAAACTGTCAACAGGTAATGTGTTTGAATATCATTGAGTGCCGTAGCGTTATCAAGGCTCAAAGTACCCTGCACAAATAGCCGTTGTAACTTGTAATTTGCTCGCATCATTCATTCCAAGTTCATATTAACTAACTTATCCTTAATGGAATTGGTGCAATTTGTGCGCAGTTGTTGTTGCTGCAATGCAACATGCCGAGTTTAACCTGTATCAAATGTAAATTGTTGATTGCAATGGAACATTCAATCAGGTTTTAGCGGCACAGATATTTTAAGCGGTTTGGATGCCGTTTAGTGATGGGATTTGGGGTCTATAATGAGCGTTTTGCGTGCTAGCATTTGTTTCGCCGGTATTGTTGTTAGCCTGATGTTTTCAGGTTTGGGGCTTTATTCTGTTAATGCCAGTGGCCAGACAGAAGCTGTTGTAGACGGTTATGCCGTGATTAAAGCCAACAACTAAGTCTGTAAGCAGGTCAGTCAGTCGTTGACGCTTTATGACTACCTGCTATCGCTATCTCATGCTGAGACGCATATTTCTGCGTTGAAATCTGGGGGCATAAAATGGCGACCATCACCACAATAGAAGATTTAAGACAGCTCGCCAAACGCCGCGTGCCTAAAATGTTTTATGATTATGCCGATTCTGGATCCTACACCGAAAGTACGTACCGCGATAATGAAGCGGCGTATGGGCGTTATCATCTTCGGCAGCGTGTTGCCCGCAATATTGATAATCGTTCTTTGAAAACCCAAATGATTGGCCGCGACGTTGCTATGCCAGTGGCGCTGGCACCGGTTGGTTTGACCGGTATGCAGCATGCAGACGGCGAAATTGCAGCCGCCAAGGCTGCCGAAAAATTTGGGGTACCATTTACGCTCTCAACCATGAGCATTTGTTCAATTGAAGATGTTGCGGCAAATACAACCGTGCCATTTTGGTTCCAACTCTATGTAATGCGCGACCGGGTTTTTTCTGAATCTCTGATTGAACGTGCCAAAGCCGCAAGGTGCGATGCCTTGGTGCTGACCTTAGATTTGCAAGTGCTTGGCCAACGCCACAAAGATGTTAAAAACGGTCTTTCCGTGCCCCCAAAACCCAATCTGGCGGTGGTTCTTGATTTGATGACAAAGCTGCGTTGGGGATTGCAGATGCTCGGAACCGAGCGCCGCACGTTCCGCAATATTGTGGGTCACGCAAAAGGTGTTGGTGATCTCGGTTCGCTTTCATCTTGGACCAATGAGCAGTTTGATCCCACGTTAGATTGGTCATCAGTTGAGTGGATTAAAAAACGCTGGGACCGAAAATTAATTCTCAAAGGCATCAATGACGTTGAAGATGCTAGAATTGCAGCCGATATCGGCGCCGACGCAATTATTGTTTCAAACCACGGCGGGCGGCAATTGGATGGTACCGCGGCCTCCATCGATATGCTGCCGCGCATCGTGGATGCTGTTGGCGACAAGATTGAAGTGCACGTTGACGGTGGCATTCGCACCGGTCAAGATATTTTTAAAGCCATCGCTATGGGTGCCAAATCAACCTATATCGGGCGCGCATATATTTATGGCTTGGGCGCAATGGGCCAAGCAGGCGTCACCAAATCCCTTGAAATTTTGAAAGGCGAATTGGATAAAACTATGGCGCTATGCGGTGAAACTGACATTAGCAACGTTGGCCGCCATAATATGTTGGATTTGCACACCGGGCTTGCGCCAGTCAGCGCCAAAATTGTCACAACGGTAAAATCAACGAAATCTGCCGTTAAAAAACTGGCCTGAACTCCGTTGCGGCAATATGCTGCACCTGGTGAACTGTAGGCCGAGTTGAAATAGCGCACAAACCCTTGACGCCTTGGCTGAAACATTTGTTACTCGATTTGAAATACGCGAGGGGTTCTGAGCATGTCGGACCAAAAACCAATTGATCTTTTGTCAGACACTTCAACTGCCGCTGGACCGCGGGTTATGGGTTTTCCAGCCTACCGCGAACGTATTGCCGCTTTGGGCGAATTGCATTCACGACCAGCACCAACATTGGTGCCACCGCGTATTCTAATTCAACTGGCCTTAATGCTGGATGGTGGTGTTGCAGCAGACAAAGCTGTGATCAGTGACCTTTGCCGCGCACGTGGAGCCAGCGGGCCGGCCGACGGTGCACGACACCACTTGCTTCCCTGGGGCAAAGGCCAATTGCGGTGGGAGCGCCATAGCGAATTTTCAACCTATCTCTTTGACGGGCTTGCCAATGCACGCACGTTTGAACCGGTTGGCGATATGCCTTTTTCGTCAGGTTTCCCGGCGCCAGGCACTGTTATCTCTGGCGTGCGGGTCGAGGTGCGCTCTTGGACAAAGCCAAATGAAAAAGTGCTCGAATCGTTTGATGCCGCCAGTCTTTGCTTTTCAATTGTTGAAGGCGGTATGGCCGCAATTGCTACTGACTTTAGGCAGGATGCCGAAGGTCTAACGCGTATCGTGATCTTTGACAAAGGCATAACACCTGCACGTGCGGGGGCTTTGGCGCAACGCGTCATCGAAATTGAAACCTATCGAACTCTTGCGCTTTTAGGGCTTCCCTTGGCGCAGCGCTTGTCTCCGCGCCTCCGTAACATGGAAGATCGCTTAGCTGACTTAACATTACGAATGCGCAATTCGCCAACGAATGACAGTCAAGAACAATTAGAAAACTTGAACGGCTTAACGGCAGAACTGGAATCTGATGCCGCTTCAACTCTGTTCCGTTTTGGCGCGAGCCGCGCTTACGATGAAATCGTAACTGAGCGCGTTGCTGCGCTTGGTGAAACTCCGGTCACTGGTTACGAAAGCTGGCACGCTTTTTTACAGCGCCGTATGGCCCCCGCGATGCGAACCTGCCGCTCAATCGAAGAACGCCAAGCCAATTTGTCGCGCAAACTGGCCCGCGCTGCAACGCTGCTGCGCACCCGCGTGGATGTCGAGCTGGAAAAACAAAACAGTGCGCTTCTCACGTCTATGAACAAGCGGGCGCAGCAGCAGCTTCGCTTGCAGCACACTGTTGAAGGCCTGTCTGTCGCTGCTGTGACCTATTATCTGGTCGGTTTGGTAGCCTACGTTGCAAAGGGTGCAAAGGAAGTGGGCTATCCGTTTTCCCCCGAGTTAACGTCAGCAATCTCGGTTCCAATTGTCGCGCTAAGCGTATTTTGGTTGGTCCGCCGTATCCGTGGCGCAAACTCAGAATACGATGTTTAGGTCTTGACCCTAAAACTCAATTTCCGTCCAACTTACGCGAATGTTAGTTCTTGATCGATTAGTTCCTGCTCAAAGGCCGGAATGCATTTTCCGCGGTTGTGCGAATAACCGGTTCACTTTGAGGAGCACGACGTTTGGAAAATACAACCAAAGTGTCATCTCCGGTCATAACAGGTTTGTTCCAAGGTGGATTTGGTGCATAAAGCGATACCAAATAATCAATAAACAACCGGACTTTCGCAGGGAGAAATTGTTTAGAAGGATAAAGCGCATGGATTGCCACGCTGCGGTTGCCTTCATACGCGGGCAAAACACGCACAAGGTGACCGGCGCTTAGTTCTTGGCCAATATCCCAAGTGGAGCGAAGGGCAATACCCACACCGCTGATAACAGCCTCGCGCACCACTTCGCTTGAGTTGGTTAAAAGCGGGCCGATCGGACGGTGAATAACAGAGCCCTCTGGCCCTTCAAGGCGCCAAGGTTCGCCATTATGGGGTGGGATGCAAATATGATCGGCAAGATCGTTCAATGTTTTTGGAAGTGTCCGGCCCTTAAAGTAAGCCGGCGAAGCAACAAGAAAACGCGATACGGGGGCCAACCTTTTCGCCACCAAGCTGGAGTCGGCCAGTTCCCCAATACGGACAGCCAGATCAATACCTTCGCCAACAATATCGATGATCTTATCTGTCAGCATTAAATTGACATTGAGATCCGGATTTTCTGTCATAAAGGCACTGAGATATGGCGCAATATGAAGCCGCCCAAAGGAGGTTGGCGCAGTAACCTTCAAGGTTCCGCGCGCTATGGTCGAGCGGCGTGTAACAAACGCTTCGGCTTCATCCAAACCCGCCAATATTGGCAGGATACGCTCAAAAAAACCTTGACCAGCCTCGGTCAAAGCAATCTGCCGCGTCGTGCGTTGTAAAAGTCTTGTGCCCAAATGGTCTTCTAGGCGGCGCAGACGCTTGGAGACGACGGCTGGCGACAGGTCTAATTCCCGTCCAGCAGCAGAAAGGCTTCCCGCGCTCACGACGCGGGCGAAAATTTCTAAATCGCCTAAATCTGCCATCATTAGCCGTCTCTTCCTCCATAAGCCTATACGTGCGACATTCTGTCGTGGATCATAGCAAAATAGGCTAATTTCAATGGCTGGAAGCTCGATAAAACAATCTTGCTTGCCATTTAAGAATAGGCCAGCAATTGATTTTGAACAGGGAGCAAATAAAAAACAATGAGTGCCGAAGTTTTCAGCCCCACACCGTTTAATCCGATTGCATTTTTAGCGCCCAGAACGAACGTGTTAGCGCGCCGGAGCACAATTATTGCCGATTTGTCTGATCTTTTGCCAAAAGAAGGTTTGGTCAGTGAGCCGCGTAAGTTGGTGCCGTTTGAAACCGACGGCTTTACCGCTTACCGCAATGTGCCGCTGGCCGTTGCTTTGCCGGAAACAACGGCGCAGGTGGCCGCTGTGCTAAAATACTGCCACAATCAAGGCGTCCCGGTGATCCCGCGCGGGGCGGGAACATCGCTTTGTGGCGGCGCAATTCCGCAGCAAGATGCTGTCGTCATTGGCCTTTCCAAGATGAACCGTATTTTGGATATAAGTTATGAAGACCGCTGCGCACGGGTGCAAGCCGGGGTGACTAATATTGCCATTTCTGATGCGGTTTCAGCAGACGGGTTCTTTTATGCCCCGGACCCGTCTTCGCAGCTGGCCTGCACAATCGGCGGCAATATTGCGATGAATTCCGGCGGTGCGCATTGTCTTAAATATGGCGTTACCACCAATAATCTACTTGGCGTAAAGCTGGTCACAATTGACGGTGAAATCCTTGAAATCGGCGGCGATATGCTCGATTCGGGTGGTTTGGATCTGCTTGGTTTGGTTTGCGGTTCGGAAGGCCAACTGGGCATTGTCACCGAAGCGACAGTGCGCCTTCTTGCCAAACCGTTGGGCCAACGCCCCGTGATGTTTGGCTTTGATTCGCCTGAGGGAGCCAGCGAATGCGTATCTGCCATTATTGCTACGGGTGTCATTCCCGTTGCCATCGAGTTTATGGATAAGCCTGCCATTCAAATTTGCGAGGCATTTGCAAAAGCAGGTTATCCGCTTGATGTTGAAGCGCTGCTCATTATTGAAGTTGAAGGTTCTGATGCTGAAATGGCAGATCAACTGGCGATGATTGTCAAAATTGCTCAGGCTCATAACGTAAAAGTCATCAAAGAAAGCCAATCGGCCACTGAAGCGGCTTTAATTTGGAAGGGCCGCAAATCTGCTTTTGGCGCGACGGGCCGCATCGCTGATTATATCTGTATGGATGGAACAGTACCGCTGTCTAAGCTGTCTTATGTGCTACGCGAAACAACAAAAATCGTTGCAAATTATGGCCTTCGCGTTGCCAATGTTTTCCATGCTGGCGATGGCAATATGCATCCGCTCATTCTTTACAACGTCAATGACCCTATTGAAGCCGAAAAGGCCGAAGCATGCGGTATGGATTTATTGCGCCTATGTGTTGATGCTGGCGGTTGCCTGACAGGGGAACATGGTGTGGGCATTGAAAAACGTGATTTAATGCTGCACCAATTCACCCAAATTGATCTTGACCAGCAGATGCGGGCACGTGCTGCTTTCGATGCGGATTGGCTTCTCAATCCGTCTAAAGTGTTTCCGCTGGAAGGCCGCGCGGCAAGAGCTGGAAAAACGGAATGATGTTTACGCCAGACACCGAAGCTGCAGCAGCGGCTTTCATTGGTGATTGCGCCAAACAGCGTTCACCGGTTGAAATTATAGGTAATGGTACAAAACGCGGCATCGGCAAAACCGCCACGGCCCAAACCACACTATCGTCCAGCGCCTTGTCAGGAATTGTTGGCTATACTCCAAGCGAGATGGTGATCAGCGCCAAGACAGGCACGCCTTTGGAACTCATCAAAGCATCTTTAGCTGAAAACAACCAAGAATTAGCATTTGATCCGATTGATTATTGCGGGCTTCTAAAAAGCAACGGCAAGCCAACAATTGGCGCGGTTGCTGCTGCGAATTTATCGGGTCCTCGCCGCTTTGTCATTGGCGCCGCGCGCGATGCGTTGCTCGGTGTCCGTTTCGTCAACGGGCAAGGTGAAATTGTCAAAAACGGTGGGCGTGTGATGAAAAACGTCACCGGGCTTGATTTGGTAAAGCTGATGGCCGGCTCTTGGGGCACTTTGGGTTTTTTGACAGAAGTCACATTTAAGGTTTTGCCGCTGGCACAAACAGAAACGACACTTGCGCTGCTGGGGCTTGAAGATGCTGCGGGCATTGCTGCGCTGGCCTCGGCCATGGCCACTCACTGCGAGGTAACCGGTGCAGCCCATGTGCCTGAGATAGTCAATGCTGCTTTGCTCAATGGGCAATTCAAAGGCCCGGGTGCAACTTTCCTGCGCATACAAGGTTCTGCGCAATCGGTGCCTTCAAGGCTCGCCTTTTTGCAACAGCGTTTTGCAAACATGGAGTCCATGGTTGTTGAAGAATATGCTTCGCGCCAGCTTTGGCAACAAATCCGCGATGTTCACCCCTTTCAACATGATTATCGCCCTGTCTGGCGGGTGTCGATGGCCCCGTCGCGCGGGCATGAAATGGTCGATGTTCTTCGCCGCCATGCCGGGCTGGCCGCCTTTTATGATTGGCAGGGCGGGCTGATTTGGCTGCGGATGGAAGCGGGTGCAGAAGCTGAATTGGTTCGTAAAACCATTGCAGCTTTGGGTGGCGGTCATGCAACTTTGATCCGCGCTGATGATACAACCAAACACACAACGCCAGTTTTCCAAGTGCAAACTCCAGCTATTGCCGCGCTTTCCGCCCGGGTTAGAGCCGCGTTTGATCCTGCTGGAATTTTTAACCCCGGCAAAATGGGCTGACAGATGCAAACCACATTCTCGCCAGAACAACTCCGTGATCCACAAGTGGCACTGTCAGAATCCATTGTTCGCAAATGCGTTCATTGCGGCTTTTGTACCGCAACCTGCCCAACGTATGTAACGCTTGGCAATGAGTTGGATTCGCCACGCGGGCGCATTTATTTAATCAAAGACATGCTCGAAAATGGGCGCGACGCCGACAAGCAAGTGGTTACGCATATTGACCGTTGCCTATCATGTTTGGCTTGCACCACAACTTGCCCTTCAGGTGTGGATTATATGCATCTGATCGATCATGCCCGTGCACACATTCAAGAGACATATAAGCGCCCGTTCATCGACCGGCTGATAAGAACAGTGCTTGCAAACGTTTTGCCATACCCAAACCGGTTTCGCGCTGCGGTGGCTTTTGCAAGATTAGGTCGGCCATTTGCGCCGTTTTTTGATAAGTTTGAAGCGCTCAAACCGCTTGGCGCAATGCTGCGGCTCGCTCCTAAGTCCTTGCCCAAACAAACGATCAGAGCGCCGAAAAAGCCTTCCGGCGAAGCTCTTGCCCGTGTTGTTATTCTGGAAGGTTGCGCACAGCCGGTGCTCAAACCTTCCATCAATACAGCTACGCGAGATTTGCTTAGCCGCCTCAACATTGAGGTTGTAACACCAAAAGGTGAGGGTTGTTGCGGCGCGCTGGTGCATCATATGGGGCGCGAGCACGATAGTTTGGAAGCGGCCCGGCGTAATGTGGATGCTTGGCTTGCGGTTGCCGGCAAACTCGACGCAATTATTATCACTGCGTCAGGTTGTGGCACCACCATTAAAGACTATGGCCACATGCTACGGCTCGACCCTGACTATGCCGAAAAGGCTGCAAAAGTTTCTGCACTTGCCAAAGACATTACAGAGTTTTTGGTGACACTTGAATTGCCAAAACCTTCCATCAATCCTGAAATGCGGGTCGCTTACCATTCAGCGTGTTCCATGCAGCATGGCCAAAAAATAACTGAAGCCCCCAAGATATTGCTTAAAGGCGCAGGTTTTGAAGTGGTTGAACCGAGGGAAGGTCATCTGTGCTGCGGGTCAGCGGGAACCTATAATATTTTACAGCCCGATATCTCCGCCCAACTTTTAGCCCGCAAGGTGAAAAACCTAAAGGTTACCAAAGCCGATGTGATAGCCACTGGCAATATCGGTTGCATCACACAAATCGCCCGCGCAGCCGATGTGCCTATTGTTCACACTATAGAATTGCTGAATTGGGCCTATGGCGGCGATCAGCCAGCTCTTTGACGCCGCCAAAATACAAATGGAACGCAAACGAAATACATCATCACACCGTAGATGCCCGACGGCATACTGCTGAGGGCTATCGTTCCGGGTGTCGTTGCAAACATTGAACCTATGGTAATACCCATGACAGCGTTTTGCATCGCAGAATCAATGGAAATCGAACTGGCTTCGCCTTCTGTAAGGTTGAATATTTTGCCGAAGATGACACCGAAGCATAGCATCAGCACCATCACTGCCAAACAAGCGCTCCCCAAAACTGGAAACCATGTGATAAAATTTTGCCACTGTCCCACCAGTGACGCTAAAATAACGGCGGCGATCAATATCACTGCAATCAGAGTTACTCTGCGCTCATTTCGTTCAACCCAACCTCGAGCCGTTAGTTTCAGCCACATACCGAACGTGATTGGCAGCAGCATTACGATAATCGCCCGTGCTGCAATTGGCATGACCGAAATGGGCGAACCTGCATTGCCCAGATAATATTGGCCCGCAATGCTCGCCAGCATGGGTACCGTAAACACGGAGATCACGGTTATAACGCCGGTCAGGCTTACGGAAAGTGCGGTATCGCCACGCGCCAATTTTGCAAAAAGGTTAGAAGTTGGACCACCTGGACACAGAGCCAGTATGAATAACCCGAGCGCTAATTCGGGCGGCAAGTCAAATGCGATAGCAATGCCAAAGGCAGACACCGGCAGAAGTATCATCTGCACCACCGCGCCAACGGCAAAAGCTTTTGGACGCTGAAAGACGCGCTTAAAATCCGCCGGAGTAAGACTGATTCCGAGCGACAGCATCATGATGGCCAAGGCACCGGGCAATAGCCAATCAATTAAAATGCTCATAAACCAGTCCCTGTCGTCAAATCAGTGTGGTTGGGGCAATAGGTCAAAAGGCACAGATATAAAAAGACATTAATATCTATGCGCCCTATCGGAAAAACAAATAACGCGGCAACTGCTTGCCGCGTTTGTTCATATTGTTCTAAAGCGATGCAAATTGCGTCGGAAATAAGGTGTTTCCTTTAGATGACAGTGACTTTTGCACCAATTCTAACGCGTTCATACAAATCCACCACGTCTTCATTGCGCATCCTGATGCAGCCCGACGATACCGCTTTTCCAATTGTCCAAGGCTGGTTGGTGCCATGGATGCGGTAGAGGCTGGAGCCCAAATACATGGCGCGTGCACCCAATGGGTTTTCAGACCCGCCTTCCATAAACGCTGGTAGGTTGCGGCCCTTTTTAGCTTCGCGGGCAATCATTTCAGCGGGCGGGCGCCAAGCAGGCCATTCCGCCTTACGGCTTACTGTGTGTGTTCCCGCCCATTCGAAACCCGGCTTGCCGACACCCACGCCATAGCGGCGGGCCTTGCCGTCTCCCAATACAAAATAGAGAAATTTTGAGTTGGTATCGATAATAACCGAACCTGCCCTTTGGTTGGTGTCATAATTGACATTTTGGGGCAGCCAGACATTATCCACCTGATGGCCCATGGCTTCAGCTTGCGCAGCACTGCGGGGCTGCTCATTGCCTTGTGCCATTTTGCGCAATTGGCGCGTGCCAATCATGGCTGTCTGCACCGGTTGCGGCCGGAAAACTTGACGCGGTTTTGGCTTTACATACGCAGTGCTGGCTTCATAGGCGCGCGACAATAACGGGCGCTTTTTTTGAACCGGACCGGTCGGCACTTGCCGCAATTGCGTCACCCATGGTGCGCTGAGGTCGGGGCTCACCATGATAAAGCCTTTGGGCCTATACCTGTCATTGGCAAAGGCATTGCCAGCTGCAATTCCGGTTACAAAAGCAATGCTGCCAGCAAGAAGAAGCGTTGTTGTTTTGTTCATTGAAGTCGCCCATTTGGTTTCACAGGTGGAAAGCGCTCTGGCTTGTCCTGCTGACACGAAACACCATAGCCAGAGTCAAAATGGTGAATCAGTGTTAGGGAAAATGCAGTTCAAACTGGAAACCATTTGGCAGGGTTACTGTGTGGCTTATAAACGCGGTGAATCACTGGTGAATCACCGCCAAAAGGCCGTTAACCATGCCACAATTGGAAGAATTGCTAGATTTCGACGGCTTGATTGCAAATGTGGACGGCACATCTTCATGCCGGTGGCACGGCAATTTGCCTGACTACAAAGCCTATCATGATACTGAATGGGGCAGGCCGGTGACAGACGATACCCGCCTGTTTGAAAAGATCTGTTTGGAAGGCTTTCAATCCGGTTTGTCTTGGCTGACGATTTTGAGAAAGCGCGACAATTTCCGGAGCGCATTTGCAGGGTTTAATATTGCTAAAGTCGCAGCGTTTAACGAACCCGATATCGAACGATTGGCGAATGATGCAAGTATCGTGCGTCACCGCGGCAAA
Source organism: Limoniibacter sp. (assembly GCA_031422195.1). GTDB lineage: Bacteria > Pseudomonadota > Alphaproteobacteria > Rhizobiales > Rhizobiaceae > JALOTE01. The sequence continues at coordinate 854 of JANOPZ010000050.1, read as the reverse complement.
ATCATCTCCACAATTAACAACGCTAACCGGGCTTTGGTTTTGCAAAAAGAGTTCGGTACACTTGCGGCTTATTTTTGGAATTTTGAGCCAAAGCCCGAACATCGCCCGGCGCGCGTAACGTGGGCGTGGGCCAAAGCCAACCCGACTTCAGAAGCTTCAACCGCGATTTCCAAAGATTTGAAAAAGCGCGGCTGGAGCTTTGTTGGCCCCACCACCATCTATGCGTTTTGTCAGGCTATGGGTTTGGTCAATGACCATATGGAAGGCTGCGCCTGTAGGGCCGAGGTTGAAATGTTGCGGGAAGGGTTGGTGCGGCCAAAATGAGCGAACTTGCGTTAAAACTGCGCACATTGATTTTTGCCGTTGCTGCAGAACAACCTTTGATTGGTTTGCTCGAGGAAAGCATCAAGTGGGGTGAGGCGAGTTTTACGCCGCAACGCAAAAATGTTGGCTCGTCTGTACGCATCCAACCACGCAAAAATGGCGATGTCGCTTTGATGTTTATTTGTACAACTGGATTGGTCGAGCGGTTTGTTGAAGTTTACCCCGGTCTTTTCAATGTTGAAGGCAAACGGGCGCTTGTGTTTAAGGGCGATAAATCGATTCCCGAAATTGAGACCAAACATGCGATTGCTATGGCGCTGACGCATAAGGTCAAAACATGAAAGTTTTGTGGGTTGCATTTACCCCCACCCTCTATCCCTCCCCTCAAGGGGGCAGTGTTTATTTTGGACTCTCGAATCGATTGCGATTGACGAACATATCGAGGGTGATGTGTAGCATTTCCCATGACTTTGAGAACCGTTTTGAACGCCTGTTGAAGCGGGCGAGATTGTCCCGAATGGATGAGTTTG
>JANOPZ010000049.1:0-7534 GCA_031422195.1 Limoniibacter sp. | reverse complement strand
TTTGTTGCCAATCAGCCGATGGTGCTTGCAGGTGTGCTCGATAGCGACGCTTCACGCAAAGCCGCGCGGTTTGTACGGTTTTGTGATTGCTTCAGCATTCCCATTGTCACGTTTGTGGATGTGCCCGGTTTTCTGCCCGGCACCGCGCAGGAATATGGCGGACTGATTAAGCATGGTGCAAAACTGCTTTATGCGTATGGCGAGGCAACCGTACCAAAAGTGACCATCATTACCCGCAAAGCCTATGGTGGCGCTTATGATGTGATGGCGTCAAAACACCTTCGCGGTGATGTGAACTATGCCTGGCCAACGGCACAGATCGCCGTCATGGGTGCGCGCGGCGCCGTTGAGATTATTCACCGCAAAGACATTGGCGATGCTGACAAAATTGCTGCCCACACCAAAGCCTATGAAACAAAGTTTTTATCGCCGTTTGTCGCAGCAGAACGCGGCTATATTGATGATGTAATTATGCCCCACTCGACACGAAGACGCGTTGCGAAAGCATTGAGATTGCTTGATAAAAAGCAGTTGGTAAATCCTTGGAAAAAGCACGGGAACATTCCGTTGTAATTCAAACCGGGCCCCAGTTTTAGTCACCCCCGCCTCTTTTTGTGCGGGGGCGCAGACTTTCTTTTTAATGGCCAAAATTCAAAATAAGTCTTGGTTCCCGCAATCAACGCGGGAATGACTAATTTCAAAATTCCAATCAAATTCGACCCTTGAAAATATCCCTACCGGCATAACGTGCCTGATCGCCCAGCATTTCTTCAATACGGATCAATTGGTTGTATTTTGCGGTACGGTCAGAGCGGGCAAGCGAACCCGTTTTTATCTGGCCGCAATTGGTAGCGACCGCTAAATCAGCAATTGTGCTGTCTTCGGTTTCACCTGAACGATGTGACATCACCGAGGAATAACCGGCACGGTGCGCGGTTTCGACAGCATCGAGTGTTTCGGTCAATGTGCCGATTTGGTTGACTTTAATCAAAATCGAATTGGCAACGCCCATTTTGATACCGTCGCGCAAACGCGACGAGTTGGTTACGAATAAATCGTCGCCAACCAACTGGCATGTTTTTCCAATCAAATCGGTCAGCATTTTCCAGCCATCCCAGTCATCTTCAGACATGCCGTCTTCAATTGAGGCAATTGGGTAATCATGGGCCAGTTTTGCCAAATATTCAGCTTGCTTCATGGGTGAGCGCACCGAACCATCGCCCTCATACACATAATGGCCATCTTTGAAAAACTCAGTAGCCGCGCAATCAAGGCCAAGGAACATATCTTCGCCCGGCTTAAAGCCAGCGCGGGTGATGGACGCCATGATAAAGTCAAGCGCAGCTTCCGCGTTTTTGAGGTTTGGCGCAAAACCGCCCTCATCACCAACACCGGTGTTATGGCCCGCTTGTTTCAAGTCTTTTTTCAGCGTGTGAAACACTTCTGAGCCCATGCGAACTGCTTCGCGAATGCTGGAAGCGCCAACTGGCAAAATCATGAATTCCTGAAAATCAATCGGATTATCTGCATGCATGCCGCCATTGATAATATTCATCATAGGCACCGGCAAAACGCGGGCGCTTGGGCCACCGACATAGCGGTGTAGTGGCAAACCAGAAGCTTCAGCAGCAGCTTTAGCAACGGCTAATGACACACCCAAAATGGCGTTGGCACCAAGTCGGCCTTTATTGGGTGTACCGTCGAGATCAATCATAATCTGGTCGATCTCGATCTGCTCTTCGGCATCCAAACCCAGGAGTGCTTCGGCAAGGTCTTCGTTTACGGCCAGAACGGCTTTCTCAACACCCTTGCCCATGTAGCGCGTGCCGCCATCGCGCAGCTCCATAGCTTCATGCGCACCGGTAGAAGCCCCTGATGGAACAGCCGCGCGGCCCATGGAACCATCTTCCAGCACCACATCGACTTCAACGGTTGGGTTACCACGGCTATCGAGAATTTCGCGGCCAAAAATATCGACGATTGCAGTCATAAGGTTACTCCATCAGCAAAAAAAGGTTTCTTGATTTGGCTTTTAAACGATTAAAATCATAGAACAATGACAGATTTAGATCGATACGGGTCGTGATTTCGCTAAATGGTCAAATGCCAAAAGCGTTTCAATCAAAGTGGGCAATTCTGACAGCTTGATCATATTGGGGCCGTCTGATGGCGCATTGTCAGGATCTTCGTGCGTTTCGATAAACACGCCCGCCACACCCACAGCAATGGCCGCCCGCGCCAAAACCGGCACCATGCGCCTGTCACCACCGGACGATGCGCCCTGCCCGCCCGGTTGTTGCACGGAATGGGTGGCGTCAAAAATAACAGGTGCGCCAAAACTGGCCATGATGGGAAGCGAGCGCATATCTGAGACCAAAGTATTGTAACCAAACGAGGCGCCACGCTCAGTCAGCATCACATTCGGGTTGCCGCTTTCAGTCACTTTGGCAAGAACGTTTTTCATGTCCCAAGGCGCCAGAAACTGGCCTTTTTTGATATTAACAATCTTGCCTGTTTCAGCTGCCGCAATCAACAAATCTGTTTGCCGCGATAAAAACGCTGGAATTTGCAGAATATCTATAACCTGCCCTGCAATCCTACAGTGCTCCTCAGTGTGCACATCGGTGAGAACAGGCAGCCCAAATTTGGACTTAATATCTGCAAAAATCTCCAGTGATTTTTCCAAGCCTAAACCGCGCTTGCCGTTTAGCGACGTACGGTTGGCCTTATCGTAGCTGGTTTTGTAAATCAGGCCGATGCCGAGCTTCTCAGCCATTTCTTTCAGCGCCCCAGCCATCATGAAAGCATGGTCGCGGCTTTCCAACTGGCAAGGGCCGGCGATTAAAGCGAGCGGTAAATCATTGCCAAACGTAACATTGCCGGCGGTGACGTGGGCGTTGGGTTGCAAGGATCTATTCCTCAAAAACAAGAGTTCCGCCTTGGCCCAAAGCCGGTGGAACAATGATACGGTTCATTTTGTCATGGACGCTGATATTGTTTTTCGCAAGCAATTGCCGCGTAACTTTGAGGTCAGCAACCTGCAAAACCAATGCCTGCAATTTCAGGCCCGGCTCGCCGGGTGGTGCAACACCAAAATCATCTGCCTGTGCGGAGATTACGTGCAACGCCCCGGTTGCAGTTTCAAATTTCAAACCGGTTTCAATTTGGTCAGGCTGTGTCTCCAAGAAAACTTGGAAAAAAGCCAAATACTTTTTGGGAAGCCGAGCTGACAATATCACACGGTTTGTAGCCAAAGCACCGTTTGCATGATTGATTAAACTCCCGCGCCCGCCCGGCAGGGCTTTCACAATTTGGCAAGCAAAAAAAGTGGTATCTGGTGACGCTGGCGCCCGGGCAAAAGCCAAACTAAATGCAACTTCGCCCAGCGTGCCATCAGCCTTCATAAAACTTCGCTCAAAATCTAGAATTTCACCACCGGAAACCGCATTTTCAGAAAATACCCGATGATCATCGCCCGCGTTGAATGATTTTACGACGAGATGTGAAAAACCTTCCTGTCCATTGCGTTCGCAATAATCAAAATGGCCCTTCACGAAAGCATTTCCTGATACAAGGGCCGCCTGATACGCTGACATATTTCCAATTGCCAAAGGCTCAATGAACGTACTGTCCATGAAAAATACGCAGCAATTTTCAGTGCCAAATGGGTGCCGCGCATCATTGGCGACTGTAAAACCAAGTGATGTGTATCGTGCACGCGCCGCTGTTAAATCAGCAACCGGCATTACAAAGTGGTCGAGGCTTCGCATTGGCCTGAGGCGCTCACGTCCAATTAACTTGAAAGCGAGTTTACCCCGCCTTATCGCAGAACAACAGATATTTCATGCGATTCGGCGTTTCAGAATGGTTTTTAAGAGTTTTAATTTGCTTTCCTTGGCGGCCCGCGCTTTTGCACTTTTGCTCGCTGCAATATTTCTGTCTGCCTGCACGGCCGCCAGCACCCTTGACATCCAAAAAGTTCCACCCCCGCAAGCACCTTTAAGTGAAAAGTTTGCTGCCATCGTCATTGATGCCAATAATGGCAAAGTTCTTTATGAAAATGATGCCAATGAGACGCGGTATCCTGCGTCACTGGCGAAAATGATGACTGTATACATGATGTTTGACCTGTTGGCCGCTGGTAAAGCCACGCTAAACTCTCCAGTTTTTATTTCTGCAAGCGCTGCGGGTCAGCCGCCCTCTAAGCTCGGAATGAAAGCAGGTTCGTTTTTGATCTATGATGAAGCCATTCGTGCGCTGACTGTTAAATCTGCCAATGATGTTGCAATGGCGGTCGCCGAAACTATTGGCGGCACTGCCGAAAATTTCGCCAATTTAATGACCGCCAAAGCCCGTTCGCTTGGCATGACCCGCACGCGTTTTACCAACCCGTCGGGCCTGCCAGACTCGCAGATGGTAACCACCGCGCGCGATATGGCTCTTCTTGGTTTGGCATTGCGAAAAAACCATGCGCGCTATTACGGCTATTGGAAGCAGACCTCATTTGACATTGATGAGCGTGAAGTGCGCGGTCACAATAAAACCCTTGGGGTCATTCCGGGCGCTGATGGCATTAAAACAGGCTATACCCGGGCATCTGGTTTTAATTTGGCAACATCCGTTCGATTCGGTGGACGCTCGATTGTTGCAGTGGTCATGGGCGAAAAAACGGGCGCAATTCGCGATCAGCGCATGCGGTCGATTATCAGCCAGACACTGGCAAAGGCCAGCGTGAAGTAAATGTCTGAAACGTCAACTCAAAAAGCAATTTGGACACTCCTCTTCGGTAATCTGGTCATCGGAACCGGAGTGCTGCTCCCTGCCGGTATGCTCAACACATTGACTGCCGATCTCGGCGTTAGTGCGGCCAGTGCTGGCTTGATGATGACAGTTGGCGGGATAGTTGTTGGCCTTGGAGCGCCCATATTGGCTAGTCTAACCTCGCGGATAGACCGGCGGATGCTGCTCGCATTTGCGCTTGGCTTGTATGTTATTGGCCAGCTTGCCAGTGCGTTCGCGACCAATTTAACGATGCTTTTGATGTTGCGCGCAATCACAGTTGCCGGTGCAGCTATTTTCACACCCCAAGCTGCTGCAACTATTGGTCTTATTGTGCCACCAGAGCGCCGTGCTGCCGCCATTGGCTTTATCTTTATCGGTTGGTCGCTGGCTTCCGTGGTTGGTATTCCGCTTGGTTCACTGTTGGGCGAAGCACTCGGTTCAAAAGCAACATTCGCTCTCATGGCCGGTTTTTCCCTTATCGGGCTTTTGGCAGTCTTGGCGCTTGTTCCATCGGGCTTGAAAGTTCAGCCGTTGCAACTATCCTCGTGGCTTGCTGTGTTGCGAAATCCAAAATTATTATTGGTGCTTTTGGTGACATTGTGCACCCTCTCAGGCCAATTTGTGATGTTTACCTATCTTGCTCCGATATTGCGTGACGCATACAGCTTAACCAACCAATGGATTGCAGCCATATTCTTTGTCAGCGGTCTTGCCGGCGTTGGCGGCAGTACCTTGGCGTCACGCTATGTCGGCAAATTTGGCGCAGATAAAAGCGTACTCATTTCGCTTTTTTCTTTGGGACTTGGACTTGCACTTGTTGCTGCCGGATGGGGCAATGCGGTCGTTTTCTTGATTGGCGCTTGCTTGTGGTCGGCTGGCGGTTTTGCTGCCAATTCAGTGCAACAAGGGCGTTTGGTCGGCATTTCGCCTGCTTTGGCTTCAGCAACCGTTGCGCTGAACAGTTCGTTTGTTTATTTTGGCCAATCGATAGGCTCAGCCACGGGTGGAAAGCTTATATCGGATGGCGCAGATGTAAAAATGCCGTTGTTTGGGCTGGCTTTTATTCTGGCTGGACTAGCCATTTCGCATGCCGCAGCCCGCACAACCGCACCCAAATAATCAACGGATAAAGTCAGTAATTCTGCGCAAAGTCACGCGGCGGTTGCGCCAGTTTTCATTGGGCGTCGGTACCAAAAGAAAGTCTTCGCCATACCCTGCTGCTTCTAGCGCATAACTTGGAATGCCGTAAAATTGACCAAGTGTTTGCACCATGGATTGAGCGCGGCGCTGTGACAATAGCTGGTTTGAGCTGCGCGTGCCTACTGCATCAGTATGGCCTTCAATCAAGAACAATTCATCTGGGTTTTGTTGCAAAATATTATCGATGGCTTGTGCGATACGGTCCACTTTCCACAATTCGCCACGTTCAATTTGCGCTGAACCTGATCGGAAATTGATGGCCTGAATATCAATCGACGGTGCCATACGGCGCATGCGCTGGCTGCGTTTCAATTGCGGCAATGTCAGTTTTTCTTCGGGCGCAATGTCAACAGTGGCATCAAGCTCGCGCTGGATTGTGCCTGCAGAGGGCATGGATTGAGCAACCGTTATGGTAGGTATAAAAATGGTGGCGCTTGCGACGCTGAGATAGTTCAAAAGTGAACGACGGGTAATTTCCATTTTCAAATCCTCTAAACCGAACCACTTTGGTCACATGAGAATATGGAGACTGATCTATGAACCGGGTCTGAATATGGCGTTCAGCTCCGGTTTTGTTCAATCGCGCTCTGAAAGCAATAAAAGTTCGGCCTTGGTTAAAGGATTGATAACGACATCCTCGCGGCCTGTTGGGGTAAAACCCATTTTTTGGTAGAGAGGCAGAGCGGCTTTATGGTCGAGAGTACAGGTGTTGACAGTTACCTTGCCGGGATTGTTGAGCAAAGCTGAGTGGATGGCTTCCGACAAAAACCAACGACCAAGACCCCTACCCGCCGCATGCATCATCAATCCAAAATAGGCGATGTTATGTTCGCCTTCAACGCTGCGGTCAATTTCATAAAAACCAGCTGGAGCGCCGTCTAGGTATACAACATGAAGGTCAGTGGTATCGGCATGAATTATGGCGGCAAGCTCTTCATCGGCCATCCGCAGCCTGTGAACCCAGTTCCAAGGTTTTCCGGTTCGAAACATCAAATAGCGGTAGAAATGCAACGTGGGCTTTTCGGCCCGCATCAACGCAATATTCTGGCCCATCGGCAGCGATTCGCGGCGGTGCGCCGGTGATGCCAGCTGCAAATAGGTCACTGTAGTTTTAATTGCCATCAATCAGCTGGCCCCATAACAACAGCTGTATCCGGCTTGCTACCCCACTCAGACCACGAGCCATCGTAAAGCGTGTTGTCTTGATGTCCAATAGATTGCAGCGCCAGCGTGATCACGGCAGCCGTGACGCCAGAACCGCAACTGGTAACGACGGGTCTTTTCAGATCAATGCCCGCATCTTCAAATACCAGTTTCAATTTTGAAAGCGGCTTAAGACGCCCGTCTTCCGACAAAGCTAAATAGGGCACACTACGCGCGCCCGGCATGTGGCCAGACCGCATGCCTGCTCTTGGTTCAGCGTCGCGCCCTTCAAACCGGCCTGCACCGCGCGCATCAGCAATTTGAACTTTGCCGGTTTCAACGATACTGATCATGTCTTCAAATTCGGCTCTTGCCCGCCTATTTTCAAATGGCTTGAATATTGCTGGTG
>JANOPZ010000048.1:0-64515 GCA_031422195.1 Limoniibacter sp. | reverse complement strand
CAACTCCTGAACGGGTTGCGGTTGCTCGTTGTGCGGCACAAACGGAACCTGCTGGCGATTCTGGTTGCGAGGCTTCGGTTCGCGCTGCCTATTCTGGGTTTGGGCTGGCTGACGTTGAACCGGCTGTGATTGGGCTGGCTGAGATTGGGCTGGCTGTGATTGGGCTGGCACTATGGCTTCAACCACAGTCTCCGCCACTACAGCAAACGTGCCAATGGACGGTTCAGCAATAATGGGCATTGCAATTTCAGCTCCGCTGAAAGCTTGCGCTTCATGATCTGGTTTTGGTGCCCGATCACGCTTTTCCCCACCACGGCCAGAACTACGTTTGGTGTCACGTCCACCGCGTTTTTTATCGTCCTTGCCGCCACGGCCGCCGCGTGGAGCTTCCTCGGTTGCATCTTCAACCACGGTCGACATATCGCCATTGTGCCATTCAACGCTGTCGCCCGTGAGCGCCAATATTGCGCCCAGGTATTTACTGTCGCGTTTGGATACCAACGTGAATGCAGCGCCGGAGCGACCCGCACGGCCGGTGCGGCCAATACGGTGTACATAATCTTCGGCATGAATGGGCACATCAAAGTTGAACACATGGCTGACATCAGGAATGTCGAGGCCGCGAGCGGCAACATCAGAAGCCACTAGCAATTTTAACTTTCCACCACGAAAGGCTTCGAGCGTGGCCATGCGCGCGCGTTGATCCATGTCGCCATGGAGAGCACCAGCGTCGAATTCATGCTTTTGCAGCGATCGTAAAAGTTCAACAACGTCGACTTTGCGGTTACAAAAAATTATCGCGTTTTTCAGCGTTTCGCTTTCAGCATTGATAAGATCGCGGAGTACAGCGCGTTTGTTCCAGTCCTTTGAGCCGCAAGCGACAAGCTTTTGTGTGATTGTTTTTGCGGTTTGCGCAGGCTTGGCCACCTCAATACGAACAGGGGCATGCAAAAACGCATCTGCAAGACGGGTGATTTCTGGCGGCATAGTGGCCGAGAAAAACAAGGTCTGCCGCGTCATCGGTGTCAGTTTTGCTATGCGCTCAATGTCCGGGATAAAGCCCATATCAAGCATACGGTCGGCTTCATCGATGACGAGAATTTCAACGCCATTCATCATCAATTTGCCGCGCTCAAAATGGTCGAGCAAACGACCGGGCGTTGCAATCAAAACATCAGCGCCGCGCGCCAGTTTTTTCTCTTGTTCGTCAAACGATACGCCACCAATCAACAGAGCAACGGTCAGTTTATGGTTTTTGCCATATTTGACGAAGTTTTCTTCAACCTGCGCTGCAAGTTCGCGCGTGGGTTCCAAAATCAATGTGCGTGGCATGCGGGCGCGGGCACGGCCTTGTTCGAGCCGCGTGATCATCGGCAACACAAAGGCAGCGGTCTTGCCGGTGCCTGTTTGCGCAATGCCAAGAATGTCTTTGCGCTCAAGCGCTGGCGGAATAGCACCCGCCTGAATTGGCGTCGGGATGGTGTACCCCGCATCCGTTACGGCGGCTAAAACCTTGGCGGAAAGGCCAAGGTCAGCAAAAGTGAGTGCAGAAGCAGTTGACGCTTCAGGCGTGTTGGTGTCGAGGGCAGGGGTATCTTCGATTGGGCTTTGGGTCACGTGTTCGTGCTATTCCGCTGGATAGGGTCACGCCTGTTGCGCAAACCGGTGGCACCGCGAATTTAGTCTTACATGCGGGCAAATGTTCAATGGTCGCAAAGGCGCACAAAGTCAAGATTAGGGTGCTGTTCCAAACACGCGGGCAAAAATCGTATCCACATGCTTGGTGTGATAGCCAAGATCGAATTTCTCACGGATTTCTGATTCGCTTAATGCAGCGCGCACATCCTTATCGGCCAGCAATTCTTCAAGAAAATCTGCTTGATGCTCCCAAACCTTCATCGCGTTGCGCTGTACGAACGCATAGGAATCCTCGCGCGAACACCCAGCCTGAGTCAGCGCGAGCAAGACGCGCTGCGAGTGGATGAGGCCCTTAAAGCGATTGAGGTTGCGCTCCATAGTGTCGGGATAAATGAGGAGTTTATCAATAACGCCGGTGAGCCGCGCCAGAGCAAAATCAAGGGTCACCGTCGCATCCGGCCCGATCATTCGCTCTACCGATGAATGCGAAATATCACGCTCGTGCCATAAAGCCACGTTTTCCATGGCGGGCAGGGCATAGCTGCGCACCATGCGCGCAAGACCGGTTAGGTTTTCAGTCAACACCGGATTGCGCTTATGCGGCATTGCAGATGAACCCTTTTGGCCAGGCGAGAAAAACTCTTCAACTTCCAAAACCTCAGTGCGCTGCAAATGCCGTATTTCGATCGACAATCGCTCCACTGAGGAAGCAATGACGCCAAGCGTTGCAAAATACATGGCGTGTCTGTCACGCGGGATGACTTGGGTTGAAACCGGCTCAATCTTGAGCCCAAGCTTTTCTGCAACATGGGCTTCAACGTGTGGATCGATATTGGCAAATGTGCCAACCGCACCTGAAATTGCACATACAGAAATTTCGTCGCGTGCAGCAACCAGTCTTGCGCGGTTGCGCTCGAACTCAGCATAGGCCAAAGCCAGCTTCACACCAAACGTTGTTGGCTCGGCGTGTATGCCATGGCTGCGGCCAATGGTAATTGTGTCTTTGTGCTCAAATGCGCGGCGCTTTAAGGCGGCAAGCAACGCATCCAAATCGGCCAAAAGCACATCGCTCGCCCGTGCAAGTTGAACGCTGAAACAGGTGTCCAGCACATCAGATGATGTCATGCCTTGATGTGCAAACCGGGCTTCAGGCCCGACGATCTCAGACAAGTGCGTTAGAAATGCAATAACGTCATGTTTTGTAACGCGCTCAATCTCATCAATGCGGGCCACATCAAATGTGGCCGCATTACCTTTTTCCCAAATCGCAATTGCCGCTTCTTTTGGAATAACGCCAAGTTTGGCCAGCGCGTCGCAGGCATAGGCCTCTATTTCAAACCATATACGAAACTTGGTTTCTTGACTCCAAATCGTTGTCATTTGCGGGCGGGAATAGCGCTCAATCATCGTGATGGCCTTTAGCGGATGTTGCGGTGCAACTAACAGCTTAGGGCAACAGCATCAACGGCATATGCGGTGTGATGCCCACATACTTGCAATGACCAATGCGATAAGCCCAAACGGCAAATAAAGTCGAAGGCCTGACACTAAAAACTGGTAGATCGCCGAGGCGAACGTGAATCCCAATTGAATGGTCCACAAACGGGAAAATATCGCGCCATGCCACTGCGAAAAATACAGCCAGAACTCAAAGGCAAAGATGAGCGTTGTGAGGCCAAGTGTTCCCATTGAGAGAAGAACAAACATCGTTGCAAAAGCTGAATTTGCGTGTTTACGAGTAATGATTTTAGTGCACCACCACGCAATAGGTCCGGCAACCGCCGCACCAATGCTGACCATTACTGCAATGCGGGATGTTTCTGGAGGCAACATATGACGCCACAAAACATAATCTGCCAAAAAACAGATTGGCATCGTCACACCCCAAAGAATTGCAATCATCAGCGCTTCAATTTTTGAAGGGCAGGCAAGCCAAACATACCGGAAAAACTGCATTTACTGCATTAGGCCCGATAGGGCATTTGTGCGAATAACGTCGATTTTAGCACGGTAACCTTCAATAGTTCCCGCCGAAAAAATAGCTGAACCTGCAACCAAGACCGTGGCTCCAGCTTTGGTCAATGCAGCGGCATTCTGTACGCCAACGCCGCCATCGACTTCGATTTCAATTTGCCGCTTTCCAATCAGCGCCTTTGCCTGAGCAATTTTGCGAGAGGAATCCGGGATGAATTCCTGCCCGCCAAAGCCGGGATTAACGCTCATCACCAGCACCAAATCAAGCAAATCAATCACCGATTCCAGTGCCGATACCGGTGTGCCGGGGTTAATCGCAGCACCTGCCTTTAGGCCCAACGCTTTGATCGCTTGAAGTGACCGATGCAAATGTGGCCCAGCTTCAGCGTGCACTGTTATCAAATCAACGCCAGCATCTTTTAGAGCAGCAAAAACTGAGTCAGCGGGCGAAATCATCAAATGGCAATCAAAGAATTTCTTTGTGAAAGGCCGGATCGATTTAATAATGGCTGGGCCAAACGAAATGTTCGGCACGAAATGCCCGTCCATTACATCCAAATGTATCCAATCGGCACCAGCAGCATCAACATCTGCAACTTCCCGGCCGAGACGGGCAAAATTAGCCGCAAGAATGGAGGGCGCAATGAATGTTGGGCGGTGCATTAGAGTGTTTCCGCAATTCGAATAATACCCCTTAGCAGAAGTACGAACTTGCCGACAATGGCCCACCTATCAAACGAAACGCTTGGCCCATGTTGGCATTAAATCATTGTCAGCCTCAGTTGCCGCGTAAACCCCGCGGGCAATTGCCCGGGCCATAATTGCCGCACTTGCCGCGCATAGGTCGATAAAATTGTCCATTTCGGGTATTTCGGTAGTCGTGCCGGTCGCCATGGCAAACACAGTATCACCATCAAACGGCGTGTGGACAGGCCAAAGTGCGCGGGCAAAGCCATCATGTGCGCTAATGGCCAAACGCTTGGTTTGCGCTTTTGTCATTACAGCGTCGGTAGCGATAATTGCAATTGTTGTGTTGGATTTTTCCTTGCCGGATTGGTTACGGAATTTAATGGGGAGACCAACGTCAACTTTGCCCAATGGCAAGCCAAACCCGCCAAACTCGTTGCCTTGCTCAAATGGCGCAGACCAAAAATGTTTCGTGTCACCCATCATTGGCGATCCCATTGCGTTAACGGCAACAATCGCGCCAATGGTAAAGCGGCCAACTTTAGCTGATGCCGTGCCAAGCCCGCCCTTTAGATTTGCTGTTAATGCACCTGTTCCTGCACCAATGGACCCTAGGTTTGTTGATGCAACCGCATTCGCTGCCGCTTCAAAACCCAGTTCACGGTAAGCGCAATACCGCCCCCAATTCTTTTCGCCGCCATTGATTAAATCAAATAGAATTGCCGCTGGCACTATCGGAATGCGGTGGGGACCCACTTCAAAACCGCGTCCGTTTTCACGTAACCAAGCTTGAACCCCCGAAGCTGCATCGAGCCCGAAAGCCGAGCCGCCTGAAAGCACGATTGCGTCAACTGCCTCTACTAAATTGTGCGGCTCGAGCAAATCTGTCTCGCGCGTGCCCGGTGCACCACCCAAAATTGAAACGGCAGCAATGGCAGGTTTGTCAGCAATGACGACGCTAACGCCTGATTTAAGTTTTGCATCTGTTGCGTGGCCAATTTTGAGGCCGCTGACATCACAAATCGTATTTGTCGCGCCCGGAAAAAACCTCATGGCGTTACTTTCTGAAATTCAAAGCCATTATATCGAAACAAAGCAAAATTTACCGGTTTAATAAAGCCATCGGGCTCGATACTGACCACTCCTAAAGCTGTTGATATGCTGCTGCCTGCCGTATAGGTTTTTAAGCGCGTCGCAATTTCCGCAGCCAGAAAAGCATCAGCAGCATAACCTTCTGCCAAAGCAAACGGCGTTTTAATGATTGCTTCTATTTTTTCTGATGCCGCCACGTTGAGATTAAGATCTCTTGCTGCCAACAAAACGCCGGCCGGTAGCGGAAAATCCAAATCGGCTGCCAGCAATGTTTCCGGCCCGGCAAATATTATACCGCGATTGGCTGCTTCGGTTGCTATTTGCGCAATATTTGCCCGGTCACTGGCAATGAAAACATGTGTAGCGCCCGCGGCAACAAGCCGAGCAATCAATTTTTGCTGGCTTTCAAGCTGTGGCTGAAACCCGTCAACCAAAACCGGTTTGGTGCCAGAGGTTTCAGCCTCATTGCGAATTGCTTCCGCGGTATCGCGAGCAAAAATTGTGCCATCATCGATAATAGCAAAAGGCAAGCCACGCCAAGCTTCGACAATAAGCTTTGCAATTGCGGCACCCTCTTCGTGTTCCCGCGGACCTGTTCGGTAAAGCTGCCACGAATTTTGCGCTGCCAATTTTGATGGCGCGCCAGCGCGCGAACCAATTGTAATAATTGGAACGTCAATTGGCCCAAGAGAAGCAAGCGCCAAGTTCAAACTCTCAATACACGGCAAACCGATCACAGCATCAGGCTTTTCTGCAATAATCAAATCAGAAACGCCTTGTACCGCCTGGTCGGTGCAGCCTGCATCAACCTGTTTAATAACCCAGTTATCGGGTAAAGCAGCCGCAGCGCCTTCTCGTATTTGCAAAGCCAATGTGGGATATTCTTCAAACGGCGCCGCAACAACTAGGATTTCTGCTTTGGCAGCAAAAGCCACAAAAATAAAAAGCCAAACCGGTAGGATCAGTCGAAGCAATGCAAAGCATCCTTGATAAGATAAACCATGTCGTAGCGTTGATTTTTGATTGCGTCCATCAACAGGGGTGTAATTATGTGTCTTCTGCCTATATTCAAATTTTACAATGTCCCTTAGGTCGAAATAGTGCTGATGTCTGCCTCAATTGAACCACAAGATTACCGCGCGGCCATGCGCATGTTTCCCGCCGCCGTACATATTGCCACCACAAATGGTGCAGCGGGCAAGCGCGGTGTTACCGTTTCAGCAGCTACATCGGTGTCTGACCGGCCCGCAACTTTGCTGATCTGTGTTAATCGTGATCATGAACAAAATCATCTATTCAAAGACAACGGCTGTTTTGCTTTGAACACATTGGCCGTCGATCAAATCGCAATTGCGCGTGCGTTTGCCGACAGCAAATTGTCACTTGAAAGCCGCTTTGCTCACGGCCAATGGAGTACGCTTCGTACAGGTGCGCCGTGTCTTAGTGACGCTGCCGTCGTATTTGACTGCCAGATTATAGACAGCACCGAAATGGCAACCCACACTGTGCTCTATGGGCAGGTCAGAGCCATGCGCATTGAAGAAACAAAGAACAATCTGCTTTACGCTAATCGACACTATCGGGCGCTGGGGCCCACGTTGGAATAATTGCTGTTTTGGGAGAAACGCAAATGACGGCCGAAACGCCAAACAGCATTGATGAGACAGAAGTTCTGCTGGCAAAAGGCGGTTATGTCGGTGACCGCTCGCTGGCGACAGTTTTATTTTTGGCTCTTAAAATGCACCGTCCCCTGTTTTTAGAAGGCGAAGCGGGCGTTGGCAAAACAGAAATTGCCAAAGTATTGTCTTCAACACTTGGCCGCGACCTTATTCGACTACAGTGCTACGAAGGGCTTGATATATCGTCAGCCGTTTATGAGTGGAATTACCCGTCACAAATGATCGATATCCGTTTGGCGGAAGCTTCGGGCGACAAAGACCGCACCTCAATTGAGCGCTCAATTTATTCGGAGCGCCATCTTATTCGCCGGCCCGTTTTGCAGGCCCTTTCCGGCGAGGCTGGCCTCGCGCCGGTGTTTTTAATTGATGAGCTTGATCGGGCAGATGAGGCCTTTGAGGCCTACCTTCTGGAAGTTTTGTCAGATTTTCAAGTGACAATACCCGAGCTTGGTACGATCAAGGCCAAGGAGCCGCCGATTGTGATTATCACCACCAATCGTACCCGTGAGATCCACGATGCGCTTAAACGCCGTTGCCTTTATCATTGGGTGGATTATCCGGATGCAAAACGCGAGTTACAAATTGTCGAACAAAAAGTGCCGCGCGCAAACGGCCGCCTTGCTAAGGAGCTCGTCACTTATGTTCAGAAATTGCGTACGATGGATTTGTTCAAATCACCCGGCATTGCCGAAACGTTGGATTGGGCTTCAGCACTAACCGAGCTTGATAAAGTGGCGATTGATCCTGAAACGGTGTCACAAACCATCGGTGTTTTGCTGAAGTATCACGATGATATTTCCCGAATTCAGGGCAGTGAAGGCAAAAAACTGCTTGATGATGTGAAAGCCAGTCTTGCCGCTGCGGCGGCTTAGCCCATGGGTGTAGTTTCCTTCAACGACCACGCTAACGAACACGGCAGGCTTGCGGACAACATTGTCTATTTTTCGCGCGCGCTTCGCCATGCCGGTTTGAAACTTGGTCCAGCTTCCGTTGCCGACGCCATAAACGCCGTTATTGCAGCTGGTATTGGCTCAAGAGATGACTTTTACTGGACGCTCCATTGTGTGTTGATTAAGCGCCGCGAAGACCGGTTGGTGTTCGACGAGACCTTCCGCTTGTTTTGGAAATCGCGCGAATTGATTGAAAAACTGCTCGCAATGTTTTCGCCAGTGGCGCCCGATACGCGCGAACGGCAAAAAAAACGTGCCGGAGAAAACCGTGCCGAAGACGCGCTGTTTCAGGGCCATGAAAAGCGCGTCGAACCTGACGTTGTGCCGGAAATTGAAGTCGACGCGCGATTCACCGTTTCGGAACGCGAGGTGCTTCGGGAAAAAGACTTTGCACAAATGAACGCCAAAGAAATTGCCGCTGCAAAACGTGCAATCCATGAGTTGGCTTTGCCGTTTGATGAAGTGCGCACCCGCCGCTTTATGCTGAACAAATCCGGCCGCCGCGTTGACCCGCGCGGCACCATGCGGGCAGCAATGCGCTCCGGCGGCGACATGATCTTGCCCCGCTATCGTGCTCCTAAAAACGTGCACCCGCCATTGGTGGTCATTGCCGATATTTCCGGTTCCATGAGCCAGTATAGCCGTATGTTTTTGCATTTTATGCACGCTATGATGGAAAAACGACGCCGTGTGCACGCGTTTGTCTTTGGTACCAGATTGACAAATTTATCGCGGCAGCTTGCCCGGCGTGACCCGGATCAAGCACTTGATTTGTGTGCAGCACACGTGCGCGATTGGTCAGGCGGCACGCGTATTGGTGAAACGCTCAAAGAGTTCAACCATAAATGGTCGCGCCGTGTTTTGTCGCAAGGTGCGGTGGTGATTTTGATTACCGACGGCCTTGAGCGTGACGATACCAACGAGCTGTCGGTTCAAGCCGATCGGCTTCACAAATCGTGTCGGCGTTTGATTTGGCTCAATCCACTTTTGCGCTATGATGGTTTTGAAGCCAAAGCGCGCGGGGTAAAAGCACTGTTGCCGTTCGTGGATGAGTTTCGCCCGTCGCACTCGCTCAATGCTTTGCAGGATTTGTGTTTAGCATTGTCGGCTAACCGCCCTGAGCGGCAACACGATCCGCGGCAATGGCTGCGCGGCGCAGCTTAAGGAGAATATAGGTGCAAGAAACCAATCAAGACCCACTTTTTATCGCCGAAAGCTGGATGAAATCAGGTAAAAACGTCGCAATAGCCACCGTTATTGAAACTTGGGGTTCAGCACCGCGTCAGGTCGGCAGCCATTTGGTAATCGACCAAGACGGCAACTTTCATGGCTCTGTTTCTGGCGGTTGCGTTGAAGGCGATGTGATTTCCGAAGCGCTGGATGTCATAGCATCGGGGACACCCAAGACGCTTGAATTTGGCGTCGCTGATGAAACGGCATGGCGCGTTGGCCTGTCCTGCGGTGGGCGTATTCGCGTTTATGTGGAGCGCGTTGGCTGATGGACCCGTTTGCATTGAAAAAACTCAATGCCGCACGCCGCGCCCGCAAAGCTGCGGTACTATTGACGGATTTGGGTGATGGCCGTGACCGCGTAATTGAAGAGGGCGACCCTGTTGCAGGTAACCTTGGCGACGCAGTTGTGCGGGCCCTCAATTCAGGCAAAGCCGAACAAGCCACAATTGAAGGGCGTGCATTCTTCATCAACCCGCATCTGCCCGAACCGCGAATGGTCATCATCGGCGCAGTGCACATTTCACAAATGCTGGCACCAATGGCGCGGATGGCAGGTTTTGAAGTTATTATTATCGACCCGCGCACGGCCTTCGCCACTGAAGAACGCTTTGGCGGCTTTGATCTTCGCGCTGAATGGCCGGATGTGGTTCTGAAAACTGCACCGCTTGACAGGCACACAGCCGTGATTGCGGTCACACATGATCCGAAAATTGATGACGGGCCAATATTAGCTGCATTAGAGGCCAATTGCCTTTATATCGGTGCGCTTGGCAGCCGCAAAACGCATGGCAGCCGTGTTGAACGCCTTTTGGCGGCGGGTGCTAAGGCAAATGATATACGCCGCATCAAAGCACCCATCGGCATGAACATTGGTGCGTCCGGCCCTGCTGAAATTGCAGTAGCGATCTTGGCAGAAGTGATCTCTGTATTTCGTTTGCGAGCAGAAATAGCATGAAATTTGGCACGGTCTCAGTTGAAAAAGCTTCTGGCGCAACTTTGGCGCATAACTTAGTTGTTGGGGACGGGCGCTTCAATAAAGGTAGAATTTTAAGCGCCGAAGACACAGAACTCCTTGCAAAAACGGGGCATGCCACCGTCACTGTTGCGCGGTTGAAAAAAAACGATCTGCCCGAAAATGAAGCGGCAACGCGGATCGGTGCAAAGCTCTCAACATCGAACATTATTGCCAAGACCGCTTCGACGGGCAGGGTCAATCTCCACGCATCTGAATTAGGCCTGCTGGAAGTAAAATATAAAATAGTCAATTCTATCAATGCAATAGACCCATCAGTTACACTCGCGACCCTGCCTGATTATACCGTTTGCCAAATAGGAGCGATGGTGGCGACTGTGAAAATTATACCGTTTGCCGCACCAAAAAAAGGCGTCGAAAAAGCTGAAGCCCTTGCGCAAGAAAATGCGCTTATCCTGCACCCGTTCAAGCCACTTTGCGTAGGCCTTATTCAAACGACATTGCCGCTCACTAAAGATTCTGTGCTTGAAAAAACGATTGATGTTACGCGCCGCCGTATATCTGCTTTTACCGGTACGATGAGCGTTGCAGCTCATTGTCATCATCGTGCTGAAGCATTGGCTGAAACGCTGCATTCAATGCTTCATTTGGATATGCTCATTGTGTTTGGTGCGTCGGCTGTTTGCGATGAAAATGATGTCATTCCTGCCGCAATACGTTTGACCGGCGGTAAAGTGATACAGGTCGGCATGCCGGTTGACCCCGGAAACTTGCTGGTTCTGGGCAAACATGGAAAAACTATTATCGTCGGCGCACCGGGTTGCGCCAGATCACCCAAAGAAAACGGCTTTGATTGGGTGCTGGCCCGGCTGTTTGCGGGGCTTAAAGTGAAATCACGCGATATCATGCGCATGGGCGTTGGCGGATTGCTGATGGAAATTCCAACACGACCAAGCCCGCGCGCCACTTTGGTAAAGTCCGAGCAAGCTGATGACTAAGGGAGCTGCACTGTTGATGGCGGCCGGTAATTCGCGCCGGATGGGTGGGGCAAATAAGCTGTTGATGAAATTGCACCATCGGCCGGTGATTGATTTTGCTGTGCAGGCAGTACTGAACGCTCATTTGAAACTGCGCATCTTGGTTACAGGCCGGGATGCTGATGCTGTAGGTGCCTTTGGAAATGGTTTTGAAGTTGTTCACAACCCGCGCTTTGCTGAAGGGTTTGGCACTTCACTTGCAGCAGGGTTTTCAATCTTTGCAAATAAGCCGGAAATTGAATATGCCTTGGTCATGCTTGCTGACATGCCGCTGATAACGACCGCACATTTGAACCAGCTGACGCAAGCATTTGCCGCCACAAACGGAAACGCAATCGTTCGTGCTTCTTACAATTTAGAACCGGGAAATCCGGTCATTATCCCAAAAGCGCAATTTGCAAATATGTCCAAGTTAGAGGGCGAAAAAAGCGGTCAGGCCATCCTTACGGCTTCGGGCCTGCCAATTATTTTAGTGGAAATAGGGCCGGCTGCTTTAGCCGATATTGATACACCAGATGCACTGGCCGCGCTTCAAGAGGCCGTCTTATGACGTTTACCCTTGGCTTCTTTTTGGCACCGGTCAGAGCAATACAAAACGCTTTCCCAGTTTTTTGCCCACGCTTTGCGCCACACCATTGGCTTCAAACAATGGGCGCAATTTTTTTGAGGCAGGTCACTTTTTTTAATCATTTTGGCCATGGCTCAGTATGTGCTGCAAAACCCATTAATTTCAAGGCGCTATTGCTGCTGGCCTTTACAGCCGGCGCTGCAAATGCACAGGCGGTTGCGCCATTTAAGGATGCTGATTTCGGCTTGCCCGGCGTAATATCCGGCGCGTGGGACGCCGGTTTTGTGACAGTCGATTACAATGAACTTCGCCACATTAATGGCCGCGATGAAATCCCCGAAAAACGCGCTGGCAACGCCTATATCGATTTAAGCGTTCGCCGCACACAAGAAGACCTGAAAATTCCAACAATTGTCAGTGACATAAGAGTGATTGCAACTGGCCAATCTAAAGGCGCACGGTTCGTGGTTGTTTATATTCACGGCCAAGGCGGCTCGCGGTTGCAAGGCGCTGATGATTTTAAGTTTGGAGGCAATTTCAATCGCCTCAAAAACCTAGTTGCTCGCTCTGGCGGCCTGTATTTGTCGGCCGATTTCACGGACTTTGGTGAAAAAGGTGTTGCCGAAATTGCAGCCCTTATTGGCCGTGCGCGCGGCGGTGCGGTGCTTAACGCTCCAGTCATTGTCGCTTGCGCCAGCCAAGGTGGCGCAATTTGCAATGGTTTGGCATTATCGCCTATTGGCGGCACGTTAAATGGCATGTTGTTTTTGGGTGCGTCACCCGATGGCCGCTTGCTTCAATCGGACGCGTGGCTCAATCGCGTGCCCTTTTACATTGGCCATGGCAGCGCTGACAAAGTGTTTGCTATCGCTAAAGTGGAGGCCTTTCATAAAAGCCTTGCTGCCAATGGATATCCAGCCAGAATGGTGCGGTTTGAAACTGGCAGCCATGGCACACCCATTCGTATGACGGATTGGCGGCAAGTGCTCAATTGGATGATAGATGGATGATTTTGGTACCCGCCGGTGCCTTCATACAATAGATTTAATTCATATACATATACGACTTGAATAATCTATTCATGCCCTTTATATTCGCCGTCAACACGCAACCACGGCACAACTCATGGATATTCCAATTCTAACGGGCAGGCAAATCCGCTACATCCGCTCGATGCTCGATCTAAGCCAAGCCGAACTTGCGGCAAAAGCAGGCGTTTCGCAGCCAACGATCTTCCGCATGGAGGCCGATGCGAGCCGCGAGCATCAATCGATTGCGGTTTTGAAAATTCGCAGCCTTGCCGATGAAAACCTGCTGCATGTGCCTGATCACGCTTCGTTTTCAGACCGCAGCTTTTTAAGCGTAAAGCCAAAAATCAAAACAGAAAGTGCCTCGATGTTGTCTACGCAGCCTGAATGGTCGCCCACAAGTTGGCGGTCAAAGCCCATCAGCCAAGTTCCAGCTTATCCAGATTTGAAGGCATTGGCCGACGTTGAAGATCGCTTGCGCACATGGCCGCCGTTGGTATTTGCGGGAGAGGCGCGGGCGTTAAAAAAATCGCTGGCAGCTGTGGCTGAGGGCAGGGCGTTTTTGCTGCAGGGCGGTGATTGCGCTGAAAGTTTTGCTGAACACGGCGCAGATAATATCCGCGATTTTTTCCGTGTGTTTTTGCAAATGGCAGTGGTGCTGACATTTGGTTCGGCGCGACCCGTGGTTAAAATTGCCCGTATTGCTGGCCAGTTTGCCAAGCCCCGCTCATCCAATGATGAAACCCGTAACGGCATAACCCTGCCATCTTATCGCGGCGATATCATCAATGGTTTTGATTTTGATGCGGCTTCGCGCATTCCCGACCCTAACCGGCAGGAAATGGCTTACCGCCAGTCTGCCGCGACGCTGAACTTGCTGCGCGCGTTTTCGCAAGGCGGTTATGCGGCGCTTGATAATGTGCACAAATGGACATTGGATTTCGTATCAGAATCGCCGCACAAGCACCGCTATGAGGCGGTGGCAGCCCGTATTTCTGAAACGCTAGACTTCATGCGCGCTATTGGCATTACGCCAGAAAACCATGAAGGGCTGCGGGAAACAGACCTTTACACCAGCCATGAGGCCTTGTTGCTTGGCTACGAAGAGGCACTTACGCGCAACGATTCCACCAGCGGCGATTACTATGCCACTTCGGGCCATATGATCTGGATTGGCGACCGTACCCGGCAAGCTGATCATGCGCATATTGAGTTTTGCCGTGGCATTAAAAATCCGATTGGCCTCAAATGCGGGCCAACGCTTGAGGCGGATGATTTGATCAAATTGATTGACACGCTGAACCCAGATAACGAGGCTGGCCGCCTCACGCTGATTGCCCGCTTTGGTTCTGACAAAGTGGCTGATCACTTGCCCAAACTCATCCGCGCAGTGGAACGCGAAGGCCGCACAGTTGTGTGGTCGTGCGACCCAATGCATGGCAACACGATTACATCAAACGGTTATAAAACACGGCCGTTCGAGCGGATCTTGCGTGAGGTCACCACGTTCTTTGATGTGCACCGCGCTGAAGGCACTCATGCTGGCGGTATCCATATTGAAATGACCGGTAAAAACGTGACCGAATGTACAGGTGGCGCGCGCGCCATTCAACCGGAGAATTTGGGTGATCAATATGACACCGTTTGTGACCCGCGCCTCAATGCAGAACAGGCTTTGGAGCTGGCGTTTTTGGTGGCTGAGCAACTGAAAAAAGATCAGCGCGTTTCTGAGCGACGCATCGCGGCAGAATAAAATGATTGAGTTTGATGTTGTGGTGGTTGGCGCCGGTTATGCGGGGCTGATTGCCGCGCGCAACCTCATCGAAGCTGGCAAAAGTGTTGTTGTGCTTGAAGCTGGTTCGCGGGTTGGGGGACGGGCGTGGAGCGAGAATTTCCCCGGCACTGATACTGTTGTTGATTGGGGCGCGGAATGGGTTTTACCTGAACATCAACATGCGTTAATGGCGGAGGCAAAGCGCTATGGCGTGGCACTAGACCTAAGCAGTGATGCGCCATTGCCACGCTGGCAGGTTGGCGGCAAGGCATTCAACGCCAGCTTTGCCGATATCGTTGCGAGCAATTCTGGTCTGCAGAGTATTTTGAACAGGCTTGAAAATGTGGCTGCCGATTATGCCAAAAGCGGCATTGAGCTACCAGTAACATTGGCTGAAACTTTGGCAAATGAAACGTCAGATGATGCAGCCTTAGTCAGCGCGGCCTTGTTTTCTTTGACCGGCGCAAACCCTGACGATTTGGGCTTGGCAATGGTGCTCAATGAAATCCGCTTTCATGGCGGTTCGATTTTCGAAACCATTGATCCCGCTGAAATTTCGCGGTTGCAAGGCGGCACCGGCGAGATTGCAAAGCGTATTGCCGCTGAATTACCGGAAGGAACCATTAGATTTGGTTCGGCGGTTGACATGGTGGTTGACCAAGGCCAAAGGATGTCGACTTTGGGCGAATTTGGTCATATTACCTCGCATAAAGTAATATTAGCACTTCCGCTTAACGTGCTGAAAAATATTGCATTTGCGCCGCCACTGGCTGCTCCAATCAAGTCTATTATCTCTGAAGGCCATGCCGGGCGTACGGTTAAGTTTTGGGCGCTTGCACAAGGCGAGTCGCTCTTGGAAGAGTGTTTCATTCATGGCCATTCGTTTAGGCTGACCTATGCTAAGCCTATTGGCAAAGATCATTATCTGATCTGCGCACAAGCGTTGATTGATGAAGTTCAAGATACCAGCGAGGCTGCACTGAAGGCATTGTTCGCTGAAATTTATCCCGGCCAAAACATCCTTGAAGTAGCCATGCACGATTGGACAAGCGACCCGTTAGCGCTTGGCAGTTGGCACGCCGGCCGGCCCGGGCAAGAGGCAGCACTGCGCGCGATGCGCGAGCCTTTTGGCAATATCATCTTTTGCGGCGGTGATTTTAGCGACAATTGGTCGGGCTGGATTGAGGGCACAATTCTGTCGGGCGCGAACGCAGCGCAAACGTTTTCGTGAAGCACAACTGCGTGAAGCACGGCTTTGTGTGTGGCATTTGTGCTTTGCGGTGTGAGATCAAATGACACGCCACCAAAACGGTGCGGCGCAAAACCTGAAGGATCACATTTATGAAAAAACTTCTCACCACCGCGGCTTTTGCCATTTTCGCATTTGCTGGATCTGCCAATGCTGCCGAAATGAAAGCCTGCGATGACGACACATTCGCCATGGTTATGAAAGCTGTTGAGGGCGCAAAAGGCGACGCAAAAGTTATGGGCATGAAAGAACTCGAAATGGCAAAAACAGCCATGGCAGAGAAAAAAGCCGAAGACTGCTCAATGCATTTGGGCATGGCAGAAAAAGCAACAATGAAAAAATAAAGATATGCAATTGGTGGCAAGCGCCGCCAAATGACGACTGGCGGCCCCTGCTGGTGCCGCCAGTTCCAGTGTGAATAAAGTTATTTCATGCCTCACCTGTATGGCACAACAGGAAGTTTTGCGCCAACCCAGCCGCCGCCCCACATGCTGCCGCCCATGCCTTCCTTGACATCAACGACTTGCGAAAGGCCGCGCCGTTCGAGTTCTGCAGCTGTCTTTGTTGAACGTCCGCCTGCTGCACAAATAAGCCCTATAGTTTTACCTGGATTTGCAGCGGCGATGGCCACTAATTTTTCGTAATAGTCTTCAGCTCCCATCGTCAGCGTTATTGCGCCGGGTGCAATGCCGGATGATTGCCATTCGCTTTTGGTACGGACATCAACCAATACAAACGAGCCGTTTTGCATTTTGGCCCAAGCGTCTTGAACACTCATTTTTTCGGCGGCAAAAGACACCGAACAAACGGCGAGCCAGCAGGCGATCACCCAAAAAAACCGATTCATGTCGCGTATCCATTCATAAAGTCAGAAAAGTTGAGTTAACTTCTCAAAATATGGGCCGTAAAACGCCGTTGGCAAGCTGGAGCAAACCAATGAAAACTCATACCGGCAGATGCCTTTGCGAAAGCGTAACAATTACTGTGCGCGGGCCAATGCGGGGTGTGATCTATTGCCATTGCACACAATGCCGCCGCCAAACCGGGCATTATCTTGGTGCGACGAATGTGCCAAACGAGCAGCTTGAAGTCAGCGGCGCAGAACACGTGCGTTGGTTCAAATCCTCTGATGAAGCAGAGCGCGGATTTTGCTCAAATTGCGGATCAGTGATGTTCTGGAAAATCGAAGGCCGCGGATATACATCGATCACGGCAGGATTGTTTGACGCGCCCACTGGCCTGAAAGGCGAAATGCATATTTTCACCGCTGATAAGGGTGATTATTATGAGATTAACGACGGCCTGCCGCAGTTTGAACGCTCATCGCCGGGCGTGAAGGTGGTTGGCAGTTGAGGCTGCGCCGCCAAGCACAGTTCACGGTTCTTTACGGCGTTTCAGCTACCGCATCATAAATCACAATTGGGTTGATTTCCTCGTCATAGCTGGCGTCCACCCCAAAATGGGTCAACACAAATTGCCCGCCCAAAAAGCTCCATCTGCCGCTGGAACTCGCATCACCAACACCGCGCCATTTCGAAAAATGGCTCATCTGTCCGCTCGTCTGATCAAAAGACGGGTTTACCAACATGTTGAGTGTAGTGAATCCCTGCACATCAATGCGTAATACTGCTTTTTCGCTATCGTCATCTTCATAAACAGCGCGGAACGCGGGCGCTGCAAATTGCAGAAGCTGCGTGCCTTCATCTTCCTTTGTTAGCAAATAGATATTCACCAGATTATAAGCGCCGGATAGACAAAATAGCTCGTGCAGGGTCGCGATACGGGCGGCCTGGTCAGGCGCATCACCATCTTCTTTGTAGTTGAGTTCATAGGTTTTATAGCGTTCTTCCGGCCCGGCTTCACCCTCAAACTCACACATCGGGCTCAGTGAGGCCTTCGCTACAGCCAAAATTTCAGCAGGGGCCAGTCTGATTTGGGTTGCGGGTTCTGTCGTTTGGGCCAAAGCCATTGAAGGCAAGGCTAACAATGCACACAGGGTCACCAATACGCATGATGCAGTAAATTTGAGAATCATCGCAACCTCCGCTTCGGGTCATGAAAAGCGCTTGAAGCGGCGAAAACAAGGCTAAAACAATTCGGCCTGCCAAACCGGGGGAGGAACCGGTCGGACAGGCCGTGTTGATGGGCGGCTTTATTCTGGGAGGAGAAGCCGCCCGGCTCCGGCGCGGGCTGGGAGGAGCCATCGCGCTAGAGTTTCTCGTGTATTCAACTGGCGCGAGCCTTACCGGTCGCGGAATTTACCCTGTGTGATCTCACGTTGGCGACGCTCCAGATCATAGCGCGACACGCTTTCATTCAGGTAATCCAACTCACGCGAACGACGGTTGGAGGCAAACAAACTTAACAAACCGAAGGCTTTCATCTCGGCTTCCTTTCTCTTTTCTTATTACGGTGAGACATATGGGTTGCTGCATCGCACAATGAAACAGTCTTACGTGCACGGCAGCCATGCAAAAATGCTGCATCTGCTCAGTGATCCAAAAACAGGTGATGTTTTTTCGACTTCCAAAGAAGAATGGTGCGGCCGAGAAGACTCGAACTTCCACGAGTTGCCCCACAGCGACCTCAACGCTGCGCGTCTACCAATTCCGCCACGGCCGCACGCCGAGGTAAGGCCGCGAACGACCAAGGGCGCGTCTAGCAAAGCCCTGTCGGGCGGGCAACCCCGCAATGCTTAAAATCGCATCATTTTTAAAAGAACTTATGATATGGACAAGGTACTGGTTCGTGCGGCAAACTCAATTCATGAATGTCCGCATTTCGCCACCACCAGAATTTACTTTTTTTGCTGCAGCGGGCCATCCGCCGGTTGAATGGCGCGTGTTTGAGGGCATGCAACCCTACGCCCAAACGCTGGCCGCAATGGAGGCCCATGCTGAAGCCGTTTCGCAAGGTTTGGCACCTGAAGCCATTTGGCTGCTGGAGCATCCGCCGCTGTACACCGCCGGCACCAGTGCAAACCCATCAGATTTGGTGGAGCCAAACCGCCTGCCGGTACACCAAACGGGGCGTGGCGGGCAGTACACTTATCATGGCCCCGGTCAGCGCGTGGCCTATGTGATTTTGGATTTGAAACGACGCCGCCAAGATGTCCGCGCTTTTGTCTGTGCGCTTGAGGCTTGGATAATCAACACGCTCGCCGAGTTCAACGTGAAAGGTGAGCGCCGCGCCGACCGCGTTGGTGTTTGGGTCACGCGGCCGGAAAAAACGCTGTTGCCAAACGGTACTATTGCTGAAGATAAAATCGCAGCGGTTGGTATTAGGCTTCGTAAATGGGTGTCATTTCACGGCATTGCGCTGAACGTCGAGCCCGATCTGGCGCATTTTTCCGGCATCGTGCCCTGCGGCATTCAAGGCTATGGCGTGACTAGCCTTGTCGATTTAGGTCTGCCGGTTACAATGATTGACTTAGATATTGCATTGAAACGCGCGTTTGTGCCTGTATTTGGGGAATTGCAAACCAACTGAAAGTTGGAAAACAGCGCGCATGACTGGCGGGGTGGCTATCTCAAAGTTGGGGTTACTTAGTCGAAACCTCACTCAAACTCTAAAATCACAGCATCCACGGCCAAACTATCTCCTTGCTTGGCGTTGACCTTGGCGACCCGTCCGTCTTTTTCGGCACGCAAAACATTTTCCATTTTCATGGCTTCCACTACGGCTAAAACATCGCCAGTCTTTACGTCTTGGCCTTCGACGGCATGCAGTGAAACGATCAGTCCAGGCATAGGGCACAGCAAAAAGCGGGATAAATCCGGCGGAATTTTCACCGGCATCAAGGCATCTAGTGCGGCCACATGCGGCAGCATGATATTGGCCACCACAGAAAGACTGCCCCAATTTAGGTGAACGCCATTTGCTACGGCTTTGGCTTTCATCACTGTTTGCACGCCGTCAATTGTGCCGCGCCATAGTGGCTCGTGCGGCAGTGCATGCGTCACCACGCGAACGGCGTCTTCATCGCCAAAACGGCAGACAAAATCTGTTCCGTCTGATGTGTTCATTTGAAGTATAGAAATTGCCGTTTTGGCACCGCTGATTTTTACAACCCAATCCTGATGCACCGCGCCCGAATGCGGGCGCAAACGGCCGGTCATATGATCAAGCCGGATACGGCGGCGCAGCTCAATGGCGAGCGCAACTTGCGCCAAAGTCGCATGTTCTAAAGGTTCGGGCGCGCGCAGTGTGAACCCATTAGGATAATGTTTGGCTATAAAACCGGTTGTCAAATTGCCAGACAACCAATCAGGCTGCCGCATCAAATCTGCCAAAAACGGCACATTATGGCTGATGCCTTCGACAACAAAACTGTTCAGCGCCGTGGCCATTGTTGCAATCGCTTTTGGCCGGTCGCTTGCATAGGTGCAGAGCTTTGCGATCATCGGATCGTAAAACATTGAAATCTCAGCGCCCTCAAAAACGCCGGTATCATTACGCACAATGCCATCGCCAAGCGGGCCTTCTTGCGGCGGTTGATAACGTGTGAGACGGCCCGTTGAGGGCAAAAACCCGCGATACGGGTCTTCGGCATAAACACGGGATTCAATGGCCCAGCCGGTAAGTTTGATGTCGCTTTGGATGATTGCCAGCGGTTCGCCTGCGGCCACGCGGATCATCTGCTCAACCAGATCAATGCCGGTAATGAGCTCGGTAACAGGGTGCTCGACTTGCAGCCGCGTGTTCATTTCGAGAAAATAAAAATTGCGGTTTTGGTCTACAATAAACTCAACTGTGCCTGCGCTGGTATAACCAACTGCTTGGGCAAGCGCCACGGATTGCGCACCCATGGCAGCACGAGTCGCTTCGTCCAAAAACGGCGAAGGAGCTTCCTCAATGACTTTTTGGTTGCGGCGCTGAATTGAGCATTCGCGCTCGCCCAAATAGATGCAGTTGCCATGCGCGTCGGCCAACACCTGAATTTCGATGTGGCGCGGGTCGACAATGAATTTTTCAACAAACATGCGGTCATCGCCAAAGGACGATTTGGCTTCCGACGCCGCTCGTTCGAACCCTTCGCGCACTTCAGCGCGGCTGTTTGCAATGCGCATGCCTTTGCCGCCGCCGCCCGCTGAGGCTTTGATCATCACAGGATAACCAATGGAGTCGGCAATCATTTCAGCGTCTTCAACCGTCGCTATTATTCCATCATATCCCGGCACTGTTGAAACGCCGGCTGCTTTTGCAAAGCGCTTGGACTCAATCTTGTCGCCCATCGCTACAATTGCTGAAGGGGGAGGGCCGATGAACACCACACCGGCTTTGGCCAATGCTTCAGCGAAAGTCGCGCGTTCCGATAAAAACCCGTAACCCGGGTGAACGGCTTCTGCGCCAGTGGATTTGCAGGCCTCGATGATCTTGTCGATCAACAAATAGCTTTGTGCTGCCGGTGCAGGGCCAATGGCGTAGGCTTCATCTGCCACTTCCACATGCAATGCGCCCCTATCGGCATCTGAATAAACAGCAACAGTTTTAATGCCGAGCCGCTTTGCTGTTTTGATAACGCGGCATGCTATCTCACCGCGATTGGCAATCAGAATTTTTTTGAACATTAGCAACCGCTCCCCCAAAAATACCAATAGGCGGGCAATTGATTTGCTTCAATAAAAAATGCGGGCCGCAAAGCCCGCATTTCCAGTTCCGATCAAATAACAACGTGGTCAAATGACAACGTCAAGCGACCATGTTCAACAAAGGTTGCAGTTCAGGATGGATATTTTGCGATTCTTTTTTCAAAAACGAAAGCAGCAGTTTTTCGTTCGAACGAATGTAACCATCTTTGTTCATTCGCTCGACCAACCAATGGGCCTGTGTTTCAGTAACTGTTGATGCCTCTGTCTCATTTTGCTTAAAGGCCGCATTACGGTCGGCGAAAGCAGCTTCGGTGCTGGAAGGTGCCAGATAGGCAGGTAAAATGCCTTTCAAACCATCAGCCATCATGCGGGTGAAAAAGCCGCGCGTCTCGCTTGAATTATTGAGCCATTCTTCGCCCTGCAACGCTTGTTCGCGCGGCGGCACAGAGTAACCAGAAACAGCCATCATGTAGTTGGCAATAGCTTTTACAAATAAATCACTCCAAGCTGGGTCATTTTCAGCCTCAACCGACCTATCGTTGAGTTGGAACAGGACTTCGGCTTCTGATTTTGAAATGCCTATCGATCCTTCGCCACCAAACGCATAGAGAATACGGCGCAGCATCGACACATCGCGGGCCGTGATCACCCCTTTGCGCCGGCTAAGGTCAGAGAGCGGTCCTTTATGATCCAAAACTGCATCGGCAATTTGCGATAATGCAAAAGCGCTTAAAGCTTCAGGTGAGCGTTTGGATTTTTCAAGGACACTTGTCAGCAATTCGAACTCAGTGCGACTGGCGACATGCCTGCCATGGGAAATAGCTGAAATGAGCCATTTGGCTTGCTTGTCATTGACATAGCCTGAAGGTTCAACATTTTCGACAACGAAGTCACTCAACGCTTCAACAAAAAACTCGCCCCACTCTGCACATTTCAATGCACAATTGGCATGAACGGCAAACAGGCCAACGGCGTCATCTTTGCACAAAACGCCATTGGCAAAGACGCTTTGGCGCATATCGATAACATCACGCGTATCCACGCGGCCACGCTCAATAAAAGCCGCAAACTGCGACGACATAATCAATTCAGCCATTTTCAAATCCCCAAAAATGTCCCGGAGCCGACCGGACTAACATGCACCATAATGGGATTGACTTGACTTTCGGCTAAGGAGGACGATGAACGAACGCCAATTTTATTGTACAAAATTTACTTCAAATTGAATGTAATTTGCTTCGGTTCGGGACTGGCTCTTGAAGCAATTGCGTTCATAGCTTAGTCCCATAAAGAGTATCAGCAGGGGTGTTTGCCATGGCCAAAGAAAGCAGCAGCACCGCCGAGACGATACGTTCAAAATTCGACGACATATACAATGATAACGGAGCAGTTCGGGCCGATTATCTTGCAGGCATAGGCGCGGCAATTGCCGACCGCGACACAATCATATTACGCCGTGATGTCGGACAATTGCACGAGTCAGAGCTGGGCGACGTTATTGAAGCTTTGCGCCCAGAGCAGCGTTCCAGCCTGATTTCGTTGCTGGGCGACAAGTTTGACTTTGCTGCGCTAACAGAAGTCGATGATAACATCCGTCAAGACATTATGGATGCTCTGCCCAATGCCGATATTGCGCGCGGTATGCAAGATTTGGATTCCGATGATGCGATTTATATTCTCGAAGACTTGGATGCAGAAGACCGCGATGAAATTCTGGCGCAGATGCCGTTTGCCGAACGTGCAAAGCTGCGCCGTGCTTTGGATTACCCAGAAGAAACCGCTGGCCGTCGTATGCAAACTGAGTTTGTGGCGGTTCCCTCGTTTTGGAGTGTCGGGCAAACCATAGACTACATGCGCGATGATAAAGATTTGCCAGATTCTTTTTCGCAAGTGTTTGTCATTGATCCAACCTTCAAGCTCATTGGCGCGGTTGATCTGGATCAGATTTTGCGTTCGAAGCGCGCGCAAAAAATTGATGCCATCATGCATGAAATCAAGCATGAGATTCCGGGCGATATGGACCAGGAGGAAGCGGCTCAAATCTTCCAACAATATGACCTGTTATCGGCCGCCGTTGTTGATGAAAACCAGCGCCTTGTCGGCGTGCTCACCATTGATAACATCGTCGACGTTATTCATGAAGAAGCTGAAGAAGACATTATGCGGCTTGGCGGCGTTGGCGATGAAGAATTGTCAAACTCGGTTTTTGAAATTGCCAAATCGCGCGTCCCTTGGCTGCTTGTCAATTTGGTAACCGCATTTATGGCTGCCGCTGTTATTCAACTCTTTGATGCGACGATCGAAAAGGTTGTTGCCCTCGCCGTTCTAATGCCGATTGTAGCCGGTATGGGCGGCAATGCCGGTTCACAAACCATGACAGTGACGGTACGCGCGATTGCGACGCGTGAACTTGACATTCACAATGCCCGCCGGATCATTAGACGCGAGTTTATGTTGGGCGCTTGCAACGGCCTTCTGTTTGCAGTTCTGATTGGTGGCGTGTCAGCCTTCTGGTTTCAAAGCCCTGATATCGGGTTGATCATTGCCGCTGCAATGTTCATCAATATGATTATTGCTGCTTTGGCAGGAATATTGGTGCCATTAATGCTGCACCGCGTTGGTGCAGACCCAGCCGTTTCATCGGCAGTGTTTGTCACCACGATGACCGACATCATTGGTTTTTTTGCTTTTTTGGGTATTGCCACCCTTTGGTTTTTTGCAGCTTAACGCAACGGACGCGCTTTTTGCAGCTTGAGCGTTAACCACTGATAGCTTAAATAATCGCGTAAACCTAATTCTGGGCCGGCTTCATGGATGTGCATGAATATTACACCATCACCGATTTAACGCGTGAATTCGATGTCTCGACGCGCACGCTTCGGTTTTATGAAGATGAAGGGCTGTTAAAACCGGTTCGCCGGGGACGGACACGGCTTTATCGAGCCGCTGACCGCCAATTGTTCAAACAGATTTTACGCGGCAAGCGCTTGGGCTTTTCAATTGCTGAGATTAAAGATGTTTTGAAAATGTACCGCGAGCCACCGGGCGAAGTTGGCCAGTTAAAGCTTTTAATTGGCAAAGTTGAAGAAAAACGCGAAGAATTGCGCCAAAAGCGCCGCGATATCGAAGACACTTTGGCCGAACTTGGCCGCGTAGAAGAAAACTGCGTTGAACGTCTGGCCGAACTTGGCGTGTCCACCTGACGTTTGATGCTAAATCCAACGCCGCACTTTCTTTTTGTAAGCAAGAAAAGCGGCAGGAAACTTGGCTTGCAAATGGGCCTCTTCGCGCAAGATTGCCAATCTTTGTGTCAAAGCGCCACACGTTAGCGCTAAAGGCCAAAACCAAAGATTTTCGAATAATAAACCCAAGCCAAATAGTAACACGACATTGCCAAAATAAATCGGGTTCCTCGTAAAGCTAAATGGGCCTGAGGTCACCAGTTTTACGCTGCCTTTATTTGGCAAAATCGTCGTCTTTGCTTTGCGCAGCGCAACCATAGCGCTAATTTCAATAATAACCGCGACGCTGACAAGCATAAACCCAAACAAATCCAATAATTCTTTTATGGGTGAGGGCACCCAAACCAGAGGAATAAACAGCCCTAAACCTATAGCGGCGGCGCCGCACAAAACCAAAATGAACGGTGGCCACGGAAACCTGCTCGGGCGAACCAGAATACTCACGCTAGACAAGTCATGGGTTTGAAGTTTCCTGTATCAATTGACTGCATATTAGGCTGATGGCCTTAGATTGATCTTCAACAGGTAATTGCGACCATTGAACGGCATTGTCTTTCAATTCACTTTCGAAGCAATTGCAATAGGTCAGGCATTGATTTTCACCATACTGCTGTTGGCAAACCGTTTGGCATTGACTTCGAAAATTGGCATCAACGGTGTTTGCTACCGGTGCTATTTGGGCAATCAGCCAGACAATGCTAATTAACACCGGTTGATGAATGATATAAAACAAGAGGCTGTGTTGGCCCAAAAACTTTAACTGGCGTGCTGGAGATTGTGTCGCTTTTGGCTTTGCCAAGACCTCAAGCCAGCCTTTGCTAATTATAATTTTCCCCACAGCAATGCCTAGCAAGCTTGCGGCCAACCATGGAAACAACGGCACAAAATCATTGGAATTTGGCGGCGTTTCAAACAAGCCAATAAAGCTCAACTCTTGGCTTTGTGTTGCAAATACGCTGAGTTGCGGAAGTGCAAAAGCCGCGACGGAACCAAGCAAAACAATGCTCCAATGCAAGCGTACAAAGATGAGGCCAATAAGACTTGCCGCGACGATGTGGTGCAAAATGCCAAAAAAAATCCAGCCGTTTGGCATGGCAAAATAAGTGGCAATGCTGATCACCAAGGCTGCTAAGGCAACTTGGGCAAGCCGCGTCAAAAATGAGCGCCATTTGACACCGTTTTGAGTGGCCAACACCAAACTGAGCCCAACAATAAACAAAAAGCTGCTGGCAATGGCCCGTGCATAATATTTCAAAAATCCGCTGCTGGCTGTGCCGGGTGCCAAATATCCAAAGAGCTCCAAATCCCAACTCAAATGATAGCTTGCCATGGCGGTAAGCGCGATGCCGCGCGCAACATCCAAGCCGTCAACTCTTAAATTTGAACTTGATTTTTGCACAATTGATCTCTGCTTGTGGCTGTGAATAGCCAATATCAGGCCATTTCACCAGAAAATATCGCTTTGGTTGCAACAGTTTGCTCAAAACCCTGTCGTAATCCGGCTGGCGATTTTAGCGCCAAGACGGTAACACTGGTAGCGAGCGGAGGGTTTATGCGTGTTTCTGTCTGTTTTTGATGTTTTCAAAATTGGTATTGGCCCGTCAAGTTCTCACACAATGGGGCCAATGACAGCCGCCGCAAAGTTTCTGGATGAAATCAAAAACGGTCAATGGGTAGCACCATCGGGCAGTTCGGTGACTTCGTTGAAAGCAAGCCTCCACGGGTCTTTGGCGTTCACTGGCGTTGGCCACGCTAGTGACCGGGCCGTGGTTTTGGGTTTAGCTGGGCAAGCGCCGCAAACCATTGACCCTGACCAGATGGACACAATGGTTGAATCGATCACGGCTGCTAAATCTGTTACACCGCCCGGTCACCCCGCCTATGGCTTCGATCCTGCTGTTGATTTGATTTTTGACCGCAAAAATCCGTTGCCGGGCCACGCCAATGGTATGAGTTTTTCAGCATTTGATAGTGATGGCAGACTTCTACTCAAACAAATTTATTATTCCGTTGGCGGCGGTTTTGTAGTTACCGAAGAAGAATTACAGCGCTCAAAAAATGAAAGCGAAACACCGGTTATGGCAGGCGTGCCTTACCCGTTTCGCAACGCCGCCGAAATGCTGGAAATGGCAAAAGCAAGCGGCCTGACAATTCCTGCAATGAAACGGGCCAATGAAGAAACCCGGCAAAGCCGCGCCAGCCTCGACGCTGGATTGGACAGTTTGCATGATGCAATGATGGGCTGCATCGACCGCGGCATGGCACAGGACGGCATTTTGCCAGGTGGGCTAAAAGTGAAGCGCCGCGCTAAAGCAATTGCCGAACAACTTTCCAGTGAATGGCAATCCAACCGGTTTAACCCGATGCTCGCCAATGAGTGGCTTGGTGTTTATGCCATGGCAGTAAATGAGGAAAACGCCGCTGGTGGCCGTGTTGTCACTGCGCCAACCAATGGCGCAGCGGGTGTGGTACCCGCTGTTTTGCGTTACTTGAAACAATTTGCTGAAAACCCATCGCGCGCTATGGTGCATGATTTTTTGCTGGCTGCCGCAGCAATCGGCGGCATTATCAAGCATAATGCATCTATTTCAGGGGCCGAAGTTGGTTGTCAGGGTGAGGTGGGTTCTGCGTCTGCTATGGCCGCTGCCGGTGTTGCCGCAGCCCTTGGTGGCACAGCAGAGCAAGTGGAAAACGCCGCCGAGATTGCGCTGGAACATCATCTTGGTATGACTTGCGATCCAGTGGGAGGTTTGGTGCAGGTGCCTTGCATTGAACGCAATGGCTTAGGTGCGGTGAAAGCTGTGACGGCGGCAACATTGGCTTTGCGTGGCGACGGGACACATTTTGTGCCTCTTGATGCTTGTATTGAAACCATGCGCCAAACGGGCATGGATATGAATGAGCGCTATAAGGAAACCAGCCAAGGCGGCTTGGCCGTAAACGTCGTCGCCTGTTGATATCAACTGTGGATGGGGACACTTGCCACGTTGACGTTTTGAGGCACGCGCCCACATTGAAGCCATGGCTCTCAATATATTAAAACTTTGCGTCGGCGCTGAAAGCATCGAACACCTCGAAGATTACATCGCGGCGCGCTATCAACGCGGTGGACATTATCTCGTTTCAGGCAAACCATTTCATACAACGCGAATGGTGCCCAAACGCATTGAAGAGATTTTAGACGGCGGATCTCTTTATTGGGTGATTAAGGGCAATGTGCAGTGCCGCCAGAAGCTGGCCGGAGTTGAGCCCTTTATTGATGGTGAAGGAATTTCACGGTGTCATTTGGTGCTGGAGAGCGCGGTGATCAAAACGCAGTGGCAACCCCGCCGTGCATTCCAAGGTTGGCGGTATTTAACTGAGCCTGATGCACCGCGTGATTTATCGGCAAGCGAAGCCGCCGCAGATATGCCGGCTCATTTAAGGGCTGAATTGGCTAGCCTCGGACTTCTGTGACGCATAGTCCTGCGCGCAGCGCCACGTCTATCCGGCATTATCATGCGTGCAGCGTCACTTCTTTGAAGCACAATCATGCGGGCAGCGCCACTTGCCCTTCAAGTGCCGTGACTCCATATTTATCGAATGAGCGATAAAAAATTTCTTGAAAAGCGTGACTTAAGCAAAGTGCAAAAATCGGTTCGTCTGGCGCGAACAGATAGCGGCGCTGATATTGCTACTTTTATTGCCGCAGCTAAAATGGCTCCAGCGCCAGGCACAGGTCGATTGATTTTGGCATTAGATGCCACGATGAGCCGGCAGCCAACATGGGACATGGCTTGCAAGCTGCAGGGTGATATGTTTTCGGCGGCCAGCCGAAAAGCCGGACTTGCGATTCAACTCGTCTATTTTCGAGGCATGGGTGAATCCCGCGCCTCGCGGTTTGTTACCGAAACGGTGGAACTTGCGCGTCTGATGTCTGGCGTCACCTGCGCCGGTGGATTGACGCAAATAGGAAAAATATTCTCTCACGCCTTAAAAGAACACGCCAAAGCTCGTGTCTCGGCAGTCGTATTTATTGGTGACGCGATGGAGGAAGAAATTGACGCCATTGCTGTTCTTGCCGGGCAAATGGGATTGAAGGGGATTCCAGCTTTTTTATTCCAAGAAGGCAGTGACCCAACAGTCGAGCGTGCATTCAAGGAATTCGCCCGGCTTTCAAACGGTGCATGGTTCAGGTTTGATCAGTCATCAGCCAGCCGTTTAGCAGAATTACTGAATGCGATTGCTGTTTATGCTACGGGTGGACAGTCGGCATTAATGAGCCATCGCACTCAAGGCGCGAAATTATTGCTGGATCATTTGGGCAACGGGCAACGCTGATGGGTTTTTTGCTAAGCCTGCTGGGCATTGTCGGCCTTCTATTGGTCTTGCTTTGGTTTATTCGTGCTGATCCTGCGCGGGTTGCAAATGCCGTGCGATTTGCTCCATCCTCTGTTGTAGCATTGAGCGGCGTCATTGCGTTTTTGTTCGGCCGTCGTAATGGTGCTTTTTTGTTGATTACAGTTGCGGCTGCGATGTTTCGCCGGGCAAAGCAAACTGGCGGCAGGGTTAGCCGCGAAAGCCCAAAATCATCTGTCGTCCGAACTGTTTGGCTTGAAATGGAGCTTGATCACGATACAGGCAACATGGACGGATTAATGCTGCAAGGTTTACACCAAGGTGTGCCTTTCTCAATGATGGACGAAGTCACACTTTGGGCCGCATATGCTGAAGCCAGCGGCGACACAGAAAGCGCGGCGCTATTTGAAACGTATTTTGACCGCGTAACGCCCCTCTGGCGTGACAGCGCGCACGCGCGGAACAGCGGCGGGCAACGAACCGCGCCAAGCTCTGGCACCATGAGCGAGAAGGAAGCTTATGACATCCTTGGTCTTGACCCGGGGGCGGGGCCGGAGGTGATCCGAAAGGCCCATCGCCGCTTGATGCAGCGCGTCCACCCCGATCTTGGTGGCAACGACTTTCTCGCTGCCCGCATTAATGCCGCCAA
This sequence comes from Limoniibacter sp., assembly GCA_031422195.1. Classification (GTDB taxonomy): domain Bacteria; phylum Pseudomonadota; class Alphaproteobacteria; order Rhizobiales; family Rhizobiaceae; genus JALOTE01. The sequence goes on along the minus strand of JANOPZ010000048.1, from coordinate 34,813 downwards.
AGACTTGCTTATGTCCACTCATCGCAAAACCTGAACTCGTTACGCTACACTGACGCTACACACATTGCCCGAAGGCATTACTTTTGATCGACTAGCCTTGAACGGCAAAGCAAGACAATTTTTGTTTTTTCAAAGCATTGCACGCATTGACTGCTGCTTCTTGCGAGGCGAAGCCGGCAAAGCGGGCACGATGCAATATTTGGCCATTCTTTTCGGTTTGCTGCACATAGTTGCTGGCTTTAGAGACCGCCTTGCCGCCCTTGACGCGCGCTTTGTCAAGCAAAGCATTTGCACCATCAATGCTGTCTGCGGCGGCAATTTGTACCATCCAACTTCCGGATGCGGCTTGTGTTGGCGCTGCTTCAACTGATGCGGTCATTGTTTTATCAATTTCCCCAACCCCAATATTTGGGCGCTTTACAGGCTCTTCAGCATAAGCTGTAACCATTGCTACCTTGGCTGGTCTTTGCTTCACAACCTTTTGTGGTGGCAACGGTTCAATATCTAAAATTGCAATTTCGATGTCTTCGATCGGCTCGACATTTTTAGAAGCTTCAACTGCAGCCACCAGATCACCTTGATCAGTTTTGGAGCCTTTTTTCAAATAGGTTGCAATAAGCTGGCGCATCCGAGCATCACGGCTCCCGCCTGATTTTCCGCCCATTACAACTGCAATTATTGACCGCGTACCGTCTTTGGCCGATGTCACAAGATTAAAGCCCGATGCTCGGGTGTAGCCTGTTTTAATTCCGTCTACGCCTTCAACACGGCCGAGCAATTTATTGTGGTTGCTCAGGCGGCGGCCTGCAAAAGTGAAGCTGCGCGTATCAAAATAACTATAATGGCGCGGAAAATGCTCACGAAGCGCGATGCCAAGCCGCGCCATATCGCGGGCTGTTGTCAATTGTCTTGGGTTGGGTAAGCCAGATGCATTTCGAAATGTCGTGCGGTTCATGCCCAATTGGCGGGCCTTACGCGTCATCATTTCAGCAAAACCGCTTTCGCTGCCGCCAATCTTTTCAGCAACTGCAATAGCAACATCATTGGCAGACTTAGTGACCAGCGCCAGAATTGCTTGCTCAACGCTAATCGACTTGCCTGCCTTAACGCCTAACTTTGTAGGAGCGGCATTCGCTGCGCGCTGAGAAAAAGTGATCCTTGAGTCTTTTGAAAGTTTACCGTTATTCAGCCGCTCAAACACCAGATACAATGTCATCATTTTGGTGAGTGAAGCCGGAAAACGCTGTGCATCGGCGGCCTCAGAATAAAGTGTCTTGCCTGTGTTGGCATCGATAACAACCACCGCATTCTTGGCAACAGCTCCTGCGGCAACTGGCGTCAGTATCATCGACGCAGCGACACACGCTGCCGCGATTTTCAAAAACGGACCCTTATATCGGCCAACAAATGCTTGAAACAGGTGACTCACAGCAAACATCCTTAAACGCAAAACTAGGAACTTTAAGGCCGCATTCAGCCAACATTGAATTAAATTAGACCGACAGCGTTACCAATCCGTTTAGGTTATCAAATCTTTTATAAAAAATGGTTTGGATCAAATCTGTGTAAAATGGTGCAGTGCAATATAAATCTTGACATTTTGTGCGGCGCACTATAGGTTTGGTTTACCGCTGATGCTATGATCAGCCTCACATATTACGAAGGACCGCGCCCATGATGAACTCATTTGAAGATATGAATAAAGTTGGCAAAGACATGATGGACAACGGCATGAAAGCCGCCACAACGGTTGCAACCGGCCTGCAATCATTTGCTGGTGAAGCTGCCGAATATTCCAAAAAATCATACGAGCATGGCACAAAAGCTGTCGAGCAAATGATGGCTGTTAAGTCGCTCGACAAGGCTTTTGAAGTTCAAACCGAATACACAAAATCAGCTTACGAGGCTTTTGTCGCTCAAAGCACCAAAATGACAGAAATGATGACCGCCGTTGCAAAAGACGCTTACAAGCCATTCGAAATTGCGATGTCCAAAACCAAATAAACGACTGAGTTGGTTTCAACCTCGAAAACTAGAAACCGGTCGCTATCAGGCGGCCGGTTTTTTATTGCGACGATTTATCGTGAAATTACGATTGCAACCGGCAAATTGCGTCTTACAATCTTCGAGTAAGCGCCTAACTATGGTGTAACAATAATTTCTGCTAAACGGCTCGAACACATTATGACAGACAAAACTTCCGACAATCCCCGCATTCAACATCTGTTGCGCGCCGCTAAAGGTGCTGGCAATGGCGGCAATGATGACAGCGACGATTTGGGCCGTGGCACAACGACAGTAACCCGTACCAAACCCAAAACCAAAAAACCCAGCATGTACCGTGTGCTGCTCCTCAACGATGATTATTCGCCGATGGAGTTCGTCGTGCATGTTTTAGAGCGGTTTTTTCACAAAAACGTCGAAGAAGCGACCCGCATAATGCTGCACGTTCATCAAAATGGCGTGGGTGAATGCGGTGTTTTTACCTATGAAGTTGCCGAAACGAAAGTGGTTCAGGTGATGGACCTTGCAAAACAGCACCAACACCCGCTGCAATGTGTGATGGAGAAGAAGTAAAACCATGCCGACATTTTCTGACAGTCTGGAACAAGCCCTTCACCGTGCACTGGTGATCGCAAATGAGCGGCATCATGAGTACGCCACCCTTGAACATTTACTTTTGTCTCTGATGGATGACAGCGATGCTGCCGCCGTTATGACGGCCTGCAACGTAGACACAGCGGCATTACGCAATTCTGTCACGAAGTACATTGATACTGAGCTGACAAATCTTGCGACCGGTTATGATGAGGAAGCCAAGCCAACAACAAGCTTTCAGCGGGTGATCCAACGGGCAGTGATTCATGTGCAATCATCTGGCCGTGAAGAAGTAACTGGTGCAAACGTGCTTGTGGCCATTTTTGCAGAACGCGAAAGCCATGCAGCATACTTCCTGCAAGAGCAGCAATTGACGCGTTATGATGCTGTGAATTTTATTTCGCACGGCATTGCCAAACGCCCCGGCGCCTCGGAAAATCGAACCCCGCGTGGCTCGGATGAACCGGAGCAAAACGCGAATAATGCTCAGCAACCTGATAACAAACAAAAACAACAAGACGCGCTTAGCCAATATTGCGTGAACCTGAATGAGAAAGCCAAAATTGGCAAAATAGACCCGTTGATTGGCCGTCATCAAGAGGTCAATCGCACCATTCAAATTCTATGCCGTCGTTCGAAAAACAACCCATTATTTGTGGGTGACCCGGGTGTGGGAAAAACCGCAATTGCCGAGGGCCTCGCCAAGCGCATCGTTGAAAAAGACGTGCCGGAGGTGCTGCAAGACGCAACCATATTCTCGCTTGATATGGGTTCGCTTCTAGCGGGCACGCGCTACCGTGGTGATTTTGAAGAGCGATTGAAGCAAGTCGTCAAAGAGTTGGAAGCCACCAAGGGCGCAATTCTGTTTATTGATGAAATTCATACCGTTATTGGCGCTGGCGCAACGTCTGGCGGCGCAATGGACGCTTCTAATTTGCTCAAACCAGCACTGTCTGGTGGCACATTGCGGTGCATGGGTTCGACCACTTATAAAGAGTTCCGTCAGCATTTTGAAAAAGACCGCGCACTTGTGCGCCGGTTCCAGAAGATTGATGTCGCTGAACCAAGTATCGCTGACGCTATTGAAATTATGAAAGGCCTCAAACCTTATTTTGAGGAATTTCATAAGGTCAAATATACGGCTGATGCCATCAAAGCCGCTGTTGAATTGTCGGCGCGGTACATCAATGATCGTAAATTGCCAGATAAGGCAATTGACGTGATTGACGAAACCGGCGCGTCGCAAATGCTGGTCCCGGAAAATAAACGCCGCAAGACCATTACGATCAAAGAAATCGAGGCGACTATCGCAACGATGGCGCGCATACCGCCCAAATCTGTATCGAAAGATGATGCGGCAGTTTTGGCAAGCCTTGATGCTGATTTGAAACGCGTTGTTTACGGACAGGACTTGGCAATTGAAGCGCTGTCAGCCTCTATCAAACTCGCCCGTGCTGGTTTGCGCGAACCGCAAAAACCGATCGGTTCCTATCTGTTCACAGGCCCAACCGGCGTTGGCAAAACCGAAGTCGCAAACCAGCTCGCCAAAACGCTTGGTGTTGAGCTTTTGCGCTTTGATATGTCTGAATATATGGAACGCCACACCGTTTCACGTTTGATAGGTGCGCCTCCAGGCTATGTCGGGTTTGAACAAGGCGGTTTGTTAACAGATGGCGTTGATCAGCACCCGCATTGCGTCGTGTTGCTGGACGAGGTTGAAAAAGCCCATCCGGATTTGTTCAACATTTTGTTGCAGGTCATGGATCACGGCAAGCTAACGGATCACAACGGCAAACAGATTGATTTCCGCAACGTGATTTTGATCATGACCAGCAATGCTGGTGCGTCCGATGCACAGCGCAATGCCATTGGCTTTGGCTCAACGAAACGCGAAGGCGATGATGTTGAGGCCATCAACCGGCTGTTTACGCCGGAGTTTCGCAACCGTTTGGATGCTATTGTGCCGTTTGGCTCGCTTCCTGCCACCGTTATTCACAAAGTGGTGCAGAAATTTGTGCTGCAGCTTGAGGCCCAATTGGCCGAACGCGATATCACATTTGATCTGTCGCCAGAGGCGATCGAATGGCTTGCGGTGCGCGGTTATGATGAGCGTATGGGCGCGCGTCCGCTGGCACGTGTCATCCAAGAGCACATCAAAAAACCCCTGGCAGACCGGATCTTGTTTGGTGATTTGATGGCTGGTGGCATTGTCAAAGTAACCGTGGACGAAAGCGGCGAAAAACTCGCTTTGATATCGGTTCCGACAAATGCGCCTTTGAAACCCAAGCGCGAAATTTTAGAAGATGAAGACGTAGCCCCGGCGAAAGCCAAGAAAACCACAACCAAAGCCGCGACTAAGTCTGAAAAAACAGCGCCAGTTAAAGTTAAACTTGAAAAACCAAAAGCGACAGCCACCGTGCCAAGGTTGCCGCGAAAAAGTTAGGTCAAAAACTAAACTTTAAGCTTTGCGTATAATTTGCGGCCCCAAGACCATTGTGGGGCCGCAATTATGTTGAACTCAAACCCACTTAGAGCAGCGGAAATTCAAGTGAACTCCGTTTCGCTACTCTAAGTCTTTGTTTTGCCGCAGCGTTTGCGCAGAAAGCCGCTCACACTTTTCCGCACGCTGCTCTAAATTTGAGGATGGGATTCGATGAAATACCGGATTGTTGCGCAGGCAGCTACTGCGATATTAAGCTTGGGTCTCTTGGTTGTTCCACTGCAGGCCGAAGAACAAACTGGCGCATTTTCTAAACTGCTCAAAGGTTTGAGCCAAAACACCGAAAACGTGGATGTTGCTAGCCAGCGCCGTGTTCCTTTCAGCCAAGGCGAAATCCAGCTTTCCTATGCACCCTTGGTGCAACAAACAGCGCCGTCAGTGGTCAATGTTTATGCTGAACGCATGGCGCAGCAACGCAGGTCGCCTTTCGATGGGGATCCGTTTTTTGAACAGTTCTTTGGGAAAAAATTCCAAGAAGCGCCCCAACGCATGCAATCGTCGCTGGGTTCTGGCGTAATTGTTGATGAAAGCGGCGTCATTGTTACCAATTTCCATGTGATCGAAGGCGCAGATCAAATTCGCATTGCCATGGCTGATGGCCGTGAGTTCAAATGCGCCGTCATGCTCGCGGATAAACAGCTGGATTTGGCTGTGCTGAAAATTGACGCCGGTGCGGCGCTGCCAGCTTTGCCAATCGGAAACAGCGATGCAATTGAAATTGGCGACCTGGTGCTGGCAATCGGCAACCCGTTTGGTGTTGGCCAAACCACAACCAGCGGGATAATTTCTGCAACTGCGCGCAGCCAAATTGGCGTTTCAGATTTCGGGTTTTTCATCCAGACTGATGCGTCAATCAATCCGGGCAATTCCGGCGGTGCGCTCATTGGTATGGATGGTCAGCTGATCGGCATTAATTCGGCCATTTTTTCGCGTGGTGGCGGCTCCAACGGTATTGGTTTTGCCATACCATCCAACATGGTGAAAGCAGTATTGGCCCAAGCAGCCAGCGGTGCGAAGGCATTTGAGCGGCCATGGATTGGCGCGGAATTTGACGCCGTGACGCCAGATATAGCCGATGCTTTGGGCATGGAACGGCCTTTTGGTGCGATTGTGACAAGTGTTGCGCAAAATGGCCCGTCTAATAGTGCTGGCCTTAAAGCAGGCGATGTTGTGCTTGCAGTCAATGGAACTGAAATCCAGCATCCGGATGCTTTGGGCTACAGATTGCTTGTGCATCAAGCCGGTGAAGAAATTGAGCTCTCGGTGCGCCGCAAAACTCAAACCATCATTTTGCCGATTACACTGACCAAAAAGCCTGAGGACAAAGCGCTTGGCAAACTCATTGTCGAAGGTCAAAGCCCTTTTGCCGGGGCCGTTCTCACGGATGATGGCAAAGGGCAGGGTGTTCTGATTGCGGATATCGCGCGCGGTTCACCTGCCGAAAACACCGGTTTTCAACCGGGCGATAGAATTGTGGCGTTGAACGGCGATGAAATGAAAAGCAGTAAAGACGTTATCCGTGCAACATCGGAGGAAACGCGATGGTGGCGCTTTACGATTGATCGCAATGGCGCGATTATCAAACAAATGTTGCGGTTTTAAGGAATTTGCGTGGGCGATTTGTTTGGGGAAGATGGCCCGGCTGAAAATATTGGGCAAAGCGGCTTAAACACGTCTCGCCCGCTGGCAGACCGTTTACGCCCGCAATCACTTGGCGACGTAATCGGGCAGGAGCATCTAACGGGGCCTGACGGCTCCCTCACGCGAATGCTGGAATCCGGTTCGCTCGGCTCAATGATCTTCTGGGGCCCGCCCGGTACCGGCAAAACCACTGTGGCAAGGCTGCTGGCGGGCCAGACAGGCACGAAGTTCGAGCAGATATCAGCGATATTCACCGGTATTGCTGACTTAAAAAAAGTTTTTGAAGCCGCCAAACTGCGCCGGACAAACGGCATAATAACACTGTTGTTTGTCGATGAAATTCACCGCTTTAACCGCGCCCAGCTCGATAGTTTTTTGCCCGTGATGGAAGACGGAACAATTACGCTGATTGGTGCAACAACTGAAAACCCATCGTTTGAACTAAACGCCGCCATGCTATCGCGGGCGCGTGTGCTGGTATTTAAGTCGCTTGATGAAACAGGTATTGGCCGCATTTTGGCGCGTGCCGAGCAGTTGGAGGGCAGGGCGCTGCCCTTGGACGGTGATGCAAAAAGCGCGTTGATCCGTATGGCGGACGGAGATGGAAGGGCGTCTTTAACGCTGGCAGAAGAAGTGTGGCGCGCTGCGCGCAAAGGCGAGGTTTTTGATAGTGCAGCGCTTTCTGAAGTAGTGCAACGCCGCGCGCCGATCTATGATAAAGCGCAAGATGGCCATTACAATTTGATTTCCGCCTTGCACAAATCCGTGCGTGGCTCTGATCCTGATGCCGCACTTTATTATTTGGCGCGAATGCTCGCGGCCGGCGAAGATCCGTTGTTTTTGGTGCGCCGTCTGGTGCGCATGGCGGTTGAAGACATCGGTATGGCCGACCCGCAGGCGCTTGTGGTCACCACTGCTGCAAAAGATGCTTATGATTTTTTAGGTTCTCCTGAGGGCGAACTCGCCATCGCAACTGCTTGCCTTTATGTGGCTACTGCACCAAAATCCAATGCTGCCTATGTGGCTTGGAAAGCGGCGATGAACGCGGCTGCAAGCCATGGATCGCTTGCGCCGCCAAAAACTATTTTGAACGCGCCAACAAAATTGATGAGCAATGAAGGCTATGGTGGCGGGTATAAATATGACCACGATGAGCCTGATGCATTTTCAGGCCAGGATTATTTCCCGGAAAAAATAGGTCGCCAGAAATTTTATGCACCGGTTGACCGCGGCTTTGAGCGCGATATCGGCAAACGTCTGGAATATTGGGCAAAGCTTCGCGCTGAGCGGCAGCCGAAATAGTCTGAGTTTTCAACATTCTTCTGCCGGTCAAAGCAGTGACGGTAAAACTCCATCTTTTAAGCAAACACCTCAACAGGTGACAGTTACTCAATCAGCCTGTATGCACCGGCGGGTAACCGGTGACGCTTCCATTTTTCGATCCGGCTAAAGGAATTTACCGTGGCTGTGATTGAACAAAAAACTGTGAGTGCCGAAGAAACCGGCATGCGGCTCGACCGATGGTTTAAGCTGCATTATCCCGGGCTTTCTTTTGGAGTGCTGCAAAAACTTATGCGCACCGGTCAGGTCCGGATTGATGGCGCCCGCGTTAAAACCGATGCCCGTGTTGAGCCGGGACAAATCGTGCGCATTCCGCCGTTAAAAATTGAAGGCGATGATAACCGGCCTTTGACGGTTGCCACCATGCGTGACCGGACGGATTTTGATGCACTCCGTGCCATGATTTTGCATGAAGATGAAAAGCTCTACGTATTCAACAAACCGGCTGGCATAGCTGTGCAGGGCGGCTCCGGTATCAATCGCCATATTGACGGCATGCTGGAAGCTCTGCGCAGCCCGCGTGGTGAAAAGCCGCGTTTGGTCCACAGGCTTGACCGCGACACAGCAGGCGTTTTGATTGTCGCTAAAACCCGAAGTGCAGCGGTGCATTTAACCGAAGCATTCCGTAAGCGAACAACGGACAAAGTATACTGGGCGCTCGTCAAAGGCGTGCCACGCAAAAAAGAAGACCGCATATCAACCTATTTGCGCCGGGAAGCCACCGACGATGGCGACAAAATGCGTATTGCCAAACATGGCGATGAAGGCGCGGAACATGCCCTGACTTTTACCAGAGTGATTGCACCAGCCGGCACCGCTGCAGCTTGGCTGGAAATGAAGCCTGAAACCGGACGTATGCACCAACTGCGCGTTCACGCATGGTCCATTGGCCACCCGATTCTGGGTGACCCGAAATACCCTATTGAGGATATTAACTGGGTGTTTCCGGGCGGAGTTCAGCAAAAACTGCACCTTCATGCGCGCCGCATCCGCGTGCCGCATCCTGCAGGCGGAACGCTGGACATTACAGCGCCCTTGCCGCCACACATGAAGCAAACATGGAACCTGTTTGGCTGGGATGAGGCCGAGGGCGATACCGAATAATGAACGATATTGAGTTTGAATTGGCTGCCGGTGAACCGGTTTTCGACCCGGTTAAAAACGCGCAAAAGGCCATGCGTGCTGTTTTGCCAAAACGCTTCTACAAAGTCGCACAAGCTGTTGAGACTGATGCAGGTTTTGCTGTTCAATTGGATGGCCGCACGGCCAAAACAAGCGGCAGAAAGCAGCTTGTGACGCCATCAAAAGCGCTTGCTGAATTGGTGGCTGAGGAGTTTGAAGCGCAAAAAGAATTCATCGATCCATTTTCGATGCCGGTGCTTCGTATTGTGAACCCCGCCATCGATAGTGTGTCTGACTTGATGGGCGAAGTGCGCGCCGATATCACAAATTACGCCGGCACTGATCTGCTGTGCTATCGCGCCAATGAACCGGAGAAATTGATCAACCGGCAAAACACAGTGTGGAACCCGATCATCGCCCGCGTTGAAGCGGAAATCGATGCAAGGTTTATTGTGGCAGATGGTGTGATGCATGTTGCACAATTGCAGCCGACACTAAACGCGTTTGCTTCACGGCTTGAAACTGAAACGCCAGATGCGTTTACGCTTTCGGCAACACACGTCCTAACGTCACTGTCAGGCTCTGCCTTGCTCGCGCTCTCTGTGACCGCACGTTGGCATAGCGCTGCCGACGCGTGGTCTGCCGCTCATCTCGACGAAGATTGGACTATTGAGTTTTGGGGCGAAGACCTTGAGGCCTCTGTCCGCCGCGCCAAACGATGGAGTGAGTTTGAAGCGGCGGCCAAAGTGATTAGTGCCGTCAAAGCAAATTAATGCGCAATCATAACATGGCGGATTGCCGTGTAATCTTCCAGCGCATACATGCTCATGTCTTTGCCGTAACCGGAAGATTTGAGGCCGCCATGCGGCATTTCATTACACAGCATAAAATGCGTGTTGATCCAGGTGCAGCCATACTGAAGCCGAGATGCTGCGGCCATCGCTTTGGTGACATCTTTTGTCCAGACCGATGAGGCCAGGCCATATTCGCTGTCATTGGCCCATGCGACTGGGTCTTGGGTGTCATCAAATCGTGTGATTGAAACCACTGGCCCAAACACCTCCCGGCGCACGATTTCGTCTGATTGCAATGCTCCAGCGATGATTGTTGGTTTATAGTAAAAACCTTCAGTTCCGTGTGCTGATCCGCCGGTTGTAATTTCCATATGTTTCATTTCTGATGCTCGTTGCACAAATGAAGACACGCGGTCACGTTGCCGGGCAGAAATGAGCGGTCCAATTTCATTGGTGGTATCATCGTCATTGGCATATTGAATGGTGGAAACTGCGGATGATAAATCTGCAACAACCCGGTCATAGATTTTTGAGCCGACATACATACGGCAGGCAGCGGTGCAGTCTTGGCCAGCATTGTAAAAACCAAATGCGCGAATGCCGCTAATGACAGCATCAACATCCGCATCATCGTAAACAATAACCGGCGCTTTGCCGCCCAGTTCCAAGTGGGTGCGCTTGACGGTTTTGGCCGCCGCTTGCAGTACCTTTTTTCCAGTTGCAATATCGCCTGTGATCGAAAGCATATTGATCAGGGGGTGGTTAATCAGCGCATTGCCAACGCTTTCACCGCGACCGAGCACAACATTTACCACACCTTCAGGAAGAATATTTGACATGATGCGCGCCAGTTTAAGCGCACTAAGCGGGGTTTGTTCAGACGGCTTAAAAACAACTGTATTGCCGCCGCCAATGGCGGGTGCAATTTTCCACGCCATCATCATCAATGGGTAATTCCATGGCGCAATAGAACCGACCACACCAATAGGGTCACGGCGTATCATGGAGGTAAAGCCCGGCAAATATTCACCGGCAGCATTGCCCGGCATGCAGCGCACAGCGCCCGCAAAAAAGCGGTAGCAATCAATGATGGCCGGCAGTTCGTCATTGCGCACTGCATTGATAGGCTTGCCGCAGTTTTGCGCTTCTAGGGCCGCAAAACTATCGGCTTCGGCTTCGATAGCGTCAGCGATTTTCAGCAAATAGTTGGAACGCTCAGAAGGCGTCGTGCGCGACCATGTTTCAAAGGCTTTTTTGGCTGCTTCGCAGGCACGGTCGATTTGCGAAAGGCTTGCTTCAGCAAGGTGTAATATCGTTGCGCCGGTTCTTGGGTTGAGCACGTTTTCCTCAGTCTCTGAGCCCGTTTCAAAGCCTGAACCAATCAACATTGCTGTATCCATAGGTATTCTCCTGTTTTATTTGCCTGCGCCAGCGACTTGATCGCCATCGCGGGTAAGGTAATAAGCTGCCAAAATCGGAATAAGCGTCATCAACACCACCACCATCGCAACAACGTTTGTGACGGGGCGCTGGCGCGGGCGGATCAATTCTTCGAGCATCCAAATCGGCAATGTTTGTTGCTGGCCAGAAGTGAATGTTGTGACGATAACTTCATCAAACGACAGTGCGAAAGCCAGCATGCCGCCTGCCAAAAGGGCCGTTCCGATGTTTGGCAAAATGACATAGCGGAAGGTTTGGAAGCCATCCGCACCCAAATCCATTGATGCCTCAATCAGCGATCCGTGCATGCGTCGAAAACGGGCAACCGCATTGTTGTACACCACAACAACGCAAAATGTGGCGTGGCCAAGGATAATCGTCCAAAATGAAAACGGGATTTCAGCCAGATTAAACGCTGAACGCAGCGCAATACCCGTTATGATTCCGGGCAGGGCGATTGGCAAAATCACCAAAAGCGATATCGCCTCGCGGCCAAAAAATTTGGTTTGCGAAACCGCAGCTGCGCAAAGCGTGCCGAGCACCAAGGCGATAATAGTCGAAATACTGGCCACTTTTACCGATAGCGATAGCGCCTCCCAAACATCAGGCCGGTTCCAAGTGACAGCGAGCCACTGTGTCGTGAAACCGGGTGGCGGCCAAGCATAACTTCTTTCTTCGGTGGTGAAAGCATACACAAAAATCAATAAAATCGGCAAATGCAAAAACAAAAGGCCAGCCGCTGCCGCGATCTTTAGCCCTTTTGGAGCCATGGTTTGTTTATCAGAGCGCATTAAAAGCCCCCGCGCGTTTGGCGAGCCACAAGTAAATCACCATGATAACCACCGGAACCACCGTGAATGCAGCTGCCAATGGAATATTGCCGGCTGTGCCTTGATGCGCGTAGACGGCCTGACCAATAAACAGGCGTGATGATCCTATGATCTGCGGGATAATATAATCGCCTAAAGTCAGCGAGAACGTAAAGATCGAACCGGCGATGATGCCGGGCAGCGCCAAGGGCAGCAGCACATAGCGAAAAGTCTGGCGCGGCTTTGCCCCGAGGTCGGATGACGCTTCCAGCAATGTGCCAGGCACACGTTCCAGCGCGGCTTGTGTTGGCAAAATCATAAACGGCAACCAAACATAAACAAAAACCAAAAACGTGCCGGTTGAACTGATTGAAAGCGACGTACCCCCAACCAGCGGCAAAGCCAAATAGGCTTCAAGCAGCCAGCTTAAATACAGCTGTTCAAACAGCCAGTTCAAAATGCCCTCTTTGGCCAAGATCAACTTCCAAGCGTAGATTTTGACAAGGTAACTTGACCAAAGCGGCAGCATAATGCCGAGATAAAACAGCGCCTTCCAGCGCCCTTGTGCATAACGGGCAGCATAATAAGCAATCGGAAATGCTACGATTGCCGATGCAATTGTGACCAGTGCTGCCATCACTACTGTTCGCACAATGATATCGATGTTGGCGGGGATTAAGAGTTCACCATAGGTTTTAAGGGTGAACTCATGGTTGACCATGCCAGAAAATTCGTCGATTGAAAAAAAGCTTTGAACAAGCAACGCCAGCAATGAGCCAATATAAACGACGCCAAGCCAAAGCACCGGCGGAGCCAGCATAATAAAAAGCAGCAATTTTGGCCGACGCCAGAATGCGTCAGACAGCGCGCCAAACACGCCGCCGCGCCCCGGTAATATAGCTGATTGTACCATGCCGGGTGCAAAACTCATTCGGCGCTATCCATGATATGTAAATCAGCTGCACTAAAACCAATTTGAACAGAGCTGCCTGCTGTGGGAACCGCGACGCTCGCTGGCAGCAATGCGTTGATGCGTTGGCCGTTCAAATCCATTGCAAGACGCGTTGACGCACCAAGGAAACTTGCGCTGATGGCAGTGGCAGTGTTTCCTTTAGCGACAATTTTAATGTCTTCAGGACGAAGGCTGGCCCAATGTTTTGGCCCACCTAAAAGCTGTGTTGTTTCAGGTGAAAGCACATTTGACGAGCCAACAAAGTCGGCTACAAATTTCGTGCGAGGGCGGCGATAAATGTCTTCAGGTGTGCCGACTTGCATAATTTTGCCGTCGTTGAAAACAGCCACGCGGTCAGCCATAGACAGTGCTTCGCCTTGATCGTGCGTGACGAAAACAAACGTTATACCAAGATTTTTTTGAAGAACTTTAAGCTCTTCCTGCATGTTTTCTCTAAGCTTCAAATCCAGCGCGCCCAGCGGCTCATCGAGCAACAAAACGCGCGGTTCATTGACCAGTGCGCGGGCCAAAGCGACACGCTGACGTTGACCGCCAGACAATTGGCTGGGCTTGCGTGCGCCATAGTTTGGCAGTCGCACCATCGCTAAAGCATCTTCGGCGCTGCGCACGCGCTGGTCGCGTGGCACGCCTCTTATCATCATACCGTAGGCAACATTATCCAATACGTTCAAATGTGGAAACAGAGCATAGTCTTGAAACACAGTGTTTACATTGCGCCGGTATGGCGGAATACCAACAGCGCTTTGGCCGAAAATAGAAATTTCTCCAGCCGTTGGTTGCTCGAATCCTGCGATGAGCCGTAAGCATGTTGTTTTACCAGAACCCGATGGCCCAAGCATTGCGAAAAACTCGCCTTCTGCAATGTCGAGATCGACAGCATCAACCGCGCGTACTTCACCAAAATGGCGTGACACGTTTTGAAACGAAACAGCATTTGTCATTAAAATAGCCAATCAAAAAACCCCTCTCCACCAGCGAACCGATGAAAAGGGGCGTTTTCTATTGTGGATTAGCGACCGCCGATGACGCCAATGTAATCAGACACCCAGCGGTAATACGGAACACAAGCATCACCTTGTGTGGCGCATTTGGTTTGCGGCGTTTTCCAAAATTTGATCTGTTCAAACTTATCGCCGCCGTTGTTGGCACAACCCTGATCTGTCAAAAGCGCGTTGCCGGTGCAAGCTGCAGGCACTGATGGCACTGTGCCGAACCAAGCAGACAAATCACCTTGTGTTTTTACAGAAATGGAATGCTCCATCCACATATATGCGCAGTTTGGGTTAGCAGCCTCCGCCGCCATCATGGTTGTATCAGCCCAGCCTGTGATGCCTTCTTTGGGGAAAGTTGAAGCAATTGGCGTTTTCGCCATTGCGTCCTTATCACCCTTCAGCACGTTAACCTGAAACGGCCACGAGCCTGACGCGACAACGCCCTCGTTTTTGAAGTCGTCCATTTGAATAAACGCATCGTGCCAATAACGGCCAACCAATGTGCGCTGAACGCGAAGCAAATCGAGTGCAGCTTTATATTGTGCCTCGTTCAATTCGTACGGGTCTTTGATACCCAGTTCCGGCTTATGGAACATCAAATAATTGGCAGCATCAGCAATATGGATTGGGCCATCATAAGCCTGAACGCGGCCTTTGTTGGATTTGCCGTCAGGTAGGTTCATTTCCTCAAAAACAACATTCCAGCTTGTTGGTGCTTCTTTGAAGGTATTGGTATTGTACATCAACACATTAGCGCCCCAAACATAGGGTGTGCCATAATGTTTGCCGTCAACGGTGTGCCAAGCGGCACTTTCCAGACGCGGGTCAATTGTGCCCCATGATGGAATGAGTTTGGTGTTAATTTCTTGAACGCGCTTACCGGCGATCAAACGCAGTGATGCGTCGCCAGACGCGGTTACAAGGTCAAAGCCGCCTTCGTTCATCAAGGCTACCATCTCGTCAGAGGTTGCAGCTGTTTTGTGCGAAACCATGCAACCGGTTTTTTTCTCAAATTCGGTTACCCAATCAAAGTCTTTTACAGTCTCGCCGCGCTCAATATAGCCGGCCCAGGCGACAATGCTAAGCTTGCCTTCGCCAGCGCCAAGTTCCATTTTCATCTCGGCAAAGGCCGGTGCAGTGGCAGAAATTGCCAATGCTATGGCCGTGCATGTTTTGAGAAGTGATTTCATGAACAATCTCCCGAATTGTTGTGGCCGCGAGACGCCTGCCAAAAAGGCAAACTTCGCGTTGTGTCCATCATTACCGCAAACTGCGACAAGGCAAATTCATTTATCAGAATATCGATATAGGAAAAATTGATATCACTTTTGCCGACCTCCGCGTTGGGCTTGTGCCACGCCAATAAAATCGCGCACTGCGCGGCTGAGGTCAGAGCCTTTGCGCCACACAATACCAACTTGAACAACGGGCAACGTGCCCGATACATCTCGGTATTCAATGCGGTCGCCTTCAAGTGACCATGGCCGGTACACCAGATCGGGCAGCAGCGACACGCCTGCGCCGGTGGCAACGAGGCTTCGAACGGCTTCCACAGAGCGCGTCCGGAACGCAATTTGCGGCTTTTGGCCAAGAGCACCAAGCAATTTTACAGTAGCCTCTTCAATCTCATCGACAGTCAGCATGATCAGTGGCTCAGAGGTTACATCACTAAGCGAAATGCTTTGTTGGGTCGATAATGGATGTCCCAGTGGAAGCCACAGCCGGTAAGGCGACACTTCTAAGATTTCAGCTTGCAGCGCCATGCGGTCGCGTAAGTTTGAAATCACCATCACAGCAACATCAAGTTCACCGCCGATAAGCAAATGTTCCAAATATTCGCCATTATCTTCGATGGCAGTGACAGTAACTTTGGGGTTTGCACGCCGGTAGCGCGCTAAAATATCTGACAATACATAGCCGGCTACAAGTGAAGTAACGCCGAGCTGTAATGTGCCTTTGGCAGTTTCATCTTCGTTTGAAAAGGTGCGTCGGGCATCAGATACGCTAACCAAAATAGATTTGGCGTGCCGCAGAAATTGATGGCCCTTGTAAGTGGTGTTGAGGCCCCGTGAATGGCGTTCAAACAAAACCACACCGAGATCGTGCTCAAGGTCTTTAATTGCTTCGGTAATGGCGGGCTGCGAAATCGACAAGGCATGGGCTGCGCCGGATACAGAACCCCTTTCGGCCACGGCCACGAAGTATTGCAATTGACGCAATGAAAAAGCCATCTTTTACAAAGCCAACCGGCGGCGTTCAGCAACTGCTACCGGCAGCGCCATCGCTAATGCCATACTTGCAGAAAGTGAGCGAAAGCCAGCAAAATCATTTTCC
Source organism: Limoniibacter sp. (assembly GCA_031422195.1). GTDB lineage: Bacteria > Pseudomonadota > Alphaproteobacteria > Rhizobiales > Rhizobiaceae > JALOTE01. The sequence continues at coordinate 18,269 of JANOPZ010000048.1, read as the reverse complement.
GCAATTTCCAGCCAATGGGTTGTCACCCGGGCCAAAGGTGACAATGCTGAGTCTGTGATAGCTAAAAACGGAACGCCAGCAGCGGCCAACCGGCCAGCATAAGCAATTGTCTCGGGAGAATAGGGGGCAAAGCTGCACAATATTGCCGCATCGCCAACGCCAGCCAAGCCAATATATTCAGCATCAATATGGTTGGGGCTGTTGAGGGCGATGGTTTTAAGTCCAAGCTGCGAAAATGCGTAAGATAATTGGGCGGCAAGCGGGTAGGACCGGCGCCGCGCCATAATGTAAATCAGGTCGGCCTTGGCCAACATGGAAACAGCGCCCGAGAACACATTTTTGTTGAGTGTCGAAGATAATCCGTCGATGGATTGCCGGGCAACGTTAAGAAAACCAGCGATAAGCTCGGCTTCAGGATCGGCCAGTGTACCTGTATTTTCAAGTTGCGCCAAACGCTCTTCGTAAGATGCTGCACGAACCTTCAAACGGTTGCGAAAAATAATCTGAAAATCAGAAAAGCCACTGAATCCCAATTGCTGCGCAAGACGCACCAAAGTGGAAGGTTGGACATGAGCAGCCGCTGCGATGCTAGCAGCTGTGCCAAGCGCAATATCATCCGGGTGGGCCAGGGCATAGTGAGCAGCTATCGCCAATTTTTTCGGCAATTTAGCGGCAATTGAAGCAATAAGCGCACGCAAATCTTCAAATGTGTTAGGGGTCATGTTGGATTTATATCCCTGCGTTATGACGACCCGTAGCATGCAACGCTGAAACACTGGAATAAAAATTCCAAGTCACTCAGTGCGAACTTTAACACTCTTAGAAATAGTGCGGGTTGCTCCATGCGCGTTTTCCTGCCGCATCAATAATAGTCACACGAATAAACGGTGAATTCTTAAATCGCGACAGCGGAAGCACAGCCGCTGTCATGGAATGGCCGTGGACAGCCTTGGCCGCAGTTCCTGCACCTTGCACAATCATCGAGACACAAGCGCTCATTTCAACCTGCACTTCGGTCTCACTCACAGTCACTCTGCGCAGTTCTGGCCCTTGGCTCGAATAAAAATCACCACGTTTGAGCGCAGATAGCAACTGTTCGGGTTGATTGGCATCAGACTTCACCATCACCCAGCCGCCAAAATGATCTGGTTCGCTAAAATGGGCATCATCAGTGGCAATCAAATTGAGTTTTCTACCTTCAGTTAAAAGCTGGTCAAGAATTGCAAAACCATCCGGCCTGTCACAGCCCATAGCACAGCCATGATTATAGATTTCAACAACATGGGCCGCCGAAATTGACTGCGCATCTTTAACCGTCAATCCAGACCATTGTGGGTGGGCGACAGCAACAAAAGCGCCTGCAGCCACCGCGCGGGCAGCAAGTTCTGATCCTGTTTCTTGATCCGGAACCGGCCAAAACCCGGGCGAATTGGATGGCGCAAAATCAGCGGGCAAGCCGACCGCCAAAAGATGCCAGAGTTCACCATTTTCCATCGTACCGGAATGCACTTCAGCGCCCAACAGAGTTGTGAAGCCATCCGTGCGGAAAGGAACGGTATTGACAATGGGGTAACCGAACAGGCCGATAAAATGATCTGTTAACGCAATAAAATCATAGCCTTCTGCTCGATAACGACGGCACACTTCTTCAGGCGAAAGCACGCCATCGGAACGCGTTGAATGGGTATGTAAATTTCCGCGATAAAATTTTCCTGGAGCAGTGAAGGCTGAAAGAGTTTGGTGCATGATGACTTCTGCGTTTTCGTGGTTTTACAATTGGCAGACCAAGCGGATGGGTTGTGGAGCCGCTGGTCATATGGCGCACTCGACACTGACGGATTCGATTGTAAATAGTGTGACAGAGTTAGGGCTGGAACCGCGGCAGGTGATCAATAATCATTTGCAACGCGGTGTTGACAGTACCAAGCCTGATTGCGGATCGTCCATAATCTTCAAATTGAAACGCTTTAACGTCGATTGTGCCGCGCCTTCCGGCCAGTGCGATGTAAATGAGACCAACAGGTTTTTGCGGTGTTGCGCCATCCGGGCCAGCAATACCGGTGACAGCGATGGCCAAGTCTACATCTGAATGTTTTATCGCGCCATTCGCCATATCTGTGGCTATTTCTGGTGAAACCGCACCAAAAGCCATCAGCCTGTCAACTTTAACCCCAACCATTTCGTTTTTGGAATTGTTTGAATAGGTAATGAAACTACGGTCAAGAACTTTCGATGACCCTGCAATTTCCGTAATGGCAGCCGCAATGAGACCGCCTGTGCAAGACTCGACCGTTGCAATTCGTATGGCTCGGGCTGATGCGCTTTCAACAATCAATTGAGCGCGGTTAAGAATTTCTTGATCAAACATTTCAAACCTATCAGCCGTGTTTTGGCGCAAAAACCACAGTTGCATTTGCTAATGCGCAAATACCTTCTTTGCGGCCTATAGCACCAATTCGTTCATTGGTCGTTGCTTTCACTGACACACGCGACGGATCAATTTGCAACGATTCGGACATAATTGCCGTCATCGCAGCACGGTGCGGGCCAATTTTAGGCTCCTCACAAATAAGCGTAACGTCCGCCAACGTGATTATTCCACCCGCAGCGCGAACCAATTTAGCAGCATGTTCTAAAAAAATCCGGGAAGCTGCCCCGCGCCATTGCGGATCAGATGGTGGAAAATGTGTTCCAATATCGCCTGCACCGATAGTTGCTAAAAGCGCATCAGTAAGAGCGTGAAGGCCAACGTCTGCATCTGAATGGCCGTCAAGCCCGCGCGAGTGCGGGATTTTAACGCCGCATAAAGTGACATGGTCGCCCGGGCCATGACTATGAATATCATAGCCCTGGCCAACGCGAACATCAGGAATAAGTGTCTGCGTATAAAACATTGTTTCGGCTCGTACAAAATCTTCGGAGACAGTAATTTTGAAATTATCCTTTGAACCGGAAACGATTGAAATTTTATGGCCATGCCACTGCATTAAGCTGCAATCATCGGTGAAATCATCACGCTTGCTCGTTTCCGCAGCAGAATGCGCCAACAACAAAGCGCCAAATGGAAATATCTGCGGTGTTTGTACTGCATAAAGTCCGTTACGGTCCACTGGCTCACTGGCGGTATCAATTGCGCGACGGATACTGTCTGCAATGGGTGCGGCCAAAGTTGCGCAGGCTGCCAACGGCAATGCCAGAATTGACTGAATTTCTGCTAGATTAACAAATGGCCGTGCAGCGTCATGTATCACGACACGATCAATTTCAAAGGCCGATAGCGCAAGCACTCCGTTCATCACTGAGCTTTGCCGGGTAGCACCACCCGTGACAAACAAGCAGCGATCAGCGACATCGCTGAATGTGCTTTCAGCTAACGTGCGATCTTCGCCGGAAATCACGATGATGACTTTATCGATGTTTGAAATCGCCAGAAAGGGTTGTAATGCGCGCCTTGCCAAAGCAATTCCGGCAACTTTATGATATTGTTTTGGAACGTTGCCTCCGGCACGTGTTCCGCGACCGGCCGCCACCAAAATCAATGCCGTTTTCATCACAAGCTATTCCGAAAAAATCCCGCGCAATCTCTGCCCGTGATGCAGATTGGTTTCAAGCTTTTAGTCGCATATAAAGGTTTTGGTTTGACGTTATGACTTAAGCTGCCTAACAAATATGCAACATGATAAATGCTCAAACAATAAGCACCGACCTTACTCTGCTATCACAGCCTCTGGCAATTGGCCGGGTTGTTTTGAAGAACCGCGTATTTGGTGCACCAATGTCCGGCGTATCTGATTTTCCTTATCGGGCGCGTGTCTTGTTTCATGGGGCAGCGGCTTCTGTGGCCGAAATGACGCCCGCCGCACGATTGATTGGCGTTAGGCGCCATACGCCAAAGCGCCGTTCAGCACCGGATGGTGCAATCAATATCGTGCAATTGGCAGGGCGTAATCCAGCAGCTTTGGCGGAAGCTGCGAAGATATGTGCGGATGAAGGCGCTGATATCATCGACATTAACTTTGGATGCCCTGCCAAAAAAGTCACCGGCGGATACGCAGGTTCTGCTTTAATGCGGGAGCCGGATTTGGCGGCAGCACTCATTGAAGCGACCGTTAAAGCTGTCAAAGTTCCAGTGACTGTGAAAATGCGGCTTGGTTGGGAAAAAACTCAACAAAATGCTGCTGATATTGCCCGTCTTGCTGTGGAAGCCGGTGCGCAAATGATCACGGTTCATGGGCGTACCCGTTGCCAATTTTATAATGGCGCAGCTGATTGGAATGCTATTTTAGCTGTGCGTGATGCCACGAAAGTACCGCTTGTCGTCAACGGCGATATTACTTCAACTCAGACTGCCATTGCTGCGCTCAAAGCAAGCGGCGCTGATGCGATAATGATAGGGCGCGGTTGCTATGGCTCGCCCTGGCTACCCGGGCAAATAGCGTTTGTTGCAGGTGATGCGAACGCTGCAACGGGCATTCCACAAACTCCCGCAGAAATATCCACTTATGTGATCACGCACCATGAAGAAATGATTTCCCTTTATGGTATTGAGCAAGGCGTTCGGCATGCACGCAAACATTTGGGTTGGTATTTAGACCAATTTGCACCGCAGACTGACACTGGTTTACGCAGCCTGATTTTAACCAGCTTGGTTGTGCCAGAAATCCAGCATGCGTTGGAAACAGCATTCATCGAAGCGCAAACCAAAGCTGTGGCGGCATAATGACCAATATTTCCTATTCCGCTGACTTAATGGCTTCAGTGCTTGACGCTGTCACCCATCCCATCATTGTCGTCCGAGCAGACAATACCATTGTATTTGCAAATGCGTCGTCAGAGGCGTTTTTCAGCGCGTCACGAAGTTTTCTGGCCCGGGAAAAACTTGAAAAATTACTGCCATTCGGCTCACCGGTCTTAGCTTTGGTTGAACAGGTCAGAGCAGATTTTTCGAGCGTCAATGAATATCGCGTCGATTTATCGTCGCCCCGTATCGGGGCCGACCGCGTGGTCGACGTCTATGCCAGCCCTGTCAACGACATAGAAAATGGCGTTTGTATTCTTCTTCGTGAACGCACAATGGCGGAAAAAATCGACCGCCAAATGACGCACCGTGCTGCTGCACGTTCAGTTACCGGGCTTGCTTCTATGTTGGCCCATGAAATCAAAAATCCGCTGTCTGGCATTCGCGGTGCAGCTCAACTTTTAGAACCCGTCGTGCCGTTTGAAGACCGGCCTTTGACCAAACTTATCCAAGAAGAAACCGACCGGATTGTTTCGCTCGTTGATCGCATGGAAGTGTTTTCCGATGAACGCCCGATCGAGCGCTTTCCGGTAAATATTCATCTTGTGCTCAACCACGTTAAGGCAGTTGCCGGTGCCGGTTTTGCAAAGGATGTTGAGTTTGTTGAATTGTTTGATCCGTCTTTGCCTCTGGTTATTGGCAACCGTGACAAACTCATTCAATTGTTTTTGATTTTGATATAGAACGCAGCCGAAGCCTGCCACAGCCAAGAAAAACGGCGCATTACACTTTCAACGGCCTTTAAGCCCGGCATGCGGTTGTCGATTCCCGGGTCTTCCGTCAAACTCACATTGCCGCTTGAGTTTACTGTTACCGATACAGGATCAGGCATTAGCCCCGATCTCATCCCGCATATGTTTGATCCGTTTATTACGACGAAAGCAAATGGCAGCGGCCTTGGCCTTGCACTGGTTGCAAAAATTGTTGGCGATCATGGCGGCACCATTGAATGCGAATCGCAGCCCGGTAAAACCACTTTCCGCATTTTAATGCCTGCCTATGTTGATGATAAAAAGGATAAAAACCATGAATGAAAATGGCGCAATAATCCTCATTGCTGATGATGATACGGCTATCCGCACCGTGCTCACGCAAGCTTTAACGCGAGAGGGCTACACTGTCCGCTCCACGGGAAGCGCTAATACTTTGGCAAGGTGGGTCCTTGCCGGAGATGGTGATATGGTGATTACAGACGTTATGATGCCCGACGACAACGCATTCAACATCTTGCCCCGAATGAAAAAAGCGCGCCCGAACTTGCCGATATTGGTGATGAGCGCGCAAAATACCTTTATGACAGCAATTCGCGCTTCAGAAGCTGGTGCTTATGACTATTTGCCAAAGCCTTTTGATCTGACAGAACTCGTCAAAGTAGTGGCGCGGGCCTTGGCTGAGCCACAACGTAAAGCAAAGACGGACGTACCAGAAGCCGGTGAAGCCATGCCTTTGGTTGGCCGTTCTCCCGCAATGCAAGATATTTACCGCATGCTGGCCCGCATGATGCAAACTGATTTGACCGTTATGATCAATGGCGAATCCGGCACAGGCAAAGAACTGGTAGCCCGAGCACTGCATGATTACGGCCGCCGCCGCAAAGGGCCTTTTGTTGCAATCAACATGGCCGCAATCCCGCGGGATTTAATTGAGGCAGAACTCTTTGGTCATGAAAAAGGGGCTTTTACCGGGGCCATTCAAAGAAAGGCCGGGCAGTTTGAGCAAGCTGACGGCGGAACATTGTTTCTCGATGAAATCGGCGACATGCCTATGGAAGCGCAAACCCGGCTCCTGCGTGTGCTTCAACAGGGCGAATATATGAGCGTTGGCGGCCGTACCCCGATTAAAACAGATGTTCGGATTGTTGCGGCAACCCACAAGGATTTACGCAATGCAATTGCTGCAGGCACATTTCGTGAAGATTTGTTTTACCGCTTAAACGTCGTCCCGGTGCGCCTTCCTCCGTTGCGTGATCGTACCGAAGATATTCCTGATTTAATCCATCATTTTTTGAAGAATGCACTGAAAGAAGGTCTTTCAGACAAGCGCATTAGTCCAGAAGGTATGGATATGATGAAGCGTTATTCTTGGCCGGGCAATGTACGCGAGCTTGAGAACTTAGTGAGGCGGCTATCGGCCTTATACCCGCAAGATGTCATCAGCGCGGAGATCATCACAAATGAACTGACGCCAACCAGCAGCACTGACCACTCAAATGGCATGGGTATTGGGGAACAAACGATCATATCTTTGGAGTTGGCAACAGAACGCTATCTGGCGCATTATTTTGCAGGTTTTAAGGGTCATCTGCCACCAGCCGGTTTGCACCAACGTATTGTGGAAGAAATTGAAAAGCCGCTGCTTTATGCAGCCTTAGCAGCAACAAACGGAAATCAGATTAGAACAGCTGACCTGCTTGGCCTTAACCGCAATACAGTGCGCAAAAAAATCCGCGATCTCGGAATAGCTGTTTATAAAATGCCCCGCGTGACCAACGTCGAATAGATTTCAATTGTGAAATATCATGTGAACGCGGGCTGGCAATTATTGTTGTAATTCTGCCACATAGTGTTGCATATTGGGCACAAATCAACAGAGCCTGATGAACATCGACCAGATAACCAGATCAACATTGCCCGCCCAAATGTTGCCCGTCCAAGATGAGCCTGCAAGCGTTGGAACACGCTTTGAAGACATTGCAGGTCGCCGCGTTATGGCGGGGCCGGGTATTGTGCTGGTTTTGTGCGCGCTGGCGACGGCTTCTGTTTCCTTTGCTATTTTGCTTGGCGTTACGCCAATCCGCCCATCAAACACCACCACAACTGTGTTAATCGCCATAAACTCATTTTTCATAGTGGTTTTGTTTGGTCTGGTTTTTTATGAGATACTTCGCGTTCTCAGGGCGCGCCGTACGCGCCGTGCCGCTTCCAGGCTGCATGTTCGCATTATTGGCCTGTTTTCACTGGTTGCTGCAGTGCCGGCAATTGTCGTTGCTATTGTTGCCTCAATAACTTTGAACCAAGGCCTTGACCGTTGGTTTGAGGAGCGGACCCGATCCATCATCGATTCATCATTCCGGGTTGCAGAAGCCTATGTCGCTGAAACAGCGCGGAACTTGCAAGGGACAACAATATCGCTCGGCTTTGTGTTGGATGAAGCTGAATCGCTTTACAACCTAGATCGGACCGGTTTCCAAACCTTGCTGACCCAACAAGCAAAGGCACGCGGCCTTGCTGACGCAACCCTTGTTCGTTCAACCGGTACAGTGAATGTCTCGGCAGATATTGAAGGTGACGACAAATTGCCGCCGGTGCCGTCAGACGCACTGCAAACCGCATTAGACGGGCGCGCAGTGCTGATACCGCCCGGCAAAAGTGGCCTTGTCGGCACGATCATTCGTTTGCAGCGCATTCCTGACGCTTACCTTTATTCCATTCGAAATGTTGATGCTGGCGTTCTCAGTTCGTTGAAATTGATGGAAGAAAACGCTGCTGAATATCGCGGCTTGGAAGCTAACCGGACATCGACACAAATTGCGTTTGCTCTGCTTTATTTGGGTGTCATGCTGGTTGTGCTTTTGTCTGCCATATGGACGGGTATCGCTGTTGCCGACAGGTTGGTTAGGCCAATCCGGTATTTGGTACAGGCTGCCGACGCGGTTGCCCAAGGCGATTTAACAGTGAGTCTGCCGGTTCGTGCTTCAGACGGCGATCTTGGAGCATTCTCAAACACGTTCAATGAAATGATTGGCCAATTATCATCTCAGCGCACTGAACTTGTGAACGCCAGCGGTATGATTGATAACCGGCGACGGTTTACCGAAGCCGTTTTGTCAGGTGTTTCAGCGGGCGTTATTGGTGTTAATCCGTCAGGGGACGTGACTATTATCAATCGCGCTGCAACCGCCCTACTTGCCTCACGGACCATGAAAGCGGTTGGCTCCGGGCTTGCAACATTAATTCCTGAAATTAGCGAGCTATATGAAGAAGTCGTTCGTTCGAATAAGCGATCTGGTGCTGCCACGATTAATATTCGCAGGGCAGGGCGTGAACGAAGTTACAATGTGCAAATTACCATGGAGCAATCGACGGCTGATAACCATAGCCATGTGATTACTCTGGATGACATCACGGATCTTGTCGATGCGCAACGGACCAGCGCTTGGGCGGATGTGGCGCGGCGGATTGCTCATGAAATCAAAAATCCGCTGACGCCAATTCAGTTATCCGCTGAACGATTGCGCCGCCGTTATGGAAAAATGGTCGAGCATGACCGTGAAGTGTTTGACCGGTGTACTGAAACAATTATCCGGCAAGTTGGCGATATTGGCCGAATGGTTGACGAGTTTTCAACCTTCGCCCGAATGCCAAAACCGACGCTTGAAAAATCTGATATTTGCGCAATTGCCCGCGACGCGATGTTTTTGGTTGAGGTATCGCGCAGTGAAATCAGTTTCAAAATTCAAGGTGATAACCTGCCGATCTATGGTTTGTATGACGCGCGAATGATGGGGCAGGCCATTGGAAATCTAATTAAGAACGCCGCTGAAGCCATTGATGGGCTTACAGAAAAAGTGCATGGTCAGGTATTAGTACATATCTCAGTACAAGACGGAAATGCCTTTGTTGATATCGTGGATAACGGTAAGGGTTTTCCAGATACAGACCGTCAACGCCTGCTTGAACCTTATATGACAACGCGTGAAAAAGGGACCGGACTTGGCCTTGCGATTGTCAAAAAGATTGTCGAAGACCACGGGGGCAATATTGAACTTGCTGATGCGCCTGCAAACCTTGGCTTTACGCACGGCGCCATGGTGCGATTGGTTTTGCCGGTTTTATTAAGTATGGAACAACCCGCAATAGACGGGAAAGATTTAGAAAAGTTAGGGGCGTAACACCATGGCAAACGACATTCTCGTCGTTGATGATGAAGCCGATATTCGCGAACTTGTGGCAGGCATCTTGGAAGATGAAGGCAATGAAGTCCGCGTGGCTAAAGATTCTGATAGCGCGCTTGAGGCCATTAACTTGCGTGTGCCGGGCCTGATTTTTCTTGATATTTGGATGCAGGGTTCCAAGCTGGATGGTCTCGAATTATTGGATGTTATTAAACAACGGCATCCCAATTTGCCGGTCGTCATGATCTCTGGCCATGGTAATGTGGAAACCGCCGTATCGGCTATAAAGCGCGGCGCCTATGATTTTATTGAAAAGCCGTTCAAGGCCGACCGCTTGGTTTTAATGGCGGAACGTGCCCTTGAAACCATTAAAATGCGCCGTGAACTGAGCGAGCTTAGAAAACGTTCCGGGGATCTTGCAGAGTTTATTGGAAAATCCAATGCGCTAAAACAGCTTCGCATTGCGATCGATAAAATTGCGCCGACCAACAGCCGGGTTATGATTTTGGGGCCATCGGGTTCCGGCAAAGAGTTGGTTGCCCGCGCATTGCATTGTGCTTCGGCGCGGGCATCAATGCCGTTTGTAATCATCAATGCTGCCTCTATGACGCCCGACCGCATGGAAGTGGAACTGTTTGGAACCGAATCTCTAAGCGGGGAGCGCAAAGTTGGCGCTTTGGAAGAAGCGCATCGCGGCACATTATATTTGGACGAAATCGCTGACATGCCACGTGAGACTCAGGGCAAAATTTTGCGCGTCTTAACCGAACAGCAATTTGTGCGGGTTGGGGGCAATCAGAAAGTCAAAGTTGACGTACGGATTATTTCATCCACCGCGCAAAACGTGGAAGCACTGATTGAACGCGGACGCTTCCGAGATGATCTTTACCACCGCCTTGCGGTCGTTCCGGTGGAAGTGCCGGGACTGGCTGAACGCCGCGAAGATATTCCGTTTCTGGTTGACCATTTCATGAAGCAATATGGCGACCAAAGCGGGCTTCGCTCGCTGCCTATTGGCAATGATGCCATGGCGGTTTTGCAAGCCCATGATTGGCCCGGCAATGTTCGGCAATTGCGCAACACGATCGAGCGGCTGATGATCCTGTCGCGCGATGAAGAAGACGCCTCGATGATTACAGCCGACATGTTGCCTGCCGAAATTGGCGATATGATGCCCAAAGTGCCGAACAACACCGATACTCACATCATGGCGCTGCCTCTGCGCGAGGCGCGTGAAGCCTTTGAAAAGGAATACCTCATCGCGCAAATCAAACGCTTTGGCGGCAACATTTCCCGCACATCAGAGTTTGTGGGAATGGAACGCTCCGCTTTACACAGAAAATTGAAATCACTGGGGGTTTAGGCGGCGATTTGTAAGTGGAAATTTATTTGAAGCGCATGCCGCCTATGCGCAGTAACGACATATCCTTCTTAGCACCCATTGAACGTTGCCCAAATCCCTGCGATGCTGCAATCCTGTATCAAAACGATACGGGGCACCCATAAGAAACGTCTTAAAAAATAGGGCACGATAAAATGGCAGAACGCGCACATAATTTGCAGGATATATTTCTCAACGCGGTTCGTAAAAACCGTATTTCACTGACGATTTTTCTGGTTAACGGCGTTAAACTCACTGGCGTTGTCACATCATTTGACAGTTTTTGTGTTTTGTTGCGGCGCGATGGACAAGTTCAGCTGGTTTATAAGCACGCAATCTCAACAATTATGCCAGCCGGGCCTGTTGCGATGTTTGATTCCGAAGAAGGCGAACCTATCTAAGACATAGCGTCGTGCTGCATTTAAGAAGGCTATATTTTTGAACAATTCTTCGATCACCCATTTGAGTGATGGGACAAAAACTGACGGTATCAGGCGTGGTGTGCGTGCAGGCGTGATTGTGCCGATGCTGACCAGAGTTTCAAACACCGCTGGCGACGATAACACGATGGTTGAGCGTATCGTTCGCAGCGGTGATGTCAGGCTGGGCGAAGCCGTTGGTCTTGCTCTGGCGATTGACCTTGATGTGCTTCACGCCCAGCATTTTACGCTGAAAATACCAAAAGCGGGCACCTTGCTGGGCAGCGGTAAAGTTGCTGAAATTGCCGAGATCATCGCAGACCTTGAAATTGAAGTGCTAATTGTCGACCACCCGCTAACGCCGGTGCAACAGCGCAATCTCGAACGTGAAATGAAGGTCAAAGTGCTCGACCGCACTGGTTTGATTTTGGAAATTTTTGGCCGCCGTGCCCGCACAAAGGAGGGCGTACTTCAGGTTGAGCTTGCGCATTTAAGCTACCAAAAAGGCCGCCTTGTGCGCTCATGGACCCACTTGGAGCGCCAACGAGGTGGTGCAGGCTTTTTGGGTGGCCCGGGCGAAACCCAGATCGAAACCGACCGGCGCTTGCTCATGGAAAAGATAGACAGCTTAAAGCGCGATCTTGAAAAAGTGCGCCAGACCCGCACATTGCACAGAGCAGGGCGCAAGAAACTGCCGCATCCGGTGGTAGCTTTGGTTGGCTATACGAATGCCGGTAAATCAACGCTGTTCAACCGGTTGACCGGCGCTGAGGTTTTGGCCGAAGACATGCTTTTCGCCACGCTCGACCCGACGCTTCGCAAATTACAACTGCCGCGCGGTGCGCCTGCCATTATTTCAGATACGGTGGGTTTCATCTCTGAACTTCCAACGCATTTGATTGCGGCGTTTCGGGCGACCTTGGAAGAGGTCATGGAAGCTGATTTGGTTTTGCACGTGCGCGATGTTTCAAACGAAGATTCGCAAGCCCAAGCCGCTGATGTGAAACGCATTTTGAGCGAGCTCGGCTTGCAAATTGTTGGTGGCACCGTGCCGGTCATCGAAGTCTGGAACAAAATCGACCAAATGGACGAGGTTGCCCGCGATGCGCTGATGATTGCGCAAAAAGGCGCAACGGGCGCAAACCCGCCTTTTGCGGTTTCAGCTCTTACAGGAGAAGGCCTGCCAGAGTTGCTGGATGCCATAGAGGAAGTGATTGCGGGCAGTATGGAACGCCATAATCTGCTGATTGGCATTCACGGCCAAAGCGCGCTGCCAGAAATTTATGGTTCAGCGTATGTGGCGGCACGCGAAGACCGCGAAGATGGTTCTGTGATGCTGGCGGTTGAGGCAAACGCACAAGCCATAGAGCGCTTGGCAAGATTGCCTGGCGTGCGCCATGAGTGAAGTGAGGCAAGGCGCTAAATCTGAACCGGCGTTTAACATTGCGCCGGTTGTTTTGTTGCTGGTTGCTTTAATGGCCGGAATTCATGGATTTCGTGAATTTATACTCAATACTGAGCAAAATAACTATATCATCGCTTATGGTGCGTTTATCCCGCTGGCCTATCAGGGCGAGGTTGGGTTGCCGGTATGGTCTCTTGTAACGTCGCCGGTAACATATGCTTTTCTTCATGGTTCTTGGGCGCATCTTGCCATTAATTCGATGTGGTTGGCAGTCTTTGGCGCACCGCTTGCTGCGCGCATTGGGGCCAGCCGATTTTTAGCATTTTTTGTTGTTACGGCAGTTGCTGCGGCTTTACTGCATCTTGTTTTGCACCATGACAGCATAAACCCACTCATAGGCGCTTCGGGTGCGGTCTCCGGCTTTACGGCCGCTGCAGCCCGTTACGGGTTTTCGGTTCGCGGGAGAGGGGAGACCGGCTTTACAGGCCGTCGCCTTACGGTATTTGAAACGTTCACAAACCGCACCAGTATCAGCTTTATATTGATATGGTTTGCCATTAACTTCCTGCCCGCAATAAGCAACTTTGGTGGCGACAACATTGCCTGGGAAGCACATATTGGTGGCTTTATTGCCGGCCTTTTGTTGCTGCCTTTGTTTGATATTTCTGGCCCCCAAAAACGTTAATCCATTCTTGCATTTCTGGCGCTTGAGGCGCAGCATTGTTACCGACCATAGCGTGCCATGGGAGGTAGAGCGATGACTGTTAAGGCAATTATTGAAAACAAGGGCCGTGAAGTTTACACGGTCAGGGCTGACGCAACTATTGAATCGGCGATTGCTATTCTGGGTGAAAAACGCATTGGCGCTATCGTAGTCACCGATGAGTTGGGCCATATCAAGGGTATATTGTCTGAACGCGATGTCGTGCGGCAAATTTCAAAACTAGGCGCCACTTGCTTAGAAAAGCCCATAAACACAGCGATGACAGCTAAAGTGCAAACGTGCCGAGAAGATGAAACCATAGAAACCGTTATGGCGCGGATGACCCGTGGTCGGTTCCGCCATTTGCCCGTAGAAAAGAACGGCAAACTTGCTGGTATTATCTCGATTGGTGATGTGGTGAAAAAGCGCATTGAAGATGTTCAGCGTGAGGCTGAAGACATTCGTACATATATTTCAATGGCTTAGGTTACCGCCACAGCTGCTCGGTTGCATCCATCATCCGCTCCAGTTCGCTGGTGCGCGCCATCGTGGCCTGATAGCCAATTTCAATGGCGTCTTTTGCTTTATGAAAGTCGGTCAAACCAATGTGACCCAACTTTGGCTGGATGGATAAGTCTGGCGGATCGCCCGCCATACGCGCGCGGGCAATACGGTCTTGAATGATGTTGAACGCCTCAACCATGACGCCGGTAATACCAATTCGGTTGCCATCGGTTTTGCGCAATTTTATGCCTGCATATTCGGTCTCAGCATCAGGGTCTTCGGCGCTGTGTTGCAGCACTGCGGCGCGGCCAAACAAATCATAATTCAGATTGACAGCCACAACGCTGCGCCGCTCATGCATCCGGCAAATCGAAACCGGAACGGGGTTCACCAGCGCACCATCGACCAAAATGCGGCCGTTGCACTCTACCGGCTCAAACACACCGGGCAGCGCATATGACGCGCGCATGGCGGTAACGAGGCTGCCTTTGTTGATTAATATTTCATGGCCGGTAACAATTTCGGTTGCGGTCGCCACAAACGTTGCAGGCAAGTCTTCAATACGCACGCCCGCCAGATATTTCATCATCCGGTCATGCAGCCGGTGACCGCCAAGCAGCCCGTCACCGCGAATACGCCAATCCATCAAACCGAAAATGCGGCGATGGTTGAGGCTACGGGCAAAGCTTTCCAGCTCATCAAGCCGCCCTGCCAGATAGCACCCGCCGACCAACGCGCCAATCGACGTGCCAGCGATCATGTCCACCTTAATGCCAACTTCATCTAGCGCGCGCAAAACACCAATATGCGCCCATCCACGCGCCGCACCGCCACCAAGCGCCAACGCAATTGTGCGCTGCGGTGCTTTACCTGAATGGTGAAAACTCTGGCGGTCGAGCATGGCAAATTCCCCTTGCCGAGAATTCTGCCATCAAACCATCACCAAAGGATAAAGTTTGAATCAATTTGAAATGACGGCGATCAGCCATCTTAAGCTTGAAGTGCAGCACTTGGAGAAACGTCAACTTGGGTGCGGGACAAGTTCGGGTTCAAGAGAAGTTCACGACCACCCCTAAAGTGAAGGCCGCACATCCGCTTGGTAAATCAAGCCATCATCCGGAAATCCACTTGGCACAAAACTCAGCCTTCATCCTGAGGAGCGCGCAGCGCGTCTCGAAGGACGCCCCGCAATCTGTGCCAAATCCTTCGTGGTTCGAGTCCACGCACTTTGCTCGCCCTCACCATGAAGGATTTTGGCCAGCGTTCTTTTATTACCGTCATTCCCGCGCAGGCGGCAATCCAGCTTTTTATCTTCAGACCTACAGCAAGGAAGCTGGACCCCCAGGACAAGCACGAGGATGACGGGTGAGAGATTGTGCGAAATCAGGAAACATCGCTGCTCGAAGTGGAGGTGATATTTTCGGTTCCACTGCGGTTTAATTTAAACCCACCGTCATCCTCGCGAATGCGAGGATCTAGCTTTTGGCCATTCGCAAAATGTCGAAAAAAAGCTGGCCCCCGGGCGAAGGCCAAGGATGACGGTTGAGAGATCGGGCGAAATTCTGAAACATCGCTGCTCAAAGTTGAGTTGATGTTTTGGTTTCATTGCATTTTCAATTATACCCACTGTCATCGTCGGGCTTGTCCCGGGGATGATGGCTGAAGATTGCAGTTAAGTGCACTGTCACCGTAATTCGATGACGGGTTGGCGAAGTGATTATGAGCTAACGAAGGCAGTGTTAGGTTTAATTATGAATATCACTGTTAGTATTAAAGTGAGGAATTCAACCGTTTTCATAATAGGTATATACAATACTGTGAATTTTTATGATAACCGCCACGTAGGATTAGTCCACCACAAGAAATGCTACTTGATTTAAATGAAACTGGTAAGGGATATCTAATCTCGCCACGAAAATAACAGAATACTACGTTATCCCCGTTTGGAATTTTGAATTTTGTGCAAACATCAAGTTCGCTTGCATCTAATTTTGCTCTGTCTTTGAAATCTATATCAATTTCAATTCTATTAAGGTATGACAGAAGGTGAATTTTATTTGCTTTAGGCGGAGCAACGATATCATCAACATTTGTCTTTGAGATCCAATCATTCTTTTTCATAATAAAAAGAGGATCACCTTGAGTGTCAAATACATTTAAAGACAGTGTATCAAAGCCATTCTCATCTTTTTCGAAATATAAAATATTCACCCCACGTACATAAAGCATCACATTACATTGATATGCATAACTTCCTCCACAAACGAAAACAGTGTGCTTTCGTCGCCAGTTAAAAGTACTTTCTACGCTATTTTGGCGCGTTTTCTTAAATTCCCTCATTTGTTCGATGGAGAAACCGTCCGCTTGAGCATGGTGCGTGGCGCATAAAGCGATCATACCATCAGGATTATGGTGGTTATTCCGTGCGAAAGGCGGGTCGAAATGGTGATACTCCAAATGAGGCGAACCACATAATGGGCATCCAAAGTTGACTTCGGCTCGGAGTTTTCGGCGAACCGAAACAGGTGGAGTCCTAGAGATTTCTTTTTTTGCAAGCTTTTTGATCATTATTTGTCCGCAATATACCCTTGGCCTGACACTGTTCTCAGACCAAAGGTTTCATTTTCTACCCGATAATTGATGTAGTGATCCCCTCAACTACACCCGCTCGTGCTTCCACAAGTATCGCACTTCAAACACGTGCCATTCCTTACCATCGTGAAATTCCCGCATTCGCTGCATTCATCGCCGGTGTAACCCTGCAACATCGAGCGGGCGCGGAGTTTTGAGGCTTCGGCTTTGGCTTTCAGGGTGTCGAGCTCGGCCTCGTCGGTGAACAAAGCTTGGGTCGCTGACTCTTCCTCAAACGCGGCTGCGGCTTCCTCGTATTCGCGGCGGAAAGCGGCGGGTTCGTTGGAGGCGGTGATGGCCGCTTGCAAATCGAGTACAGCGGGTTTCTTGGCGGTAGCAGCGCCGGTTGAAACTGAACGCAATGCGGTTACGGTTGCCGCGGAAGCCGTTGGCGCATTGCCAACGGCTTTGCCTGCAGGTTCAGCCGATGTACTGCGCCCCGATACAACCGCCAGTTTTGCGCCGCGTGTCAGGCCGGATGAAACCACCGTTGAGTTGCCTTCGGTGACGCCTTTGCCAAGCGAGGTGTTGGAAAAATCGCTGGTGTCAACATGGCCCAAATCGTGGCGGCCAATGTAAGAAATCGCGAGTTCGCGGAACACGTAATCAAGGATTGATGTTGCGTTTTTAATCGCATCATTGCCCTGCACCATGCCCGCCGGTTCAAAGCGGGTGAAGGTAAAGGCCTCAACATATTCATCGAGTGGCACGCCATATTGCATGCCGAGCGAAATCGCGATGGCAAAATTGTTCATCATGGCACGAAACGCTGCACCCTCTTTATGCATATCGATGAAAATCTCGCCAAGGCGGCCATCATTATATTCGCCGGTGCGAAGATACACTTTATGTCCGCCGACGATGGCTTTCTGGGTGTAGCCTTTGCGGCGGGTCGGCAGTTTTTCACGCTCGCGGCTGACACGCTCCACCACACGCTCAATAATGCGCTCGGTGATTTGCACGGCTTGCACGCCCGCTGGCGCGTTCATCAAGGCTTCGATCTGGTCTTCGTCGCTATCATCATCTTCAACGAGGGAGGCGTTAAGCGGTTGTGACAGCTTCGAGCCATCGCGGTAAAGCGCATTGGCTTTCAGCGCCAGTTTCCAAGACAGCATGTAGGATTGCTTGCAATCTTCAACCGTAGCTTCGTTTGGCATATTGATGGTTTTGGAAATCGCACCCGAGATAAAGGGCTGCGCCGCCGCCATCATGTGGATGTGGCTTTCAACCGACAAATAGCGTTTGCCGACTTTGCCGCACGGATTGGCGCAATCAAACACCGGGTAATGCGTGGTTTTAAGGTGCGGTGCGCCTTCAAGCGTCATCGCGCCGCAAACATGCACGTTGGCCGCCTCGATGTCGGCTTTGCTAAAGCCAATGGTTTTGAGGAGATCGAATGAAATATCATCCATCTGGTCATCGTTGAGGCCGAGCGTGCCTTTGCAAAACGCGTCGCCAAGCGTCCATTTGTTGAACACGAATTTAATGTCGAAAGCCGCGCCCATGGCATCGTTGAGTTTGGCGATTTCAGCGT
>JANOPZ010000047.1:0-7909 GCA_031422195.1 Limoniibacter sp. | reverse complement strand
TGTTTTTGGCGTTAGGTTGCTTACGAAAACGGGTCAATCGCAATTGCCAGTCGTCCAGTGCTAAAGCATTTCGCGGTCGGCAAACTCAGCGCGTTCAGTAATAAAGCGGAACCGGCTCTCAGGCTTTGACCCCATCAAATCATTAACAGCATCACCAGTTCTACGCTCAGTTTCATTGATTAATTCTACACGTAACATCGTGCGCTTTGAAGGGTCCATCGTGGTTTCTTTTAGCTGCGCCGGCATCATTTCACCGAGGCCTTTGAAGCGCCCGATTTCAACCTTACCCTTGCCATTAAGAACAGTACGCACGAGTTCTTCGCGGTGCGCTTCATCGCGGGCGTAAACGGTTTTAGAACCTTGCGTCAGCCTATAAAGCGGCGGAACGCCCAAAAACAAATGCCCGCCGCGAATGAGATCGGGCATTTCCTGATAGAAAAACGTTAGCAATAAAGATGCAATATGCGCGCCATCAACATCGGCATCGGTAAGGATCACCACGCGCTCATAACGCAAATCTTCTTCGCGATATTTGGTGCGCATGCCGCAGCCGAGCGCTTGCACCAGATCGCCGATTTGCTGGTTTGCAGTTAGCTTATCGCGGCCAGCATTGGCAACATTCAAGATTTTACCGCGCAATGGCAAAATGGCCTGATTGGCTCGGTTACGCGCCTGCTTGGCTGAGCCACCGGCGCTGTCCCCCTCAACGATGAATATTTCAGCGCCAGCTGCGCCGTTTTGTGAGCAATCGGATAATTTACCGGGAAGCCGCAGTTTGCGCGTGGCGGTTTTGCGGTTAACTTCTTTTTCCTGGCGGCGTCGCATACGTTCATCAGAACGGTCAACAACCCAATCAAGAAGGCGCGATGCGGCTTGCGGGGAGGCGGTCAACCAATGGTCAAAACTATCGCGCACCGCGTTTTCGACTATGCGTTGCGCTTCGCCGGTGGCGAGCCGGTCTTTGGTTTGGCCCACAAATTCAGGTTCGCGGATAAATACCGACAACATGCCAGCCGCAGAAACCATCACGTCTTCGGATGTTACATTGCCTGCGCGTTTATTGCTGGTCAGCTCCGCATAGTTTTTAAGACCGCGCGTCAGGATAGTGCGCAGGCCCTGTTCGTGCGTGCCGCCTTCGGGCGTTGGGATGGTGTTGCAATAAGAGTTCACAAATCCATCGCCCGTAAACCAAGCCACCGCCCACTCAACCGAACCGTGGCCGGATTTCTCGGTTTTGCCGGAAAATATTTCGCCGGAAACCAAGGTTTCACCTTCGATGGACGCAGCCAGATATTCTTTCAGTCCGCCCGGAAAATGAAACACGGCTTTGGGGCCGAATTTGGTATCGGGTTTGAGCAAAGACGGGTCACACGACCAACGGATTTCAACGCCGCCGTAAAGATAGGCTTTAGAGCGCGCCATACGGGCGACGCGCTCCGGATCGAATTTTAAGTCATGGCCGAAGATTTGAAAATCCGGCTTGAAGCGCACGCGGGTTCCGCGCCGGTTTTGGATTTCTCCCACCTCAATCAGAGGTGTAATGGGGTGGCCGCGCGAAAATGTCTGGCGGAAAAGCCGGCGGTTTTGTGCGACTTCCACTTCCAATGTTTCAGAAAGTGCATTGACCACCGACACGCCAACACCATGCAAACCGCCGGATGTTTCATAGGCCTTAGAATCAAATTTGCCGCCCGCGTGCAAAATGGTCATCACCACTTCGAGTGCGGATTTATCTTTGAACTTAGGGTGCGGACCAACGGGGATGCCACGGCCATTGTCGCTCACCGTCAAAAAACCATCCACGCCAAGTTCAACGTCAATGAAAGTCGCGTGGCCTGCAACCGCCTCATCCATAGAGTTATCGAGCACTTCGGCAAACAAATGGTGCAACGCTTTTTCGTCGGTGCCGCCAATATACATGCCGGGGCGGCGGCGCACGGGTTCGAGGCCTTCCAGCACTTCGATGGACGATGCATCGTAATCGGTTTCGCTCGGCCCTGACGCCTTCAAAGCCGGCTTGACTGCCGGTGCAGACTGCTTTTGCGGTTTGGGCCGTTGCGATGAACCAAAAAGATCAGAAACGTCAGCCATTAAATGCCCAAATGAAAATGCGAATCATCGAATAACAATGACACGGCGCGTGCGCTTACCCCAAATAAAAAACCCCGGATTGCTCCGGGGTCTGTCGTTTGGACAATCCAAGACAATCAGCTTGAATAGTACATGTCATATTCAACTGGATGCGGGGTGTGCTCGAAGCGCAGGTTTTCCTGCATTTTGAGTTCCATGTAGGAATCGATTTGGTCGTCGTCGAACACGCCGCCGACTTTGAGGAAGTCACGGTCTTTATCAAGCGCGCCAAGTGCTTCACGCAATGAGCCGCAAACGGTCGGGATTTTCTTCAGGCGCTTTTCTGGCAAATCGTACAAATCTTCGTCCATCGGCGCGCCGGGGTGAATTTTGTTTTTTATGCCGTCGATACCGGCCATCAGCATCGCAGAGAAGGCGAGATACGGGTTGGCCAATGGATCCGGGAAGCGCACTTCAACGCGTTTGCCTTTAGGCGAACCCGAGAACGGAATACGGCAAGAAGCTGAACGGTTGCGGGCTGAATAGGCCAGCAATACCGGCGCTTCAAAGCCCGGAATCAGGCGTTTATAGGAATTGGTGCCCGGGTTAGTGAAAGCGTTGATGGCTTTGGCGTGTTTGATAATGCCGCCGATATAATAAAGGCACATATCTGAAAGGCCTGCATAGCCATCGCCAGCAAACAAAGGCTTGCCGCCCTTCCAGATAGACTGGTGCACGTGCATGCCGGAACCGTTGTCGCCGTAGACTGGCTTTGGCATGAACGTTGCGGTTTTACCGTACGCATGCGCGACGTTATGAACAACGTATTTATAAAGCTGGGTCTCATCAGCTTTCTTTGTCAATGTGTTGAAAATCATGGCCAATTCGTGCTGTGCAGCGGCCACTTCGTGGTGGTGCTTTTCAACGTTAATGCCCATTTCAGTCATAGCGAGCAGCATTTCGCCGCGGATATCTTGCGCACTATCAACCGGGTTCACCGGGAAATAGCCGCCTTTAAGGCGTGGGCGGTGACCCAAATTGCCAGACTCATATTCGGTACCGGTATTGATGCCAAGTTCGATGGAATCTACCTTAAAGCCGGTATTGTAAGTGTCAGTGCTAAAGCGCACATCATCAAAGATAAAGAATTCTGGCTCTGGGCCAAAATAGGCAGTGTCGCCAAGGCCGGACGTTTTGATGTAGGCTTCAGCTTTTTTTGCCGTCATGCGCGGGTCGCGGTTATAGGCTTCGCCAGTGACTGGATCGATAATGTCGCAGAAAATCGACATTGTGGATTCTGCGTAAAACGGGTCCATGTTTGTTGATGTGGCGTCCGGCATCAAAATCATGTCCGATTCATTGATGGCTTTCCAACCGGCAATTGACGATCCGTCAAACATCACGCCGTCAGCAAAAACGTCTTCGCCAAAATGGTCGGATGAATAGGTCATGTGGTGCATTTTGCCGCGCGGATCAGTGAAACGCACATCAACAAATTTGATTTTTTCGTCTTTAATCTTTTTTACGATTTCTTCTGGTGTGGACATCAATCAGTTCCCTGTTTGGGTTAGGATTACAGTTTGTTTGAGTGGGTAGGCGAACTTGTTTTAGCCAGTCTTGTTTTAGCCAGTCTTGTTTCAGCCAGTCTTGTCTCAGACAGCGTCTACGCCGGTTTCGCCGGTGCGAATGCGGATGACTTCTTCGATGTTGGAAACGAATATTTTGCCGTCTCCAATGCGCCCCGTTTGTGCGGCTTTTTTGATGGCTTCAATTGCCATTTCAACCTGACCGTCGGCCAATACAATCTCAATTTTCACTTTTGGCAGAAAATCCACGACATATTCGGCGCCGCGATACAGTTCGGTATGGCCTTTTTGGCGGCCAAAGCCCTTGGCTTCAGTTACGGTGATGCCTTGTACGCCTACTTCTTGGAGCGCTTCTTTAACTTCATCAAGCTTGAATGGCTTGATAATGGCTTCAATCTTTTTCATTGAAAGGCACTCCCGACAGGTTGCTTTGATGCAACAGAGCATCATGCATTTTACTCTCAACCTCAATAGGCAGAATGTGTGCCAGTTTTGTTATTTTTGGTTTGATTGGCGCTAAATAGATACGGTTTTTCAGGAAATTACCTGGGAAACGAGATTGTTAAGCGTTGATATTGTGAAATTTAACCAAAAAAGCTGAAAAATTGCAAAAATTCATTTTGATGAAAAATGGGCGGCAACAAAGATGTTTGTTATTTTGCCTATAAAATAGGCAATTTGATTTTATTTTAGGCGCTATATCTCATTCCGCCGCCAACCTCTGTCCGGGCCTTCTTTCAAGCACTTCGCGCAAAAATTTGCCTGTATGGCTGCGTGGCTCCTTGATAATATCGGCAACGCGGCCAATGGCGACGATTTCGCCGCCGCCATCGCCGCCTTCAGGGCCGATGTCTATGATCCAGTCAGCGGTTTTGACGACTTCGAGGTTATGCTCAATGACCGCTACGGTATTGCCCTGATCGACCAGCTCATGCAGCACTTCGAGCAGTTTTGCAACATCATGGAAGTGCAAACCTGTTGTCGGTTCATCCAAGATATAAAGTGTGCGGCCAGTAGCTTTGCGAGCCAATTCCTTGGCCAGTTTAATGCGTTGTGCCTCGCCGCCAGAAAGTGTCGTCGCCTGCTGGCCAATTTTAATATAGCCAAGCCCGACTTTGAAAAGTGAATCGAGCTTTTCGCGCACAGCAGGAACGGCTGCAAAAAACGAAACGCCTTCTTCAACCGTCATATCCAAAACATCGGCGATGGATTTGGTTTTGAAGGTCACATCCAGCGTTTCGCGGTTGTAGCGTTTGCCGTGGCACACATCGCAGGTGACATAGACATCCGGCAAAAAATGCATTTCGATTTTGATCAGCCCATCGCCTTGGCAGGCTTCGCAGCGCCCGCCTTTGACGTTGAACGAAAAGCGGCCCGGCTGATAACCGCGTGCTTTTGCTTCGGGAAGGCCGGCAAACCATTCACGGATGGGCGTAAATGCTCCGGTATATGTGGCAGGGTTTGAGCGCGGTGTTCGCCCTATGGGGGATTGATCGATGTCGATGACTTTGTCGATAAACTCCAAACCTTCAATGGAATCATGCGCGTCTGGTACATCGCGTGAACCCATAATACGGCGCGAGGCGGCACGGTAAAGTGTTTCAATTAGAAACGTCGATTTGCCGCCACCCGAAACGCCAGTGACGCACGTAAATGTGCCGAGCGGAATGTCAGCCGACACATTCCGCAAATTATTGCCGCGCGCGCCATTCACGCGGATACGTTTTCCTTTAATCACAGGGCGGGGCGTATCATTCATTTTTACGCCCATTGCGCCGGACAAGTATTTTCCGGTGAGCGAATCTGGGTGAGACATCACTTCGCGCGGCGTACCTTGAGCGATAATTCTGCCGCCGTGCACACCGGCAGCCGGGCCGATATCGACAACATAATCCGCGCTTAAAATAGCGTCTTCGTCATGCTCAACCACAATCACGGTGTTGCCAATATCGCGTAAGTGTTTCAACGTTTCCAAGAGACGGGCGTTATCGCGCTGATGGAGGCCGATTGACGGTTCGTCCAACACATAAAGCACACCGGTAAGACCGGAGCCAATTTGCGACGCAAGGCGAATGCGCTGGCTTTCACCGCCCGATAGTGTGCCGGAATTGCGGCTGAGCGACAGATAGTCCAAACCAACATCATTCAAAAACCGCAATCGATCGCGGATTTCTTTCAAAATGCGTGTGGCGATTTCATTTTGTTTTGTCGTGAGTTTTGAAGGCAGATCAATGCACCAAGCCAGAGCCTTGCGGATAGATTGGTCGGTGATTTGGCTAATGTGCTTGCCATCAATTTTTACTGCCAAAGCTTCCGGCTTCAGGCGCGCGCCGTGGCAAACGGGGCAGGGCGTTGCGCCCATAAAGCGCTCAATTTCTTCCCGCATCCAAGCAGAATCGGTTTCTTTCCAGCGGCGCTCAAGGTTGGGGATAACACCTTCAAAGGCTTTGGCGGCTTTGTAGCTGCGCAACCCATCGTCGTAATTGAAGTCAATTTCGCGTTTGCCGGTGCCATAGAGAATTGCGGTTTTGGCTTCGACGGAAATCGTGTTGTATTTATCAGTCAATTTGAACCCGAAAGCTTTGCCAAGGCCTGCCAATGTTTGTGCATAGTATGGTGAAGTCGATTTTGCCCAAGGCGCAATTGCCTCATTCATTTTCAAAGCTTCGTCCGGCACAATCATATCGCTATCGACAGCGTTTTTGAAGCCAAGGCCATCGCAGTTGGGGCAAGCACCAAACGGGTTGTTGAATGAAAACAAGCGCGGCTCGATTTCAGTGATGGTGAAGCCTGAAACCGGGCAAGCGAACTTTTCAGAAAATAGTAGCCGTTCATGGGTTTCGTTTTTAGACTTATTGGCTCCTTCTTCAGACGTTTCAGCGGCTGGCAATGGCTTGTCAGCAAATTCGGCGACCGCAATGCCGTCCGCCAAGCGCAAACAGGTTTCTAAGCTGTCGGCCAAACGTGCCGCTACATCGCCGCGCACAACAATACGGTCAACCACCACATCAATATCGTGCTTGAATTTTTTATCGAGCGCAGGCGCTTCGGCCACTTCATAAAACGCGCCGTTGATTTTCACGCGTTGGAAACCTTTTTTCTGCAGTTCCAGCAACTCTTTTTTATACTCACCTTTACGGCCGCGCACGATTGGTGCGAGCAGAAACAATCGTGTGCCTTCTTCCAGCGCCAGAATGCGGTCAACCATTTGGCTGATAGTTTGGCTCTCAATTGGCAGGCCGGTGGCCGGCGAGTAGGGGATGCCGACGCGGGCATAAAGCAGGCGCAAATAATCGTAGATTTCGGTGACCGTGCCAACGGTTGAACGCGGGTTTTTGGATGTGGTTTTTTGCTCAATTGAAATGGCGGGCGACAAGCCGTCAATCTGATCCACGTCTGGCTTTTGCATCATTTCCAAAAACTGGCGTGCATAAGCCGACAAGCTTTCGACATAGCGGCGCTGGCCCTCGGCATAAATAGTGTCAAAAGCGAGCGATGATTTGCCGGACCCGGAAAGGCCGGTCATCACAATCAATGAATCGCGCGGCAGATCAATATCGATATTTTTGAGATTGTGCTCGCGCGCGCCGCGCACTGAAATGAATTTACTTTCGGCCATGAAGTTCAAACCAGTTTGCGCGAGAAGACTTGTTAGCGGGTGTACCTAGGCCGCGCTGACCGGCTTCGCCAGTGCGCAACGCATAAACATTGACATTTGCACTGGAATAAAACAAGAACATTGTGGACAGTGTGAAACTATGCTGCCAGCGTGGTGACACTGGTGTAGCATGATTTTAACGAAATTTGGAGTAGGGCCATGGCTGGCAGTGTTAACAAAGTCACTCTTATCGGCAATCTGGGCCAAGATCCTGAAGTCAAACGGCTTAATTCAGGCGATATGGTGGTGAATTTTTCGATCGCCACATCCGAAACCTGGCGCGACAAGCAAAGCGGTGAGCGCAAGGAAAAAACCGAGTGGCACCGCGTGGTTATTTTCAATGAGTCCTTGGCAAAGATTGCCGAGCAATATTTGAAAAAAGGTACAACGGTGTACGTTGAAGGCGCGCTGCAAACCCGCAAGTGGCAGGATCAATCGGGCGTTGAAAAATCAATTACTGAAATTGTGCTGCAGAAATTTCGTGGTGAACTGACTATGCTTGGAAGCAGAAATTCTGGCGGCGATTCCATGGGCAATGATGATCAGCCGCGCCAAATGGGAAATTCCGGGTCTAATAACTCCGGCGGCGGGCGTT
>JANOPZ010000046.1:0-11594 GCA_031422195.1 Limoniibacter sp. | reverse complement strand
ACGTACATGGTCGGATAGGGCCCGCGTAAAAAAGGCGCAAATCCAGGCATGGAATTGATGTGAGCTGTGTTCGAAATGTCAGCTTCAACATAAGCTTGTTTAACCACAATTCCTTCAGGCGTTTCAAAAAATGAATTGCGCTTGGGAGGTGTTGTGACCGGTTTTTGCCATTCAATAATACTAAAATCCGGTATCATTTTGCCGCCTCAAACAAAGTATCCACCGACCATAGCGGCAATCGTTCACAACAGACTTTTGATGGAAATACGGTTGCGACCGGCGCATGCGCTAGTACTATTACCGGACGTTTGTCTTTTGTTTGAAACGCATTAACGCCAATACTCTTGGTGGTGCGCATTTCTGCTTCCCGGCGGGTGCGCGCGGCGGCAACATCGGCTTGAAACATGCCGGAGGCTAGCGACATCAACGGCCCGCCAGCGCCTTCAATTTTCTGAAATTCTGTCCAGGCGGCCAAACACAGCGCATCAGTCAATGTTTCAATGCTACCCGACCCTGCAGCCATATCCATGACCTGGCCCAAATGGCTTTCGTCACGCGCAATAAGCTGCATCATCCGCGAAATGCGACGCGCAATTGCATCCGGCAAGCCGTTTGCAATAGTGTGCGGCAAAACTGCAATACTATCGGCCCCACCAAAGGCCGCCGCGCTCAGTGCAATTGCGCTGCGCAGGATATTTGTTTCAGGGTCATGCGTTGACATCATACGCCAACCCGTTTCGACATGAACTTTGACAGGTTGCTTCAAAGCAACGCCGCAGCTTTCAAGAACGCGGTTCCAAAGCAAACGCAGTGCACGAAGCTTAGCGATCGTCAGCACAAAATCCTGATCAGCACTAAGCGCAAAACCGATCGAAGGCGCAATATTGCTGGCTGGTTGGCGTGCTTCTTCTGCCATTCGCAGGTGACCTACTGCAACGCTCAATGCATAGCCTAACTCTTGCGCTGCGGTTCCGCCAGCGTTGTGAACCGGTCTGGAATCTGCTTCCAGCAGAATACCCGGTAGGCCTGAGGCAAAAAAGCCGGTTAATGACTGTGGTAATGAAGCCTTCAGGGCTTCAAAGCTCATTCCCAAGCGACCTGAAGTCGCAAAGATCGATGCCGTGTCAATACCTGTGGCCAATCGCAGTGTCCGCGGATTTGGCTTTCTGGATTGAATAAACTCGACCAGCCATTCTGCACTGTTACGAATTGACGGGTGAGCATCAATGCGCAGCGCTGTACGTTCTAAATCAATGCGATCCAGCACCGAAAAAAGCGTATCTCTGTTTGCGGGTAGGCCTCTACCAAAGGCATTAATCGCGCCCTCAAAAACCAATGCCAAGCCATCAGCCCCGCCATTGGCATCTGCTTCAGCCTGCACGGTCGCGCGGGCAACATCAGGGTCATCAATCCGTTGAAATGCCAACCAGCTGGGCCGGTGCATGTAAATTGTCGTATGACCGTGCAAACGCACCACAACCGGCGCAATTGCCAAACCTTCAACTGAAGAATGCAAGGCAGCGATTTGGTCTGCCTTAGCAGCCTTCAGTGCTGCTGCTTGCCAATCTTCAAAACTGGCAGGTGCAAAAGGGCTATCTAAGACCGCCGCATCAAAATCCAAACCACTTCCCCCAAAAGTGTGGTAGCGAGCACTATTGCCCGCTCATTACACGAATTGCGAAAGGCCCGGTATAGAGCCGACCAGCTGATCAATCGTTGAGGCACCGGCTTTTTCTTTGGCAAAGCCGATTGTTTCTTTGGCAACGCCCGTTAGGTCGCCCATTCCCATGCCAAGACCCATGAGTTTTTGGCCAAGACCCATGACGCCGCCTCCCATAAATCCACCGCCCATTTGTGATGCATATTCACCGGCCAATTCAGAAGCCCCGGGAAATTTATTCATCATTTCAGTAACAGCGCCTGCATCACCTTCTTTTTGCAAAAATGCTAAAATCAAGCCAACCGCTGATTGCGCGGTGTCTGCATCAATACCAACTGATGCCGTGATGCGTGAAATAAGTTCTTCCATTAAAATCTCCATTCGTTTGGAATACCTGTTAAAGCGCTTCCGGCCAACGATCAAGCATTAGACTGATTGAGTGATCGCAATATGACGCATATAAGCACTTTTGAACGCTCTTAGGGACGGGCCTGCCCCGGCAAATTTTATGTCTGACGAAACGCTTTTTATCGGCGCGAGCCGCACCAACGATGATCAATATCAACGCCCAGAAACACTATTGCTTAAATATGGCAACCGGCACGGCTTGGTTACTGGCGCCACTGGCACTGGGAAAACCGTCACACTGCAAATTTTGGCGGAAGGGTTTTCAAACCAAGGCGTGCCAGTTTTCTGTGCTGATGTGAAAGGTGATTTGTCAGGCATAGGCGCAATTGGCGAATACAAAGATTTTCTCACCAAACGTGCTGAGCAAATCAAGCTTGATCCCTATGAGTATCAAGAGTTCCCGGTGATTTTCTGGGATTTGTTTGGCACAAAAGGCCACCCAATCCGCGCTACTGTTTCTGAAATGGGGCCACTCCTCCTCTCGCGCATTATGAACCTGTCTGAAGCTCAAGAAGGCGTAATGAACATCGCTTTCCGGATTGCCGATGAAGAGGGCCTGCTGCTGCTCGATTTGAAAGACCTTCAATCATTGTTGCTGAATTTGGCAGAACGCTCAGAGGAACTTTCTGCGCGCTATGGCAACGTTAACCGCCAATCCGTTGGTTCTATTCAACGCTCACTTTTGGTGCTTGAAACGCAAGGCGCTGCCAACTTTTTTGGCGAGCCCGGCCTTGATCTTAGCGACCTTATGCGCACCACACCCGATGGACGCGGCGCCATCAGCGTTTTGGCGGCCGACAAACTTATGCTCAGCCCGCGTCTCTATGCCACTTTCATGCTTTGGATGATGTCTGAACTCTTTGAGCAAATGCCTGAGGTTGGCGATGTTGAAAAACCCAAACTCGTGTTCTTTTTTGATGAAGCCCACCTATTGTTCAACGATGCGCCGCCGGTTTTGGTGCAACGTATTGAGCAAGTGGTGCGGCTAATCCGCTCCAAAGGCGTTGGCATTTACTTTATCACCCAGTCGCCACTGGATGTGCCAGACACAATTTTGGCTCAGCTCGGCAACCGCTTTCAGCACGCGCTTCGCGTGTTTACACCGCGCGAAGAGAAGGCTGTCAAAACGGCAGCCGATACATTCCGTCCAAATCCTGATTTCTCTTGCTACGAGGCTATAACCAAACTTGGCACCGGCGAGGCGCTGGTTTCCACTCTGGAAGCCAAGGGCATTCCATCGATGGTTCAAAGAACACTTATTCGCCCGCCGGCATCGCGACTTGGCCCGATCACTGACAGCGAGCGCGCAGCGTTGATCAAACAATCACCGGTAGCCGGATTGTATGATGAAACGGTTGATCGGGAATCTGCCTACGAAATGCTGACCAAACGCGGCGTTGAAAACGCCAAAGCCGCAGAACGGCAGAAAGCCGACGAGGCAGAAGAAAAACAACGCGCAATCGATGACATACTGGCCGAGCGGGAGGAAAGGGCCAATTCGCGCGCTTCTGGCCGGTCATCAGGGCGTCAAAGCGTAACGGAAGCGGCTATGAAATCAGTCGTCCGCTCAGTGACCAGTTCCGTTGGCCGCCAAGTTGGCGCAGCGATTGTCCGCGGGATTTTGGGAAGCTTTTTAAGAAGATAAGTGGTGCTTAAAGCACCACAACCTTCATGCCGCCACGCACGCGAGCATAAAGATCAATCACGTCTTGGTTGATCAAACGCACGCAGCCTGATGAGGCATTGGTACCGATCGATTTCCATTCCGGCGAACCGTGTAACCGAAAGCCGGTGTCTGCGCCCTTATCAAACAAATACATCGCACGTGCGCCGAGCGGATTTTCGAGACCCGGATTTTGGCCACCATTTGCAGCTGAGTATTTAACCAGCTCGGGCTTGCGGGCAATCATTTCTTCTGGCGGTGTCCAACGTGGCCATTCGCGCTTCCATTGCATGACAGCTGCGCCAGACCATGAAAAGCCTTCGCGGCCAACGCCAACGCCATAACGAATGGCCTTACCCTCGCCATAGGTGACGAAAAGATGGCGCGCGCCGGTATCGACCACAATAGTGCCTTCTGGATAGCCAGTATTATTTTCTACGATCTGCCGGCGGAATTGCTCCGGCACTTTCTCGTAAGGCACGGTTGGCAGCTTAAACCCGCCATCGGTAACTGAAGCGTACATGCCTTTGTAGTCTTCCGGCCCGCCAGTGGCGCTCAATTGAAGCGGCCCCATTTTGGATGTTTTCTTTTTCTTGCCTTTTTGATCAACCGGCTCGTCGTCAACTTTGCGTCCTATCGTACAGCCGGACAATGCCATCAGTGCTGCACCAGAACCAAACAGAGCCAACATGTCACGGCGTGATTTCAGATTATTGGTCATAATGCCCCACAAAGCGCTTTGGTTTGCTTGGTTTAACGCTTTATATTAATGGGGCAAGTGGGCAGAGGGCTAAATTGCCGCAATGTAAAAAGTGTGTTGCAGGTTTGCCGGTCTCAATTTTGTCGATGAAGTCAGCATTCTAAATTTATCATAGCCGCTTGCCCCGTAAGCTCCAAATGCCTATCTACAAAAAGTAGATAACCCAATTCAGGAGAAACCCCATGGCGCTGACTTTGCCCGATCTGCCTTATGATTACGATGCGCTTGCGCCTTTCATGTCGCGCGAAACCCTTGAGTTTCACCATGACAAGCATCACATGGCCTATGTCACCAATGGCAATAATCTCTTGAAAGACTCGGCCCTCGCCGGACATTCTGTCGAAGATATTTGCAAAGCCGCTTTTGATCAAAAAATTGCGGGCCTCGTTAATAATGTTGGCCAGCACTACAACCATATGCATTTTTGGAATTGGATGAAAAAGGGCGGCGGCGGCACCAAATTGCCCGGCAAAATTGCCAAGGCCATTGACACTGATTTGGGTGGCTATGACAAATTCAAAGCCGACTTTATTGCTGCCGGCACCACACAGTTTGGCTCTGGCTGGGCATGGCTGGCCGTTAAAGACGGCAAACTTGCCATTATGAAAACACCAAATGGCGAAAACCCGCTGATGCATGGCGCATCGCCTATTTTGGGCTGCGATGTTTGGGAACATTCATATTACATCGACTATCGTAACGCCCGCCCGAAATATCTGGAGGCGTTTGTCGATAGCTTGATCAATTGGGATTATGTTGAAGAGATGCACTCAAAAGTGTAACTTTTTGCCTTGGTTCTCGGTTTTAAGCCCGGTGGACACACCGGGTTTTTTTATGACCTAAAAGTGCATCTTACCCAAAAATATTTGCGACAACGCGCTGTTCACCAACGCCGATTTTGTTCCAGTTGCGGTCAGCCTTACGGGCCATGGCGCCAACAGGTTCTGCAATTTCGGGCACCGCTTTTGCCAAATGTGCAATGACGGCGGCGACCGTAAGTTCAGCCGCGCGAAATGCACCATCATCGATCTTAAGTGCAATGCCAAAGCCCAACTCGGGGATTGCGGCGCAATACACCCCTTCGGCACCAATTTTGGCGAAGACGCGCTCGGGTGCCGCCTTCATAATGTCGGTACAGAACCTTTTCGTGCCTGCCATATAAAAAGGTTCAGACATACAAGCTTGCATCAAACGTTTTGCCGCTGTTGCACGATTTGGCAAAAGGCCTTGGCCCGTTGCCATCTTGGCAAAACCATAAGCCAAGGCATTGAGCGCGATAGCATAGGTTGGAATCGAACAACCATCCGTGCCGCAGAATTCTGATGCATGCGCAGCCCCCGTTACTTCTGCCATGACATCGCGCACACGCATTTGCGCCGGGTGTGCAGCATTGACATAGCCCTTAGGGTCTTCGCCAAGATGGCATGATGTGCAAATAAAACCGGCGTGTTTGCCTGAGCAATTGTTATGGCAGGCATTGGGCAAAGCACCGGATTGCGCCAGTTTAATCGCCACTGGCAAATCAAACGGCCAATGTGTACCGCATTCCAAAGTGGAAACGCTTTGGCCAGCGCGCATCAACATGGCTTCAGACAGCGCCATATGTTCCGGCTCTCCCGAATGCGAAGCACAGACCAACGACAACTCTTTATTGCCGAAGCCGTAAGCATCCGCGGCACCAGTTTCAATAAACGGCAGAGCTTGGATCAGTTTGCAGGCCGATCGCGGAAACACAGGCCGCATGACATCGCCAAGCTGAAGCACTTGGCTGCCATCACCATCAAACACCGACACTGTGCCGCGATGTCGACTTTCAACAATACCGCCACGCAGAATTTCAACGACAATTGGGTTGGGCAAAGCAAAACTCCTAACGGCCAAACAAAATTTATTTGATCCGCTCTAAAATCGAAACATAATTTGCAACTGCGGCGCCGCCCATATTGAAAATGCCTGCCAAATTGGCATTCGGCACTTGCATATCTCCGGCTTCGCCCACGAGTTGCATCGCTGACAAAACATGCATTGAAACACCGGTAGCGCCAATCGGGTGGCCTTTAGCCTTCAGCCCACCGGACGGGTTAACGGGCAAGCGCCCGCCCTTTTGGGTCTGGCCTTCAAGCGCAATTGCCCCGCCCTGCCCCGGCTTTGCTAAGCCCATCGCCTCATATTCAATGAGTTCGGCGATGGTAAAGCAATCATGGGTTTCAGCAAACGATAGATCATCAAGTTTCAATTTTGAGCTGGCAAATGCGCGCTTCCAAGCCTCTGCGCAACCCTCAAACAACAAAATATCGCGCTTCGACATTGGCAGAAAATCCTGCACGTGCTCATTGGCGCGAAAAGCGATTGCACGCTTCATCGAAAGCGCGGTCTCAAAATCGGCCAGCACCAAAGCTGCCGCGCCATCAGAAACCAACGAACAATCCGTGCGCTTGAGAGGCCCGGCAACAAACGGGTTTTTATCACTTGGCATACGACAAAAATCATAGCCAAAATCTTTGCGCATTTGCGCCAGCGGGTTGTCGATACCGTTTTTGTGATTCTTTGCTGCAATAGTTGCCAAAGCATCAGATTGGTCGCCGTGCCGCTGAAAATAAAGTGAAGCAATTTTGCCGAACACGCCGGCAAAGCCGCCTTCGGTCTGGCCGTCTTCCGGCAAATACGAAGCTTTCAACAGGTTTGCGCCAATTTCTAGCGCCGGTGTTATGGTCATTTGTTCAACACCAACCACCAGCACAATACGGGCGGCACCTGCTTCAATGGCGCGAAGCCCGGCGCGTACTGCTGCAGAGCCTGTTGCACATGCGTTTTCCACACGTGTAGCAGGCACAAACCGCAAAGCATCATTCGCTTGAAGCACCAGCGACGCTGTAAATTCCTGCGCGGAAAACCCGCCGTTAAAATGACCAAGTACGATCTCATCAACATCGCCAGCGCTTAGTCCCGCGTGGGCCAGCGCGGCATTGGCAGCGCTAACAACCATACTCTCGACAGAGGCTTGGCTGTGTTTGCCAAACGGCAAATGCGACCAGCCTATGATGCAACCCTTCATTGATCGACCTCCTTAGACAAAGCTTAAATGCCGCGCTTTCGTTGCTCACTGGCGAATGCTGCAAAAAATGAAACGATGCGTTTTGCATGCGCCCCTAAATCGCTCTCACCAGCACGGCCTGTTAAACGCACGTCCATCAGCAACCCGTCATCTCCACGCTTTAACCGCACAATAATATCGTCCGTAAAACCAAAAATCAGTGATTGCGTTTCAAAGGCCTGCGTTGCGCCATCGGGGCTGTTAATACTTCCAGAGCGCGTTGTCGGTTGCCATCCCAGTGTTTTTGCTGATGCGCGAATGATCTGCTCAGCCAATTGCGGATCAATAACCAGCTTTTGCGTCTGTATATCTGGATAGGCTTCTGCTTGTAATTGGGCAATTTCAGTCTGACTTTTCGGTTCACTAATAGGCGGCATCACATCAACACGGCTGCCAATGGGAAATTGCGGCGGGTCAATCCAATCGGTTGAAACATCATTGATCAACGGTGTTTGTGCACCCATGATTGCTGCTGCAAACAAAGGACTAAGCGTTAGACTTGCAAAAACAAATGTTCGCAAAACCGCACCACCAGCCTTTGCGCCCTCGCTCCACATGCGCCATAAACCGATCCCTGCAAAAAAAAGTGCAATAATAGCAATTACGCTTGCTGCTGAACCCGCCAGCAAAAACGATAATGTATCAACTTGGCCAAAGCGATGCGCAACAATGGCGAGAAGGCCCAAAACAACTGAAAAAAACGCCAGTGCCTGTCCGGCCTTGGCCGATTTTGATACCCGTCTTACAATTTGGCGGCGCATGGAACCTTCGACATTACGGGGTTGGCAGTGTGTAACCTTTGAACTGTTCGCGCAGCTTTGTCTTTAGAATTTTACCCGTTGCGGTGTGCGGAATTTCATCCACAAATGCCACATCATCCGGCATCCACCATTTAGCAATTTTGCCTTCAAGAAATTGCAGCAGTTCTGCTTTTTCAGGTTCGTGGCCGGGCTTGCGCACAATAATCAACAATGGCCGTTCATCCCATTTAGGGTGCGCAATGCCTATCACTGCAGCTTCAAAAACCGATGAATGGCCAACTGCCAGATTTTCGATTTCGATTGTTGAAATCCACTCACCACCAGATTTAATGACGTCTTTTGAGCGGTCTGTAATTTGCATAAAGCCGTTTGCATCAATATGGGCAACGTCGCCGGTATCAAAGTAGCCATCTTGGTCAAAATTCTCTGGACCTGTATTTCTGTAATAAGCGCCTGAAACAGCGGGTCCGCGCACCTTTAAGCGGCCGAAACTTTTGCCATCCCAAGGTAATTCGCGATTATTATCGTCAGTGATCTTCATTTCAACCAAATAGGGCGCGCGACCTTGCTTGGTTTTGGCTGCCATGATGGATGACTGACCTCCCGCATTGGTTTCCGGCGTCATATAGCTGACTGTTCCAAGCGGGCTCATTTCTGTCATGCCCCAAGCATGTATCACTGTAACAGCGTAGTTTTTCTCAAACTTTTCGATCACAGCCGGTGGGCATGCTGCGCCGCCAATAATCACTTTATTGAGGTCGGGCAGGCTTAAGTTATGCGCCTCCAAATGCTGTAGAAGCATCAACCAAACGGTTGGCACGGCAGCTGTAATGGATACCTTTTGCGTGGTCAGCAGTTCATAAATAGAAACGCCATCCATTTTACTGCCAGGCATGACAATTCTGGCACCCGTCATTGGTGCCGAAAAGGCTATTGACCAGCTATTGGCATGAAACAACGGAACCACCGGCAAAATTGTATCGAGCGCCGAAATGCCAAGACAATCAGGCTGAATGGCCGTTAAAGCATGTAATATATTTGAGCGGTGCGAATAGACAACGCCTTTCGGGTTGCCTGTCGTCCCAGAAGTGTAGCACATTGCAGCAGCAGTATTTTCATCGAATTTTGCCCACTGAAAATCATCATCAGCTTCATTGAGCCACTCTTCAAAAGGCACAGCATTAAGAGATGTTTGCGGCATATGCGCTTGATCTGTCAGCACAATAATTTTCTTAAGGCTGGGCACAAGCGGCCCAATTTTTTCAACCAGCGGCACAAAGGTCAAATCGACAAACAACATGGAGTCTTCGGCGTCGTTCATGATCCAAGCGATCTGGTCAGGAAACAGCCTGGGGTTCAGCGTATGGCAAACCGCACCAATGCCCATGATGCCGTACCACGTTTCCAGATGGCGACCAGTGTTCCACGCCAGTGTGGCAACACGATCACCCAACTTGATACCATCGCGCGTCAGCCGCTTTGCAATTTTCAGCGACCGCTGGCGAATCTCTGAATAATTGGTGCTCGTAATTGGCCCTTCGACCGACCGCGAAATAACCTCGCGCTGTCCATGAAACCGCGCCGCGTGATCAATTACGGTATGGGCCAGCAATGGCCAGTCTTGCATTAAACCACGCATGTCAATCTCCTCCTAAATAGAGATAAGACAAACTCAAAACCCTACGTTTGGCAAGACATTACGTGGTTGCAATCTTGGTGGCACTTTTGCGCCTGATTGCAGCCTGAGCCGCAGCCAAGCGCGCAATCGGTACGCGGTATGGAGAACACGAAACATAATCGAGGCCAAGCGAATCAAAAAAGGCAATTGAGCCTGGTTCGCCGCCATGTTCGCCGCATACCCCAATTGTTATTTCCGGGCGTTCTTTTCGGCCTTTTTCTGTGGCAATGCGCATCAGTTCGCCAGCACCCAGCACATCAAACTTCTGAAACGGATCATCTTGGAAAACCCTGCGCTCGCGATACAGCGCCAAAAATGGCGAAGAATCGTCGCGCGAAATTCCATAGGTTGTTTGCGTCAAATCATTGGTGCCAAACGAGAAAAATGTGCACTCCTTGGCTATACGGTCCGCGCCTAACGCCGCGCGCGGCAACTCAATCATTGTGCCTACACTGTAGTGCGGCCTGCGTCCGCGCTCGCTTGCGATAAGATCAGCCATTTTCTCAATCCGCGCACGCACTATTCGCACTTCTTCCGCGGCTGAAACGAACGGGATCATAATTTCTGGTTCAATTTTTCGGCCTGATTTATCTTCAACATTCATCGCCGCTTCGAAAATTGCACGCGCTTGCATATCAAGAATTTCCGGGTGGGAAATTGCAAGGCGGCACCCGCGATGGCCCAGCATCGGGTTTACTTCGCGCATCGCATCAACGCGAATGCGCAGGCTTTCAACTTCAATGCCAAGGGCACGCGCAGTATCAACAAACTCATGGTCCCGGCTCGGCAAAAACTCATGCAACGGCGGGTCTAGCAAGCGCAATGTCACCGGCATACCTGCCATAATTTCAATGAGCTCTTCAAAGTCTTCACGCTGCATTGGGCCAAGGCGGTTCAATGCGGTTTCACGCGTCACTTGGCTGTCAGCCAAGATCATTTCGCGCATGACAGCTACTCGGTCTTCGCGGAAAAACATGTGCTCGGTACGGCAAAGACCAATACCTTCAGCGCCGAACTCACGCGCTGTTTTGGCATCTGATGGCATATCAGCATTGGCTCTTATGCCAAGGTCGCGCAGTTTATCAGCCCAACCCAAGATAGTAGCAAAATCATCGGAAATTTCAGGCAAAACAGTCGGCACCGCCCCTGCTAAAATCTCGCCGGAAGTGCCGTCAATCGTAACAATCTGGCCAGAGGTAAACGCCCGGCCATGAGCAACCACTGTTCTGCGCGCAGAATCGATTTGCAGGCTAGCAGCGCCTGTTACGCAAGGCTTTCCCATACCGCGTGCAACAACCGCAGCATGACTTGTTAGGCCGCCTCGGGCTGTAACCACACCGTCTGAAGCTGCCATACCGACCACATCTTCCGGGCTTGTTTCTGTGCGAACCAAGATGCAAGCTTCACCATTGGCGCGCCGGGCAGCGGCTTCCGCGGCTGAAAATACGAGTGCGCCCGTTGCTGCGCCTGGTGATGCCGCAAGGCCGGTTGCTATAACATCTCGGGCGGCTTTGGGATCAATGGTGCGGTGGATTAATTGTTCCAGCGATAAAGGGTCAATGCGCAAGAG
>JANOPZ010000045.1:0-11473 GCA_031422195.1 Limoniibacter sp. | reverse complement strand
ACCATATTCGCGGGCTGTCGCCGTGGCCGGGCGCATGGTGCGAAATGGATTTTGGACAAGGCTATGAACGGGTCAAGGTTTTGAAGTCGCGCGTATCTGAAACCGGAAGCCTTCTTCAACCTTGCGGTGACGGCTTTGTTGAACTTGTTGAAGTCCAACGCGCCGGTGGCAAGGCCATGTCGGGGGGTGAACTCCTGCGTGGCTCCAAGCCCAAAGTTATCAAATAATGCCGCGCTATAAACTCACCATTGAATATGATGGCTCACCCTATGTCGGCTGGCAGCGCCAGATCAACGGGTGGAGTGTGCAAGGCGCAATTGAAGCGGCAACACTGGAACTGGCAGGAACCCCGATAACTTTGTTTGGCGCGGGCCGCACAGACACTGGCGTTCACGCCGTTGCGCAAATTGGCCATTTTGACATGGTTAAGGATTTACCGCCGCGAACCATTATGGATGCCATTAACGCGCGGCTTCGAATTGGCTCTGAGCGGATTTCGATTTTAGCTTGTGAAGCCGTGGATGAAAGTTTTGATTCGCGGTTTTCTGCCACGGCCCGTCATTACCGTTATGTTATTTTCAACCGCCGCGCGCATTTAACATTTGATGAAAACCGCTGCTGGTGGGTGAGAAAGCCGCTTCATGTTGAGGCTATGGATACGGCCGCTAAACTGCTGCTCGGCACGCATGATTTCACCACATTTCGCTCAACCGACTGCCAAGCCAAATCACCCGTGCGCACGCTTGACCGGCTGGATGTGCGGCGTGTTGAAAGGATGAACGGCCAAGCAGGCGAGATAATTGAAATCACAGCATCGGCCCGCTCATTTTTGCACAATCAAGTGCGTTCCATGGTTGGCAGCCTTAAAATGGTGGGTGACGGGCGGTGGACAAATGATAGTCTTATTGAAGCCTTAAAAGCCCGTGACCGTAAAGCCTGCGGCCCGGTTGCTCCGCCCCAAGGGCTTTTTTTGATACAAGTGGATTATTGAGGATGCTGCACAATCTTTTGCCGTCAGTTTTCGCCGGCCCTGGCTTTGTATCAGGCGTCAGCTCAGAGATGGAAGATACAAAACCGCAATTAATCCACGCATCTGCTCAGACTGCAAGATTGATCGGGCTTAATGCTAAAGAGCTTGGCACAGTGGAATTTGCCGATTTCTTCTCCGGCAAAACCCACCCGGAACGACTAACAGCTTCTGTCTATTCTGGCCATCAGTTTGGTTCTTATGTTTCGCAATTGGGCGACGGACGCGCACTGTCGTATGGCGTTGTGGATGGGCCGGACGGCCAACAAGAAATACAGCTCAAAGGCGCGGGCAAAACACCTTATTCTCGCTTTGGCGATGGCCGAGCGGTGATGCGCTCATCAATTCGTGAGTATCTTTGTTCCGAAGCGATGGCCGCTTTGGGCATTCCCACCACGCGGGCGCTGTCAGTTATTGCCACTGGCGAACGGGTGTTTCGTGAAACAATTGAGCCGGGCGCTGTGGTTGCACGAATGGCGCCGTGTTTCATCCGCTTTGGCCATTTTGAATATTTTGCCCATACCGGCCAGCCGGAAAAACTGCGGGAGCTCGCGGACACTGTGATATTTTCGCATTTTCCTGAAATTGCCGCGCAAGATTATGCCGCGTTTTTCCGCGAAATCTGTGAGCGAACAGCCAAACTTATGGCGATGTGGCAGGCCGTTGGTTTTAGCCATGGCGTCATGAACACCGACAATATGTCGATCCTCGGGCTGACAATTGATTATGGCCCGTTCGGTTTCATGGATGCTTATGAACCTTTGTTTATTTGCAACCACACCGACCATTCAGGCCGCTATGCCTTTGCCCGCCAGCCATCAGTTGGCCTTTGGAATTGTCAAGCCTTGGCCGCGGCATTGGCCGGTTTGGTGGATAGCGTTGATCTGGAAGCGGGGCTGAAAGCCTATGAGCCTGCCTACCAAAACGCCGCCCTGCCGATGATGCGGGCGAAATTTGGTTTGACCGGCACCGCGCACGACAAGCTCATCCCTGAAGCATTCCAAATGATGGTGCGTGCTAAAACGGATTTCACGCAAAGCTTCCGGCGTTTGTCGAACTTGGATCAGGACGATCCGCGGTTTTTGATCGCGGATTTTGGTGTTGAGAGCGCGGCCTTCGAAGATTGGCTAAAGCGTTGGCAGGCAACCGGGCCAGATTGTGCCGCTATGCGCACCGTCAACCCCAATTTTGTTTTGCGCAATTGGGTTGCTGAAACCGCAATCCGCGCCGTTGAAGACGACAGTGATTTGAGTATGATTGACCGCATATTCATATGTGTCACCCATCCGTTTGACGATCGCGCTGCATCGGGCAACCCTGACGATATCCGCTTTGCGGGCCCCCCGCCGGAAAGCCTGCGTGGTTTGGAAGTCAGCTGTTCAAGCTGAACTGCGCTGGATTGGGTGTGTCAATTTCCCGTTTCATTTTAAGCTTAACCCGCGCTATTAGAATTTTAGAAAATTGGCCCAAAGGTGCGCATATGAATTCCGAAAAACTGGTCACGGTGTTTGGCGGCTCCGGCTTTGTCGGACGGCATGTTGTGGCGGCGCTCGCCAAGCGCGGCTACCGGGTACGGGTTGCGGTAAGACGGCCGGATTTGGCAGGTCATTTGCAGCCGCTTGGCAATGCCGGCCAAATCCAAGCTGTGCAAGCCAATTTGAGGTATCGTGAATCTGTCAACCGCGCGGTGCAGGGCGCGGATCATGTCATTAATCTTGTCGGTATTTTATATGAAAGCGGCCAACAGACTTTTAATGCCGTACAGGAGTTTGGTGCGCGCGCCGTTGCTGAAGCTGCCCGCGATGTGGGTGCGGGCCTAACCCATGTTTCGGCCATCGGCGCAGATAGAGCCAGTTTGGCTGATTATTCAAAAACCAAAGCCGGCGCAGAAACTGCTGTTTTAGAAACCATTCCATCGGCCGTTATTTTACGGCCTTCAATTGTGTTTGGGCCGGAAGATAATTTCTTTAATCAATTTGCCGGTCTGGCCCGGTTCATGCCGTTTTTGCCGCTCATCGGCGGTGGCAAGACCAGGTTCCAACCGGTCTATGTTGGTGATGTTGCCGAAGCTGTTGCACGTTCAGTGGATGGGCTTTTGACGCCCGGCGCAACCTATGAGCTTGGCGGGCCAGACGTTAAAACCTTTAAGCAATGCCTTGAACTGGTGTTGGAAATGACGGGCCGTAAACGGCCTCTGATTGCGATTCCGTTTTTCATCGCCAAAATCCAAGGCACAATCATGGGCATGTTGCCAAAGCCATTGCTTACCAAAGATCAGGTTATCATGTTGGAGCATGATAATGTTGTTAGTGACAAAGCCAAGCTTGCAGGCCTGACTTTACAAGGCATGGGCATTTCGCCAATGTCAGCCGAAGTTATTTTGCCGACGTATCTTTGGCGTTTCCGCGAGCACGGGCAATACAATCAACCAAAAACATAAAGCCCCGCTAAACCCAAGCTGCCCACTATAATGCGCCACCAGCCAAACACCGCATAACCGTTTTTAGACACGAACTCTAACAGCGCGCGTACAACCACCAATGCCGAAATAAACGCGGCGATAAAACCAACGCCAATAATCACACTGTCATCCATCGACAGTAAATCGCGGTTTTTGAAGATGTCATAGGCAAATGCGCCAACCATCGTGGGCATGGCTAAGAAGAATGAAAACTCAGCTGCCGAGCGCTTATCCGTACCCATCAGCAGCGCGCCAACAATTGTTGAACCCGAACGCGATGTGCCGGGGATCATTGCCAAACATTGAAACAAGCCGATTTTAAGATAGAGCGATAACGGGTAGTTCATCACGTCGGTATGGACTGGCACTGATGCCAGTTTATCGGCCCATAGTAAAATGAACCCGCCCAAAATCAGCATGATGCAGATCAGCATGGGCGATTCAAACAGAACCGTTTTGATAAAATCATGGGCCAAAACACCGATAATGGCCGCCGGTAA
This sequence comes from Limoniibacter sp., assembly GCA_031422195.1. Taxonomy (GTDB): domain Bacteria; phylum Pseudomonadota; class Alphaproteobacteria; order Rhizobiales; family Rhizobiaceae; genus JALOTE01. The sequence goes on along the minus strand of JANOPZ010000045.1, from coordinate 7,485 downwards.
AAACGCAATCAGAATGCCGAGCACAAAACGCCGTGCCCTTGGATCAGACGGTAAAGCAATGAATATCGACCAAAGGCGCTGGAAATACACAATCAAAATCGCAAGAATTGCGCCCAGCTGAATACAGATCTCAAAGACTTTACCGGTGGAGTTAAACCCGAGAAAATGGCCTGCAAGCAAAATATGGCCCGTTGAGGAAACGGGCAAAAACTCTGTCAGGCCCTCAATAATGCCCAACATGAGTGCTTGAAATAATGTTCCGATATCCATTTTTTCCACATTTGATTCGGGGTATCTTCACCACTGGTTTACGCTGTTGGCTGCATAATTGTCACGTCTGTGCCTTTTCCCGGCGCAGCATCCCGTTTAAGGTCCTAACCATGCTGACTTTGTTTCATCATTCGATGTCTCTGCCTTCGCGTTATGTGCGGCTGGCGTTTGGTGAATATGGCGAGGAATTGGCGCTTGTTGAAGAAAAACCGTGGGCCCGCCGCGGCGAGTTTGTTGCGGTCAACCCAGCCAACACATTACCATTGCTTCTGGCTGAAGGCGACCAACCTGTCATTGGCGCGCAAGTCATCATTGAATATCTCGATGAAACCCGGGCGCCTCTATCACGGATTGAAAAGCTGTTTCCCGGCAGCCCGCTTGGCCGCGCAGAAACGCGCCGGTTGGCCGAATGGTTTCTGGATAAAATGTACATTGAGGTTGTAAACCCATTGGTGCGCGAGCGGGTTTTTAAACCACTTATGACCGCACAAGAGGGCGGCGGTTCACCAGACACAAAAGCCATGCGAACGGCGCGCGCCAATTTGGCCCAGCATATGAAATATGTAAATTGGCTGGCCGGTTCGCGAAATTGGCTGGCGGGCGATACACGCTCTTATGCCGATTTGGCGGGAGCGGCAGCAATGTCAACACTCGATTATCTCGGCGAAATCAGTTGGGCTGAAGCCCCTGCCGCCCGTGATTGGTATGCCCGCATGAAATCGCGGCCGTCATTTCGTGGCATATTAGCCGACCGGGTCCGCGGGTTGGCCCCAGCCGCGCATTATTCAGATCTCGATTTCTAATATCAATGGCAACTACTCTTCGCCGTTTTCTGGAACAAGAAGCGGTAAAAGCCGGTTTTAGTGCTTTTGGCGCAACGTCAGCAAAGGCAAACCCTGAATCCGGCGAACGACTGAAGCAATTCGTGAATAATGGCCATCACGCCACCATGGCATGGATGGAAAAAACACTGACACGCCGCCTCAGCCCGGATGCCATGTGGCCCGAAGCCAAATCGGCTCTGGTGTTTGGAATGAATTATGGGCCGGAGCAAAATCCCCTGATTGCATTGGAACTGAAAAGCCACGCCGCAATTTCTGTCTATGCGCAAAACCGCGACTACCATGATGTGGTTAAGGGGCGTTTGAAAGAGATTGCGTCAAAATTTGCAGCCAAATTTGGCGCAGAAGTCAAAGTTTTTGTGGATACTGCCCCGCTGATGGAAAAGCCGCTGGCTGCCAATGCCGGGCTCGGTTGGCAAGGCAAACATACAAATTTGGTGAGCCGTGACCATGGCTCATGGTTGTTTCTCGGTGCAATACTGACTGACGCCGTGCTTGATTTTGATGCAGCCGAAATCGATCATTGCGGCACTTGTCGGGCTTGTCTCGACGTTTGCCCAACCAATGCCTTCCCCCAGCCCTATCAACTCGATGCACGGCGCTGTATTTCTTATTTGACGATTGAGCATAAAGAGCCAATTGCGAGAGAGTTTCGCAAAGCCATCGGAAATCGTATTTACGGCTGCGATGATTGTCTGGCGGTTTGCCCATGGAACAAATTTGCAAGCATTGCCTCGGAAGCCAAACTTCAAGCGCGCAAGGATTTAACGTCGCCGGCTTTAATCGATCTTTTGAAACTTGATGATGCGGCCTTTAGAGCGCTGTTTTCAGGTTCACCGCTTAAGCGCATCGGGCGCGACAGGTTTATCCGCAACGTGTTGATTGCCGCCGGTAATTCTGCCGAAGCCACTTTGATACAACCCGTAACGACACTTCTCAATGACAGTTCCCACTTGGTGCGCGGCGCAGCGGTTTGGGCTTTGTCGGAGCTGTTGCCGCTGGACGAAATGCTTGGCCTCGCGCAAAAGCATAGGGGCGAAACCGATGAAACTGTGATTACCGAATGGCAGATGGTAAAAGAAAGCAAAGCATTTTGACGACATTGATTTTGGGCTGCGGCTTTTCTGGCAAAGCCATTGCATCGGCGTTTGTAAAAAGCGGTGAACCCGTTATTGGCACCACGCGCAGCGCTACGAAATTTGCAGGCATTGACGCAATCGGCGCAACAGCGCTTGCTTTTGACGGCACACAAACACCTGAATTGATGGAAGCGTTAAACGCATCATCTCAGCTGATCTTATCAATTTCACCGGACCAAGGCGGAGACCCGGTGTTGCCGCTGTTGGCTGATGTTAAAGCAATAATGCCAAATCTAAAATGGGCAGGCTACCTTTCAACTGTCGGCGTTTACGGTGACCATGACGGTGCCTGGGTCGATGAGGCAACCATCTGCAAGCCGGTTTCCTCGCGCTCCATTGCACGGGTTGAAGCCGAATTAGCCTGGCTCAATGTGTTTGCCAATGCGGGTGTTCCATTGGCTATCCTGCGTCTGTCTGGCATTTATGGGCCGGGCCGCAATCAGATCAAAACAGCTTTGGAAGGCAACGCGCGGCGTTTGGTAAAACCCGGCCAAATGTTCAACCGTATCCGCGTTGAAGATATTTCCGGCGCAACATTGTTTCTATCGGCTAACAAGCTCAGCGGAATTTATAATATAACAGACGATAATCCCGCGCCGCCGCAAGATGTTGTAGCTTACGCCTGCCAACTCTGCGGTGTTGAACTTCCGCCCGAACAGGATTTTGCAACAGCCGAATTAACGCCAATGGCGCGCAGTTTTTATGGTGAAAACAAAAAGGTTTCTAACGCAAAAATCAAAGCTCTCGGCTTTAAGTTTGCGCACCCTGACTACCATGTTTCGCTCAAGCAGTTATGGCGCGACGGCGTTTGAAGACATGTTGTTTCGGCCGGTTTTTCACCAAATGGCTTTCCCTTAGTCAAAAATTCTAACTGCTCTGCACAGTTGGGGATTGATGCCTCGCAGATTTAATGCTTTTGGCGATAATGACGCAAAATACATCCGGCGGATTGTTTTATCATGGCTTCAAATGAAACCTTGCTGACAGCGTTTCCTTTGTTCGTTCGCACAACGGGCAAATTGGCTTTGGTTGTTGGCAATGGCGAAGAGGCCATAAATAAATCAAGATTATTATTGGCCAGCGATGTGACCATTCGTTTGGTTGCCAGCACGCCAGAAGACGCTTTGCTTGAACTGCTTGTCTTGCACCCCCTTCGCTTTATCCATGTTTCTGATGTATGGTCGCCTGCGCATTTGAACGGCATTGTCTTTGCCTATGCAGCCACCGGCGATGAAGCCATCGATACCCAAATTGTGTCTGATGCCCGCGCTGCCCATGTACCGGTCAATGCAGTTGACCGCCCGCATCTGTGTGATTTTTATACCCCGGCTCTGGTCAACCGTGCTCCCGTCGCGGTGGCCATCGGCACGGAGGGGGCAGGCCCGGTTCTTGGTCAATTGATCCGGGCTGAAATCGAGCGCCTGCTCACCCCCAATCTTGGAAAGCTGGCTGATTTGGCCCGGCTTTACCGCAAAGCGGCCGAAGTGTTGATCACCAAGGGCGAACCCCGCCGCCGGTTTTGGCGCTCGTTCTTTTCCGGTGCTGTGGCCGCCGATGTTGCGCGCGGTGAATTGGCTTTGGCGCGCCGTGCAGCAACACGGCTTTTGAAAACCCATGAGGCGCGGGCGGGCCATGTTGCATTGGTTGGGGCAGGCCCCGGGGCTGCTGATTTATTGACGCTTCGCGCCCAACGTCTTTTGCTGGAAGCCGACGTGATTGTGCATGATGCTTTGGTATCGACAGACATCATTGGTTTGGGCCGCCGCGATGCAATTCGCATTTCTGTCGGTAAACGCAAAGACCAGCACTCTGCCAGCCAAGAAGAAATCAATGCAACAATTGTGCGCCTTGGCCTTGAGGGCAAACGCGTGGTGCGCCTCAAAGGCGGCGACCCGATGACATTCGGGCGGGCGTTTGAAGAAATGGAAGCGTTGCGCAAAGCCGGCATTACATTTGAAATCGTCGCCGGTGTGACGTCTGCTTCGGCGGCCGCCGCAGACTTTGAATTGCCGATGACACTTCGCGGTGTGGCTTCGTCTATCATATTCACCACCGGTCATGACCTGAAGGGCAACTCCATTCCCGATTGGGCAGGGCTTGCGATGAAGGGAGCAACCGTTGCGCTTTATATGGGCCGCTCGGTCGCTGGCACCGTGTCGGAACGTTTGATTGCGCTTGGCCTGTCCAGCAAAACACCGGTCGCTGTGATTGAAAATGCCAGCCGCGATAATTGCCGGATGCTGAGCGGCACGCTCTGCGATTTGCCCCATTTGCAAAACATGTCTGGCCTTGATGGACCGACTTTGATTTTTATCGGGCGCGCTGCTGCGTTTGCCAATGTATCCAACGCCGAACTGATTGTTCCGCGCGCAAGACGAAAGATCGCCGCATGAAAAATATCGTTAAAGTGCTCACCGCCAATAGGCTGTCCGATGGTATAGCGGTTTGGTATGCGGACTCCAATGGATGGGTCGAACAGATTGGGAGAGCCCGTGCCGCATCAACCAAAGAAGACATTTCTGCACTGGAAAAAATTGCTGCTGAAACACTCGCTCAAGGCCAGCATTGCGATGTGGTTTTGATCGACGCTGAAGAAACTGCTGACGGGCCCCGCCCCTTGAAATTGCGTGAACGTATCCGGGCAGAAGGCCCAACGATTACGCCGGATCTTGGTATAAAAGATCTTGGTATAAAAGATCTTGGCATAAGTGATCTTGGCATAAGTGATCTTGGCATGAAGGCCGCTTAAGGAAAAGCTCGATGTACCGCTATGATGAATTTGACCATGCTTTTGTTGCCGCCCGTGTTGCTGAATTTGGTGATCAGGTAAAACGCCGTGTTTCCGGCGAAATCACCGAAGATCAGTTCAAACCACTGCGGTTGATGAACGGTGTTTATCTGCAACTCCATGCCTATATGCTAAGGATAGCCATTCCTTATGGTACGCTCAACGCCAAACAAATGCGCCGTCTCGCACATATCGCCCGCGTTTATGATAAGGGTTTTGGGCATTTCACAACACGCCAGAACATCCAGTTTAACTGGCCCGCATTATCAGACACGCCACAAATTTTGGCCGAACTTGCTGAAGTTGAAATGCATGCCATTCAAACCTCAGGCAATTGTATTCGCAATGTAACCGCAGATCATTTTGCTGGAGCAACAGTGGATGAAGTGGCAGACCCGCGCCCCTACGCCGAAATTTTGCGGCAATGGTCGTCGATTCACCCTGAGTTTTCGTATCTACCGCGTAAATTCAAAATTGCGGTGACCGCCTCAGAAGCTGACCGCGCTGCCATACAGGTCCATGACATCGGCCTTAAACTAAAACGCAACAACAAAGGCGAACTGGGGTTTGCATTTTATGTGGGCGGCGGTCAGGGCCGCACACCAATGGTGGCAAAGCTGGTATCGGATTTTGTTGCAGAACGGGATCTTTTAAGTTTCACCACGGCCGTCATGCGCGTTTATAATCTCTATGGCCGCCGTGATAATAAATACAAAGCCCGCGTCAAAATTTTGGTGCATGAGCTTGGCTTAGACACTTTCAAACGCGAGGTTGAGGCAGAATGGGCTGTGATCAAAGACAGCGAACTGGTGCTGCCTGCCAAAGATGTTGCCGCCATCCAGGCTTATTTTACGCCGCCTTTATTGAGTGACCGTCCGGAAGGCCTCACAGCCTTGGCAGACGCTTTTCAGCGTGATGCGCATTTCAAAGCGTGGGTACGCCAAAACTGCAATGAACACACGCACCCAGATTATGCCATTGTCACCATTTCACTGAAAGCCATTGGCGCAATTCCGGGCGACGCTTCTCATGTTCAAATGGATGTGGTTGCTGATTTGGCTGAACAATTCGGCCAGGATGAAATCCGCGTGTCGCATGAGCAAAATTTGGTTTTGCCGCATGTTGCCAAAGCTGATTTGCCTGCGCTTTATGCCGTGCTCGCCAAACATCAATTGGCTGAAAGCAATGCGGGTCTGATCTCGGATATTATCGCTTGCCCCGGCCTTGATTATTGTGCGCTCGCAACCGCCCGTTCCATCCCGATTGCACAGGCGATTTCCAACCGGTTTGCCGATTTGGAACGCCAGCGCGATATCGGCGAATTAAAGCTGAAAATTTCTGGCTGCATCAATGCCTGCGGCCACCATCATGTTGGCCATATCGGTATTTTGGGCATCGAAAAGCGCGGTGAAGAACACTATCAAGTGTCACTCGGCGGGGCTGCGGACGCAGCCACACAGGTAGGAGAGATCGTCGGGCCGGGGTTTTCAGCCGAAGAATTGCCCGCGAAAATCGAAGTGATTGTTGATACTTATATGGCCTACCGTATTTCGAAAGAAGAGCGTTTTGTCGATTATGTGCGTCGTGCAGGCTTGGAACCCTTTAAGACTGCACTTTATGGACAGGAAGAATACGCGATATGAGTGCGATCTTCACAAAGAGCGGCTTTATTGCCGATACTGCGCCGGATGCGGTTACCCTGACTGATTTTTTAGCGGCACCGGGCAACACAACTTCAATTGTTTTAGAGCCAAATTCACGCCTTGAAAGCCTGGAGCCTTACCTCGGCCAATTGGCGTTAATTGTGATTAAGTTTCCGAAATTTAACGATGGCCGCGGCTATTCCTTGGCAGCTAGGCTTCGCAGGCACTACGGTTATGAAGGTGTTTTACGGGCCAGCGGCGAAGTGCTGACCGATCAAATACAACATTTTTTCCGGCAGGGTTTTGATGAGTTGGTTGTGAGCAATGCGCCGACATTGGCACGCCTCGAAGCTGGCGCCGCGCTGGCCTATGACGCATTTATGCAGGCTGATATTCAGGGCAAAGACAATGCCCCTGCCATAGGCCATGCGTATTCTTGGCGAAGGTCGGCCTAACAATTAAACGGGTTTGCGTTTCGCCAATTGCACGGCGGCTTCAAGCGCTTGCAGAAAATTTGACCGGTCACGGGCCGAAAACGCGGCATTATGGCCTTTGATGATATGGCTTTCGCGCAGTTCTTGATTGAGGTTGCGCAGGCCCAACGCCATCCCGATATTGGCTTCATTAAATACGCGCCCTGCATGGCTTAGCGTATGCACGCCTTTGGCAACAAGCTGCGCTGCAAGCGGCATATCGGCGGTAATGCCAATATCGTTGCCTTTAGAATTTTCCACAATCCAATCATCGGCAGCATCAAACTTGCCGGAAACGACCACCATTTTAACCATAGGGTCACGGCTGGG
>JANOPZ010000044.1:0-9569 GCA_031422195.1 Limoniibacter sp. | reverse complement strand
CATGGGAAATGCTACACATCACCCTCGATATGTTCGTCAATCGCAATCGATTCGAGAGTCCAAAATAAACACTGCCCCCCTTGAGGGGAGGGATAGAGGGTGGGGGTAGGCCCAATCAGCAGCGCTGGAAGATTTACCCCTCTCTGTCGCCGAATTGGCGACATCTCTCCCGCAAGGGGAGAGATTAAGAAAGAGATATTACAGACCAATTCCCATTTGCGGTCTGCAACAATCTCATCTCAAAATTATAGACATAATCTCATTTTACGTCTATAACTCACGCCATGAACCTGCCTTTGATAACACTTTACGCAGATCTGGTGCAGCAAGCCCATGCGCGGGCGGAGCGGCATGGCTCCATCTACATTCAGCACATTAAGGGTGCAGATTATGCCTATTCCCGCCGCACAGTTGCGGCCACGCGGCGCGATGTGTTTTTGGGCCGCGCAGATGATGAAGCCGTGCAGCAGCGTATTGCCAGCATTAAGGCTGAAAGCAATTTGGCCAAACAAAGGCGCAAGCTTGTTGCCGCATTAAAAGTGGGCGGTGTGCCCGCGCCGCTTGCTGAACTCGGCAATGTGCTCGATGCGCTGGATGATTCCGGGTTGCTCACTCAAACTGTGCTGGTCGGCACTGCCGCCTACCAATGCTACCCGCCGGTGATTGGCGCGGTGCTGCCATTTGCCAGCATCATTACGCAGGATGCGGACTTGGCCACAATGTCGCTGGCAATTTCAGCGGACCAAGACGGTGACACGCTTGAGACCGTGCTTAAACGCGCCGACCCGACTTTCAGCGGGCGCATGGGTCTTAACCCGCGTGATTATCCATCAAGTTTCCGCAGCGCATCCGGCTACATGGTTGATCTTTTGACCCCAATTTTGCGGCGCGATGACCCGAACCCAATGCCGCTCAAAAACCTAAAAGCCGGAGCCACGCCATTACAACATTTAAAATGGCTGATCGAAAACCCTGTGCCAATCGCTGTGCTTTACGGCACCGGCATTCCAGCCTTCGTGCCGCAACCGGCACGCTATGCAGTCCATAAATTGATCATTGCACAGAAGCGATTGGTAAACCCACAAAAACGTCAGAAAGACCTTGCTCAGGCTAAAGCTCTAATCGAAGCCCTGCAGGCACGAGACCCATACGCCCTTTCTGATGCCAGAGACGCCGCATTTGCTGAAGGCAGAGAGGAATGGCAAGTGCCGGTTAAACGTTCGCTCAAAGAGTTAAAATTGAACGCAGCGTTTGAGGCAGTTTAACCCGCCGCCTTCAGCTCCAGCCTTCTCCTATGCAACACCGGCTCAGTATAGCCGCTCGGCTGCTTCGCCCCTTCAAACACCAGTTCGCACGCGGCTTGAAACGCAACCGAACCTTCAAGGTCATTGCCCATCGGCTTATAGGCGGCGTCGCCTGCGTTTTGGCGGTCAACGACGAAGGCCATGTCGCGCATGATGTTCATCACTTCGTCGTGGCTAACGATGTTGTGGCGCAGCCAGTTGGCGATGTGCTGGGATGAAATTCGCAAGGTGGCGCGGTCTTCCATCAGGCCGATATTGTTGATGTCGGGCACTTTGGAGCAGCCGAGTCCCTGGTCGATCCAGCGCACGACATAGCCTAAAATACCCTGTGCATTGTTTTCAACTTCGCGCAGAATTTGCGGTTTAGTCCAAGAGATATGCGCGGCAAGCGGTATATCCAAAAGCGATTGGCGATACGCACGGCGGCCACCAGCGGAGATTTTGCGCTGCACGGCAAAAACATCTATTTTATGATAATGCAGCGCATGAAGCGTGGCGGCTGTCGGCGACGGCACCCACGCGCAGGTTGCGCCAGATTTCGGGTGGTCAATCTTTTGTTCGAGCATAGCGGCCATTAAATCCGGCATCGCCCACATGCCTTTGCCGATTTGCGCCTTGCCTGAAAGCCCGCATTCAAGCCCGATATCAACGTTCAAAATCTCGTAAGCTGTTATCCATGATTTGCGCTTGATATAATCTTTGCGCGAGAACACGCCAGCCTCCATGGAGGTGTGAATTTCATCGCCGGTACGGTCCAGAAAGCCAGTGTTGATGAAGGCAATGCGGTGACGGGCGGCGCGGATACAGGCTTTGAGGTTGACGGTTGTGCGGCGCTCTTCGTCCATGACGCCGAGTTTGACAGTGTATTGCGGCAAGCCCAGAACTTGCTCAACTCGCGTGAAAATTTCGTCGGCAAACGCCACTTCTTCCGGCCCGTGCATTTTGGGTTTAACGACATAAACCGAGCCGCAGGTCGAATTGGCTAGCCCGCTTTTCTTCGTCAGGTCTTGCATGGCGATCAATGTCGTCACCATCGCATCCATCAGGCCTTCTGGAATTTCAGAGCCGTCGTCCAGCAAAATTGCGGGATTGGTCATCAAGTGGCCAACATTGCGGATCCACATGAGCGCCCGGCCCTTAAGCACAAGCAGCGAACCATCGGGCGCGGTATAGTTGCGGTCAACATTCATGCGGCGGGTGATTTGTTTGCCGCCCTTATCGAGCGCGGCTTCAAGGTCGCCCTTCATCAAGCCCAACCAATTGGCATAGGCCTCAATCTTGTCTTCAGCGTCCACGCAAGCAACCGAATCTTCGCAATCCATGATGGCAGAAAGCGCGCTTTCCAGCACCACATCTGCCAGCATCGCCTGATCACGGCTGCCAATAAAATGCGCGCGGTCAAATACCAGCTCAACGTGCAAGCCATTGTTTTTGAGCAGCACCACGTCGGGCGCTTTGGGGTTGCCGGTGTAACCCACAAATTTTGCCGGGCTGACCAGCGGCAGATCATCCACCAGCAGCGCGCCGTCTTTGATATAATAGCGCCGCACGTCGGCGTGGCTAGCACCGTCAATCGGGAAAAACTCATCAAGAAAAACCCGTGCACGGGCAACCACGCGGGCACCCCTGCCCCGCTCATAGCCGCCTGCGGGAGCAACACTGCCCATCGCGTCGGTGCCATAAAGGCAATCATACAGCGAACCCCAGCGCGCATTGGCCGCATTCAACGCATAACGCGCATTGGTGATCGGAACGACCAACTGCGGGCCAGCGGTACTGGCAATTTCAGGGTCAACATTGGTGGTGTCGATATTAAAATCATCGGGCTCCGGCACCAGATAGCCAATGTCAGCGAGAAAAGCCTGATACTCATTCGGGTTGGTTTTGCCAAAGTGCGCTTTGTGCCAGGTGTCAATTTTGCCTTGTAATTCATCACGTTTGGCCAGCAGCGCACGGTTTTTCGGAGCCAATTCATGCACCAGCTTGGAGAAACCCTGCCAGAAATGTTCGGAAGAAATGCTCGTGCCCAAGAGCGCCTTTTTGTTGATGAAATCTGCAAGCGCGGTATCGACATTCAGGCCAGAAAGATTCAGGCGGGTATTTTGCATAGGGCCATTCCAAATCACAGAGTTGTGTTGATATAGCCCCGATCATTGCCCGCGCAAATGCGCGTTATTGCATTTCAGTTTGTCCATGAGCGAAAGAATAGCGTTAGGCACGCGCGGTGCGGGGGCGGCTGGTGGCTGTCGCCTTGATCGTTGCCTCCACAAATATAGACAGGCCTTCAACCAGCACCGAATTGATATGTTCAGTCAGCACAATATCGGGTGCAGCAGCACCAGCGGCATCAGCTTTAGCGGCAGCCATGCTCCCTGCCAATGATCGCGCAGCAATTAAAGCGGATTCCAATGATTGATGATCGCTTCCTTCCTGCCCACCAGAAATGCGAAATCTGTCTGTTGCAGGCGCAGTAATAGTGACAATTGCTGTAAGCCGAACGGGGCCAACAACTGCACCAAGCGCATTGGCGACATCGGCGTGAATTGGGCAATCACAGGCAACGCCTAAATATTCGGGCAAGCGCGCATAGTGCAGCCCTGCAGAAGCGCCAAGGCCAATTACGGGCCTATCAGGCGCAATTGTTACTGTAGCAACCCCATCAATGCCATCAATGGCGCGTTGAACAAGTGGGCTGGCTACAAGGGCTTCTGCATCCAAGCCATCTTCAGCAAACGCGGTTTCCAAAATTGCTTCCGCCGAACGCCGCGTTACTAAAGCTAAAATCGCTGTTGAAAGCGCTTGGCCATTTTCGCTGATTGCAACACTTCGCGCGGTTTTACGCCGTGCAAAAAGCTCGGCTGCCATTTCGGCAGCCTTGCGGTTCCAGAGCGATTGCACGCCGATAACATGGGCGGCATCAGAGGGCGTAAACCCTGAAATCTGCACAAACCCGCCCGCAACAAGCCGCTCCAATGCCGCCAATGTTGTTGAGGCTTGCGCCAAGGTTTCAAGCGGGCTTGGCCCGTTACCGAGTTCTGCCATCAGCTTTTCAGCCGCTGGCCCAAGCGCCGCAACTGACAGGCCGTTGATGACAGCGCGGGCAAACCGGCCTGCATGGCGCGGCGGGGTTGGCTGGCCCAGTTGGCGCTCAAGAACATTCAAAATAGCTTGCCCATGTTCGGCAGCAAGCAACGATACCGGGATCAAACGGCGCGGGCCAAGCTTGAGTTTAGTATTCAAAGAACGCTCATCAAAGCTCACTTCGCTATCGCCACCCAAACCGAAAGTGCGCATCGCAACAGCTTCAACCATGGTGCGGTGACCGCCCACCATCGCACCATCAGGATCAATGCGCGGCAAGCCATCTTCTAGTACCGCGACATCAGTGGTGGTGCCGCCAATATCTGACACCAGCGCCCGCTTTAATCCAGTCATTGCGCGGGCACCGAGCACACTGGCGGCAGGGCCGGAGAGAATGGTTTCAACCGGACGTTCGCGCGCAAAGGCAGCGGTCACTAATGATCCATCACCGCGCACCACCATTAGCGGTGCTGTGATATAGCGGGCTTCTAATGTCCGCTCGACAGCTGCAATCAAGCCGGAAATCATCGGGATAAGCCGCGCGTTCAGCAAAGTTGTCAAAGCGCGTTTAGGGCCATTCAATCGCGCAGATAGCTCATGGCTAAGCGTCACGGGCTTGCCGGTTTTGGCGATAATCAACTCGCGCGCGGCAAGTTCATGAGCGGGATTACGCACAGCAAAAACTGAGGCCACAGCAAAGCCATGCACCGCCTTGCCTGCAGAGGTTTCAAGAAAAACATCCAGTGGAGCAAGATCAAGCCCTTTTGCGCGGCCATGCCCGTCATGCCCGCCTTGGCAAATCACAAACGGGCTTTGCCCAAGTGCCGTTGCCAAACCGCCGCGTTGTAAATCGGCTTCCGTAAATCCGATCATCACCAATGCGGCAGGTGTTCCCTGCCCTTCAACAAGTGCATTGGTGGCAAGCGTTGTAGAAAGCGACACAAACCCAATACGATTGGGGTCAACGGGCTCGTTTTCAAACAAGCCGCCAATTGCGCCGGAAATGCCAATGGCCAAATCATGCCGTGTGGTGAGCGATTTGGCCTTTGCAATTACGCCCTTGGATGGCTCATACAACACGGCATCCGTAAACGTACCACCCGTATCAATGCCTAAGTATAGTTCAGTTGTCGACACAATCTTCATTTCCGGCTTGCCCATTGAGGCCGAGATAGCGCCAAACGCATTGCATGCAAGCTGGAAAACGGTCAAACCAATCTAAATTGCCTTGGGAGGGGGAAAACATGTCAACAAGCTATGATTATGTGATTGTTGGTGCTGGGTCGGCTGGCTGCGTTTTGGCCAACCGATTAAGCGAAAACCCAAAAACGACTGTGTGTTTGATCGAAGCTGGCGGCGAGGCCAATTCCATTCTCAATCGTGTGCCCGTAGGGGCTGCGGTATTTGTGCCGGGACGGCCAAAAATATCCAATTGGGCCTTCGACACTGTGCCCCAACCGGGCCTCAATGGCCGCAAAGGTTATCAGCCGCGTGGCAAAACATTGGGTGGCTCGTCTGCAATCAACGCAATGCTTTATGTCCGGGGCCAGCGTGAGGATTTTGATGGCTGGGCGGCATCAGGCGCAACCGGCTGGGGCTATGGTGATGTTTTACCATACTTCAAAAAAGCTGAGCGCAATCAGCGGGGAGAAGATCAATTTCATGGCGATAATGGCCCATTGCAAGTGCGTGACCCAAGCTCTCCGCGCCCTGTCTCTTTAGCCTTTGTGGAAGCAGCCGAGCAAACCCAAATACCGCTCAACAACGACATCAATGCCACAAGCCAAGAGGGTGCAGGCTTGTTTCAATTGTCGCAATTTTTCGATGGCCCGCAACATGGTGAGCGCTGCCATACTGCAACGGCCTATCTTGAGCCGGTCCGGCAGCGCCCTAATCTTCACGTCGAAACCCGTGCCACTGCTTTGCGGATTATTATCGAAAACAAACGCGCGACCGGTGTTGTGATTTCCCAAAACAGTGCTGAAAATATTGTGTCCGCTGCCCGCGAGGTGATCCTTTCAGCTGGCGCATTTGGGTCGCCGCAACTCTTGATGCTGTCTGGTATAGGGCCAGCTGAACATATTCAATCTAAAGGCATTTCTGTCGTCCATGAACTCAAAGGCGTCGGTGAAAATCTGCAAGACCATATTGATTTTATCCGGCTGTTTAAGTCGCCGAGCCGCGATATGTTTGGCCTGTCACTTTACGCGCCGTGGCAGCTTTTCAAGGCTGCGCTTGAATGGCGCAAATTCGGCACCGGTCTGCTGACATCTTCATTTGCGGAAGCCTTTGCTTTCTACCGCTCGTCTTCAGATGTGGTCTCTCCCGATATTCAAATTCATTTTGTCGCCGGTTTGGTGGATGATCATTTGCGCTCACTGCAATGGGGCCATGGCTGGTCGGCCCACGCCTGCGTGTTGCGGCCTTTTTCCAAAGGCACGGTGCGGCTCGCTTCAAACGACCCGCGTGCTGCACCGGAGATTGACCCGAAGTTTTTCTCCGATCCGCGCGACATGCAAACGCTGCTGAGAGGTTTGCATAAGCTTGACGCCATTTTGAAAGCGCCGGCCCTAGCGCCCTATCGTGGGCCAGAAGTCTATTTGCGCGGTGATGAAAACGACACCGAACTTGAAGCCCACATCCGTGCCCGCGCCGACACGATTTACCATCCAGTTGGCACGGCAAAAATGGGTGTGGACGATATGGCTGTTGTCGGGCCGGATTTACGGGTGCATGGCATAGAGGGCCTTCGCGTGATTGATGCATCCGTGATGCCAAACATCACATCGGGCAACACCAATGCCCCGACGATTATGATTGCGGAAAAGGGCGCGGAAATGGTGATGAGGTGAGAAGAGGCAGTCATTGCTTGCCTGATATGGCAGAAACTGATATTATTGAGCACAGTGAGGTAAGCTTTATGCCCAATATTCATTTGACAGACCCAATGCAAAACTATGTTCAAGGCCAGATAAAATCCGGCGCTTACGCCAATTTAAGCGAGGTTGTCCGCGCTGGAATACGCTTGTTGATGGAGAAAGATGGAGCACGTCAATTTTATGCACTAAAAGCCGATCTCGAGCGTGCAAACGTTGAAGCTGAAGCCGGTGAGTTTTCTGTATTTGACCCTAAAGCTTTTGAGCCTGACGCCTTTAGGGATTGATAAAAAATAAATGGCGATTCGGCTCTCCAAACGCGCAGTTGCTGATCTTCAAGAGATTCGCATGTACACGATCGAAAACTGGGGCCTTGAGCAATGGTTGGTTTATTACCGCCAGATTGTTACTGCATTTGAGCGCATTGCCGCCAAACCAGAGATCGGCAGGGATCGGAGCCTGTTCGTTTCCGGAATGCGGTCAATAAACTGCGAAAGACATGTTATTTTTTATAGACGGCTCGATGCAACCGGCGGAAAGCCAGTGGTGCTGCGCATCGTACACCAAAGCCGCAATTTGCCTGCATTAGTCTACTACGAGGACTTGGACGGAGCTGCCTAAGCATCCCCACACTCAATGCGCCTCGTCCCAATTATCCGCCGCCCGTGCATCGACCTGCAACGGCACGCTCATTTCAACAGCCGGGTGGCAGGCGTTTTCCATCACGTGCTTCACCACCGGAATTGTGGCCTCAACTTCGGCTTCATCGACTTCGAAAATCAATTCATCATGCACTTGCAGCAACATGCTCGCGCCTAATTTTTTGGCAGCTAAAGCACCCTCCATTCGGATCATCGCTCTACGTATAATGTCGGCGGCGGAGCCTTGGATGGGAGCGTTGATGGCAGCGCGTTCTGCACCCGCCCGAATTGTCGGGTTGCTCGCCTTAATATTGTCAAAATGGATGCGGCGGCCAAACAGGGTTTCAACATAGCCCTTATCGCGGGCGAACGCTTTGGTGGCTTCCATATAATCTTTGATGCCGGGGAAGCGCTCAAAATAGGTGCGGATATACGCTCCGGCTTCATCGCGCGGGATGGCGAGTTGGTTGGCAAGGCCAAAGGCCGAAATGCCGTAGATGATGCCAAAGTTAATCGCTTTGGCACGGCGGCGCACATCGGACGGCATGTCTTTAACCGGCACACCAAACATTTCAGAGGCGGTCATGGCATGAATGTCGAGGCCTTCGGCAAACGCTTTCTTCAATTGCGGAATGTCGGCGGCATGGGCCAAAACGCGCAATTCAATCTGGCTATAATCAGCCGACAGTAATTTTTTGCCTTTTGGCGCAATAAACGCCGTGCGGATGGCGCGGCCTTCTTCGGTGCGCACCGGGATATTTTGCAAATTCGGTTCTGATGATGAAAGCCGCCCTGTGGTGGTGGAGGCGAGCGAATAAGACGTGTGGATGCGGTTATGGCCATCCATATAAAGAGGCAACGCGTCGGTGTAGGTGGATTTGAGTTTGGTCAATTGCCGCCATTCAACGATTTTTGACGGCAGCAGATGGCCTTCAAGCGCCAAATCTTCCAGCACCTTGGCATCGGTTGCCCATTGGCCGGATTTTGAGGTTTTCTTGCCGCCGGGCAGTTTCATTTCTTCAAATAGAATTTCGCCCAGCTGTTTGGGCGAACCAATGGCAAATTTCTTGCCCGCTATCTCATAGGCTTCATCTTCAAGCTGCGCTGCTTTTTGCGCAAACCGGCCGGAAAGGCGCGACAATATCTGCCGGTCAACCATGATACCGCGATCTTCCATCCGGGCAAGCACTGGTATCAAAGGCCGCTCAAGACGTTCATAAACTGTCGCCATGGCTTCGGCGGCAAGGCGAGGTTTTAAGACATGCCAGAGCCGCAGGGTGATATCGGCATCTTCGGCAGCGTAGCGAGACGCCTTATCAATGGTCGCTTGGTGAAAACCAATTTGGCTTTTTCCGGAACCGCAAATCGCCGAAAATGGAATTGGTGTAATGCCAAGCCATTTTGTGGCCAAGCCATCCATTCCGTGGGTCACGCCAAAACCGGCATCAAGCGCATAAGACAGCAGCAATGTATCATCGAAGCTTTTGGCAACAATGCCGTGGCGCATCAGCACCGCGTAATCAAACTTGAAATTCTGGCCGATTTTCAAAATGGCAGCGTCTTCAACGATTGGCTTGATCAGTGCCAGCGCTTCTTCGCGGTTGATTTGGCCGTCAGAAAAACGCATCGCACCGGCAAACATATCCGCACCGCCTTCAACATGGCCA
>JANOPZ010000043.1:0-74625 GCA_031422195.1 Limoniibacter sp. | reverse complement strand
TTCTTTTTTGCCACAATTGCAGTTCGCGAGTTGCCACCGCTGACATTGGTAATGTTGCGCACCGGTATTGCTGCGCTGGCCTTGACGTTTGTTTTGCGGATACAAGGTGAGAAATGGCCCTTCGCAACAGGCGCAATATCTGCCTTTTTCGTGATGGGGTTTCTCAACAATCTGCTGCCTTTTAGTCTTTTGTTTTGGGCGCAAACCAAAATACCCAGCGGGCTCGCTTCCATTTTGAACGCCACAACACCTATTTTTTCAATAATGGTCGCGCATGTTCTGCTGGCTGATGAGCGCTTGGCGGTTAACAAACTCATTGGCATTGTGTTTGGTTTTACAGGTGTGGTGGTGCTTCTTGGTGCGGGTATTTTTAATGCATCCAAGATCGGGCTCCTCGCAATGCTGGCCTGTCTTTGTGCAGCATTATGTTATGGTTTTGCGAGTGTTTTTGGCCGGCGATTTAAGGCCATGCATATTACAGCCACGCAAGTAGCGACGGGCCAGCTGGCAGCAACGACGCTGATGATTGCGCCGGTCGTTCTTGCAATTGATCACCCTTGGGTGCTTCCGGTTCCAAGTCTACAGGCAATTTCTGCTGTGTTGGCCCTCGCACTGGTGTCAACGGCACTGGCTTACGTGATTTTTTTCAAATTATTGGCCTCATCAGGGGCAATCAATGTTTCTTTGGTGACACTTTTGATTCCGGTAAGCGCGATTCTGCTGGTAACTCTGGTTCTTGGAGAAAATCTATTGATGCGCCACTATGTGGGTATGACGCTTATTGGTGCCGGTTTGCTCGCCATTGATGGACGTATTAAATCGCTTTGGTCGCGGCAGACTTAGGGTCAGGACCTATTGATTTCATTGAAATGGTCGGGACTCTGAAGCTGGTTTGGATTGCAGTTGCCAATCCAAGCAAAGCCATGATAGCAACCGCCGCGAAATTGAATGAAATTCAGGCGGTAAAACCGCTTTATCCAACCGGAGATACCATGTCTGATAAACCACAAACAGCCGCGACACAGGCCGGTAATGGCGCAGCGCCGCAAATCAATGTGCTGGCACAATATACCAAAGACTTATCATTTGAGAGCCCGGGCGCGCCACTATCGTTGCAAAACCGTAATGGTAACCCCGCAATCAGTGTGTCGGTCAATGTGGCGGCAAATCCATTGAGCGAGACAGAGTTTGATGTGGTTTTGTCGCTGACAGCAAAAGCTGGTGATGATAAAAATACATTATTTCATGTCGAACTGGTTTATGGCGGTGTGTTCCGTCTGGCTGGTTTTCCGCAAGAGCATATGTTGCCGCTATTATTTATTGAATGCCCACGCATTCTTTTCCCTTTTGCGCGTCAAATCATTTCAGAATGCACCCGCAACGGTGGCTTCCCGCCATTGTTGATCGACCCGATCGATTTTGCCGCCATGTTCCAGCAACGTTTAGCCGATGAACAAGCAAAAGCCGCTGTAAAGCAATAGTTACCGATAGCGCTTCCAAATTGCTTCTTCGC
The DNA here is from genome assembly GCA_031422195.1 of Limoniibacter sp. Lineage (GTDB taxonomy): Bacteria > Pseudomonadota > Alphaproteobacteria > Rhizobiales > Rhizobiaceae > JALOTE01. The sequence continues at coordinate 73,112 of JANOPZ010000043.1, read as the reverse complement.
CAAGGCCGCTAACGAGTAAGTCGTGGGCGGCCTTTTCAATTTCGGTCATGCGCGGCGGTAAGGAAAACGGGCGCTGCGGCAAACGGCCAACGCTATCATCATGATGCGAACCAGAATTTGTCACCGTGACTTCTGCTTGCACCATATTGAGACCAAGACCTGCCTGCCTGCCGCCCGACATTTCAATATAAACTTCAGCGAGCAGCTCAGAATCAAGAAGCGCGCCATGCTTGGTGCGGTGTGCGTTGCCAATGCCATAGCGTTTGCACAAAGCGTCCAGCGAATTTGGACCCATCGGGTGTCTGCGGCGGGCAATGGCCAGCGTGTCAATAAAACTATCGTCGGGCACCGGCTGGCGGTTCATGCGCGCGAGTTCGGCATTGAGAAACGATTTATCAAAGCCGGCATTATGGGCAACGAGTTTAGCATCGCCGACAAATTCCAAAAACGCGTCGGCAATGGCTGAAAACAAGGGTTTACCAGCCAAATCGGCGTCGGAAATACCATGAACGGCCAACGCGCCCGGATCAACCTTGCGGCCATCTGGATAAATATAATGGTGAAACGTGCGGCCGGTAGGGAACCGGTTTTCAAGCTCAATGGCGCCGATTTCAATGATGCGCTCTTGCCGCGGGTCTAGCCCGGTTGTTTCGGTATCAAAAATGATTTCGCGCATGTCTGGCTCCTGATGGTTCATTTAAGCCAGATATGCCCAATCACCCAACCTGTTTATCAGCTTTTCGACAGGCTATCGAGAATGGCTCGAACCGTTTGGCTTGCCGCCTCAATGCCCTCTGACGTGTCGACAATGAAATCAGCGCGTTTTTGCTTTTCGCTGTCAGGCATTTGGCGCGCTGAAATCGCTTCAAATTTCTCTGATGTCATGCCGGGGCGGGCAAGTACGCGTTGCCGTTGAACATCCGCAGGTGCGCTAACCACTACAATTTTATCGACACGGGTTTCCGCATGCGTTTCGTATAAAAGCGGAATGTCGAGAACGGCAAATTTTGCACCATTGGCTTTGGCGTCCTTCAGGAATTGCTCCTGCTCTTGGCGCACCATGGGATGAATAATGCTCTCAAGTTTTTTCATGGCGTCGGGCTTACCAATAACCAAGCCACTTAGTTTCGTTCGATCAACCGTGCCATTGACGACGGCGCCGGGAAAGGCGGCGTTAATCAGCGGCACAGCTCTGCCAGCATAAAGCGCATGAACGATAGCGTCAGAATCGGCGACCGGCACGCCTTCGGCTTCGAATAATTTTGCGGTCGTGGATTTACCCATTCCAATCGAGCCGGTGAGGCCAATGATGATCATGATTTTACCCTAAAGAGATCAGCCTCGATCATCGCGCGCAATTCAGTCGTCACGTCCGGCCTGACCCCAAACCAGCGCTCAAACCCTGGCACGGCTTGATGGAGCAGCATGCCGAGGCCATCGACGGTTTTGAGGTTGGCTACGTGCGCGGATTTTAAGAACCCGGTCTCTAAAGGCACATAAACAATATCTGTGACGACTGTGGTTGGCTTAGCGGCGCTGAAATCAAAATCGTGTTGGGCTTTGCCTGCCATACCAATGGACGATGTGTTAATGATCAAATCGGCCTCGGGCGCGGTTTGGGTAAAACTATTCAATGATGCGGCTGATATGGCGGAGCCAAACTCTCGCGCCAATTCTTCGGCGCGGCTGATCGTGCGATTGAGAACAATAATTTTGGCTATTCCGGCATCAAGCAGCGATTGAATCGCGGCCCGCGCCGCACCGCCTGCTCCAATAATTAAAGCTGTTTGGCTGCTTTTCCATTCGGGTGCTTTATCACTCAAATTTGCTGAGAATCCGTAAGCATCGGTGTTATCGCCCCAGAGAGTTCCACCCGCCATATAAACCGTATTGACGGCACCGATGGATTTGGCGGTCTCAGTCAGCCGGTCAACCGCCACAAACGCCTCTTCTTTGAGCGGCACCGTAATATTTCCACCGGCGAACTTGCCGGAGCGGACGTGTTTTAGAAATTCCGCCAACGTTCCCGGTTCAACATCAATGGCCTCATACAATCCTGCCAAACCATGAGCTTTAATCCAGTGATTATGAATCAAAGGCGAGCGCGAATGCGTAATCGGGTGGCCAATCACAAAAGCCTTTTTGAAGTCAGCCATCAATTGCGCCCCTTGCCCGAAGTTCGGCCAGCAATGGCAGCAATGGCAGACCTATAATCGTCCAGTAATCGCCTTCAATTTTTTCAAACAGTTGCACGCCCGGCCCTTCGATTTGATAGCATCCAACAGACCCTAAAACAGCCTCGCCGGCAAACGCCAGATGACGGCCAATAAAGCCGGGGTCAAGTTTGCGCATGGTCATATAGACAGGAACCGTCAGCGACCAGTTGATTTCGCCGTGTTGCGCTAATGCAATTGCAGAATGCAACGTATGGGTTTTACCGGAAAGTTTGAGCAAATTGGCCCGTGCAGTTTCAAAATCGACCGCCTTGTGTAGTATTTCATCGCCGAGCGCTAGAATCTGGTCGCAGCCAAGCACGAGTGCCTGCGGAAACTCCTCACTGACATGGACTGCTTTGGTTTGCGCCAAAATTTGAGCGCGGTCTTCCGGCGCAACATCGTCTCCCAGTGTTGCTTCGACCGCGCGTTCGTCAATTTCTGGATGACATCCCTCAAAATCAAGCCCGGCATCCAGCATGACTTTGGCGCGATAGCGGCTTTTTGAAGCGAGAATCAGTCGCACGGACTCATAACCTTCTGATTTTCAAGCATTTACCTGATTGTTCTACATTTTTTATGCGCGCCTGTGAACCAGTGTGGACAAAGAGGGGCTGTTGAGCGGTGCATTCTTTAGCGCTGTGGACAGTCTCAGTGGTTATCCACAAACAGAGTTTTAGGGGGTTAAGTTGGTGGCGGTTTGGAATTAAAGACTTATTAACAGGTCGTTAACATTTGGACACGATCAGCTTAGACGAATGCTGGCTTTAACTTTCTGATAAGATTGATTAAAAAAGAATGAAGATCATTTGTATCAAATATGCTTGGTTTACCTTTAACAAAAATCAGGCTGTGGAAAGTTTCGAGTTTAAGCGCTAATCCTTGTAACTCACAGACTCATAGAAACAATAAAATCCAAAATTGGATTCTTTTTTTAGATTTAGGATAGGGGTGATTGTGGAAAACAGCACAAAAACAATGATGCAGGTGCTGTCTGGAAAGACTTTATCGCCACCGCCAATCTGGATGATGCGGCAAGCTGGCCGGTATCTACCTGAGTATCGCGCAACGCGCGCGACCTCAAAAGGTTTCCTTGATATGTGTTACACACCCGATTTAGCCGTGGAAGTGACACACCAACCAATCCGTAGGTTTGGGTTTGATGCGGCTATTTTATTTTCTGATATTTTGGTGGTCCCGCACGCATTGGGCCGTGATGTGTCGTTTAGCGAGGGTTCCGGGCCACAAATGACACCAATTGATGCGGCTGGAATTGAAGCCTTGAGCGACATTGCAGCGCACGAAGTGTTAGCACCAGTGTATGCGGCGGTGCGCCGGCTTCATGCAGAATTATCGCCGGAAACGACGTTGATTGGGTTTTGCGGTGCACCATGGACGGTTGCAACCTATATGATCGCTGGTCATGGTACGCCCGATCAGGCACCAGCTCGGTTGTTTAACTATCAAAACCCCAAAGCTTTTTCGCGTTTGCTTGATGTGATTGCTGATTTATCGGCTGAATATCTGTACCGACAAGTTCAAGCTGGTGCCGATTGCGTCCAGATTTTTGATAGCTGGGCTGGCGTTTTGGATGATGAAACATTTGATAATGTTTGTGTCCGGCCGGTGCGGCGCATTATTGATGGCTTGCGGGCGCGCGGCTGTATGGTTCCTGTCATTGCGTTTCCCAAGGGTGCCAGTGCGCTTTATCAAGGGTATCGTGAAGCGACGCGCGCTGATGCACTTGGTCTTGATTGGACGGTGCCGTTGGCGCTTGCAAAACAATTGCAAAGTGAAGGAGCGGTTCAAGGAAATCTCGACCCGTTGCTGCTTATCGCAGGCGGCGACGCTCTTGATCATGGAATTGACCGTATTTTACAGGTGCTCGGGTCCGGCCCGCTGATTTTTAACTTGGGTCATGGTATTACGCCGCCAACGCCCATTGAGAACGTTCAACGCATGTTAGACCGTGTGCGCGGCAAATGACTGATACAAGTCCGGCAAACAACGCTCATAAGAAAGCGGGGTCACAGGCGTTCATTGCATTGATAGGATTGGTCGCTGTTGTGGCGTTGCTCTATGTCGTTGACAATGAACGATTTTACCTTTGGATGACAGCTGCGCATGTGCTGGCGATTATCTCTTGGATGGCGGGTCTCCTCTATTTGCCGCGTTTGTTTATCAATCATATTGATGCAACCGTTGGTTCGCAGGCATCTGAAACTTTCAAAGGGATGGAGCATCGCCTGCTCAAAATTATAATGAACCCTGCTATGATATTATCATGGCTGTTTGGGCTGTATTTAGCGGTTGCGGGCGGGCATTTTTCAGAAGGCTGGTTTCATGTTAAATTACTGGCGGTTGTTCTGATGACGGCGAGCCATATGTATATGGCCAAAGCCGTTCGATTGTTTGCAAGTGATGTGAATGTGAAATCACAGCGTCATTGGCGCATGGTCAATGAGGTTCCCACGGTTTTGATGATTGTGATAGTGGTTTTCGTAATTGTGAAGCCGTTTTAAGGCCAGTTGAGCACGGCTTGCCAAAAACACTGATATGGCCTAGTGAATGCTGGCTCGCATTCGCCGGGCCTGAGTGTGCAGCGCTTCTGTCTCCATTCCGCCTCTCCAAGCTGTTTTTCAAAGGTGCCAGCGCAATCACCGCTACCGCACTATCAACCACCGGAATAAATTTATGCAAGAAATGAAACTCCAAGAACTGAAAAGCAAAAAGCCGCCCGAGCTGATTGCTTATGCAGAATCGATGGAAGTAGAAAATGCCAGCATTTTGCGTAAGCAGGAACTGCTGTTTGCGATATTGAAAAAGCTGTCAGACCAAGACGTTGAAATCATTGGCGAAGGTGTTGTTGAGTTACTGCAGGACGGGTTTGGTTTTATGCGCTCGGCGCAGGCCAATTACCTTCCCGGGCCTGATGATATCTATATTTCGCCTTCCCAGATCCGCCGGTTTTCATTGAAAACGGGTGATACGGTTGAGGGCCCTATTCGCTCTCCCAAAGATGGTGAGCGTTATTTCGCACTATTGAAAGTCAACACGATCAATTTTGAAGATCCGGAAAAAATCAGGCATAAAATTCATTTTGATAATTTGACGCCGCTCTATCCTGATCAGCGGTTAAAGTTGGAATATGATTTTCCAGAAGGTAAAAAGCGCGACTTATCGCCCCGGGTGATGGATTTGGTATCGCCCATCGGGAAGGGTCAGCGCGGCTTGATTGTGGCACCGCCGCGCACCGGTAAAACGGTTCTGCTGCAAAATATTGCGCACTCAATTACTGCAAACCACCCTGAATGCTTTTTGATTGTGTTGCTAATTGATGAGCGGCCGGAAGAAGTAACTGATATGCAACGCTCGGTTAAGGGCGAAGTTATTGCGTCGACCTTTGATGAACCTGCAGTACGTCACGTGCAAGTGGCTGAAATGGTGATTGAAAAGGCGAAACGTCTGGTTGAGCATGGCCGCGATGTGGTAATTTTGCTCGATTCGATTACGCGTCTCGGCCGTGCTTATAATACGGTTGTGCCATCATCGGGCAAAGTTTTGACAGGCGGTGTTGATGCAAATGCCTTGCAGCGGCCAAAACGGTTCTTTGGTGCTGCCCGTAATATTGAAGAGGGTGGCTCGTTGACCATTATTGCAACGGCGCTCATCGATACGGGTAGCCGTATGGATGAAGTGATATTTGAAGAGTTTAAGGGCACCGGTAACTCGGAAATTGTGCTTGATCGTAAAGTCGCCGACAAACGCGTTTATCCAGCGATTGATATTATGAAATCCGGTACGCGTAAGGAAGAATTGCTGGTTGAAAAGGCCCAATTGCAGAAAATATACGTTTTGCGCAGGATTTTAGCCCCTATGGGGACAACAGACGGAATCGAGTTTTTAATTGATAAGTTGAAGCAGGTTAAAGATAACCAAGCCTTCTTTGATTCAATGAATACTTGATCAGATTTTATGCTGAGCAATCGATTCGTGTCCGTAACAATTGCAGCCGAATAGCTGCAACACCCTGATTCACGTGAAACAGGCATAGAAATGAGACAGACTTCAGGTCGTCACACTATTTTTGCGCTATCAAGCGGTCAACTGCCCTCTGGCGTGGCGATCGTTCGTGTGTCCGGGCCAGACACAGGGCTTGTCCTTTTGCAGCTGGCCGGACAAATACCGGTGCCGCGGCGTGCTGCTCTTCGCCGGCTTACAGCAAGCGATGGCAGGGTGCTGGACACTGCTGTTGTTCTCTGGTTTCCAGGGCCTGCGAGTTTTACCGGCGAAGATTGCGCCGAGTTTCAATGTCATGGCGGACAGGCAGTTGTTGCTGCGCTTCTGAAGGAATTGGCGCAAATTGAGGGCTGCCGTTTGGCTGAGGCCGGAGAGTTTAGCTTACGCGCGTTTACCAACGGCAAGGTGGATCTTACCCAATTAGAAGCCTTGTCTGATCTCATTGGTGCTGAGACGGAAACCCAGCGTGCTTTAGCGGTGGCGCAGGCTGGGGGTAGCCAGCGTCTGCTGTATACGCGGTGGCGGGCCGATTTGCTGCGGGCTCGCGCATATATTGAAGCTGATTTGGATTTTTCTGATGAAGACGATGTTCCCGGAAGTGTTGTCGGTGCTGTCATTCCGATTGTTACCGGATTGGCTGCTGAAGTCGCGTTGCATTTAGAGACGGCGGCGCAGGCTGAAATCATCAGGGATGGATTTCGTGTCGTGATTGCCGGGCCACCCAATGCCGGAAAGTCAAGTTTGCTTAACACTCTTGCCAACCGCGATGTTGCCATAGTGACCCATATTGCCGGTACAACCCGTGACGTGTTGGATGTGCACCTCGATATTTTTGGGGTGAAGATAATTGTTTCAGATACGGCAGGGTTGCGTAAAACCTCTGATATTATTGAGCAAATCGGTATCGAACGAGCGCACTTGGCCATGGCACGTGCTAATCTTGTTCTGGTGTTAAGTGAAGACGGACCGATGGCTTTGGAAATTAGCACGCCATTTTGGCTTGTTAAGTCGAAGTGTGACGGGTTAGAAGTTGCAAGTTCCGGGTTTGACTTTGCAATTTCCAGCCACTCGGGTCGTGGAATTGAAGCTCTGATGAATGCGATTGGCGAAATGGCTCAAAGTTCCGTCGGGAACTATAGCGACGGTTTGTTTGTCAGTCGCGCGCGGCACGTTGCGCTGCTACGGGGTGCTGAGAAAGCTTTACTACGGTTTTTGGCCTTGAGTGCAGAGTCAGTGGAATTTGGCGCTGAGGAATTACGGATTGCCAGTGATGCACTTGGTGGCATAACAGGGGTTATTGGGGTCGAGGACGTGCTTGGCGCCATTTTTTCCACATTTTGTATTGGCAAATAGTGGGTAAATGATTCACGTGAAACAAGTGACAAGAAATCTTTGTTTCACGTGAAACATGCCCATTGATTTTGTTTTACTTGACGAAAAAATATCGCGGCTTCATGAGAACACCTTCTCGAACAAAAAATACTTGCTCAAACAAGAATTGAACGATGCAAAGCTTTGATGTAATTATTGTCGGTGGTGGACATGCTGGCGCAGAAGCCGCCGCAGCATCGGCACGCATGGGTGCAAATACGGCACTCGTCACCCTTTCACGCGAAACAATTGGCGTTATGTCTTGCAACCCTGCCATCGGCGGGCTGGGCAAGGGCCATCTGGTGCGGGAGATTGATGCTCTGGACGGGCTTATGGCGCGCGCTGCTGATGCCTCAGGTATTCAGTTCAGGATGCTCAACCGTAAAAAAGGCCCTGCAGTGCGTGGTCCAAGAACACAAGCCGACCGCAAGCTCTATCGAAATTTCATCCGGGACGCGCTGGTCAATCAAATTAATTTAACGATTATCGAGGGCGAGGCTGACAACGTCCAGTTGCAAAACGGTGCTGTTTCATCTCTGGTCATGAAAGACGGCCGGATCTTACACTGCTCTGCGATTGTTATCACGAGCGGCACATTCTTGCGTGGCACCATACACATTGGCGATCAGCGGATTCCTGCAGGTCGTCACGATGAAAAACGCGTTGAGGGTTTGTCAAATTTCTTTGAAGCGCATGAGTTTGCGCTTGGACGTTTGAAAACCGGAACACCGGCACGGCTCGATGGATCAACAATCGCTTGGGATCAGCTGGAAATGCAACCGGCTGACAATGACCCTGTGCCGTTCTCACTGATGAATGATGTGATCACGGTGGAGCAGATTTCGTGCGGCATAACACGCACAACGGCAGAGACGCATAGAATTATTCAAAGTAATCTCAAAAAATCTGCGATGTACTCTGGGCACATTTCCGGCGTTGGTCCGCGCTATTGCCCGTCGATTGAAGATAAAATTGTGCGCTTCCATGACAAGGAAAGCCATCAGATTTTTCTTGAACCAGAGGGTCTGGACGACACAACAGTTTATCCAAATGGTATTTCGACTTCGCTGCCTGAAGATATACAGCGCGCGTTTATTCATACCATGCCGGGTCTTGAAAATGTGCATATGATACGGCCAGGCTATGCCATTGAATATGATTATATTGATCCACGTGAACTCACCACCAGCCTTGAGACCCGCAAAATTTCCGGATTATTTCTGGCAGGTCAGATCAACGGCACTACTGGGTATGAAGAAGCGGCAGCCCAAGGGTTAATGGCCGGACTTAATGCCGCGCGCCGCGCTTCAGGGCTCGATGGCGTCGTATTGGGCCGTGCAGACGCCTATATCGGTGTGATGATTGATGATTTAACAAGTCGCGGCGTTACAGAGCCTTACCGGATGTTTACGTCGCGCGCAGAGTATCGCCTTTCATTGCGGGCCGATAATGCAGATGAGCGGTTGACCCCTTTAGGGCATGGTTTTGGCTTAATCGGCGAAACAAGGTGGGCGCGGTTCTCAAAAATACAGGCTGAAATTGACAATGCAAAAGATGCGCTACGCAATGTGAACGTGTCTCCCAATGAAGCTGATGTTCATGGTTTGAAGCTTAATCATGATGGGATTCGGCGCTCTGCTTACGATCTTTTGTCGTTTCCAGAAATTAATTTTTCCCGCATTTCTATGATTTGGCCGCAATTTTCAACGCTGCCTGAACGAATTGCTGACCGCATCGCCAATGATGCTCAATATGCGGTTTATATGGAGAGGCAGAAAACGGATATCCAGCGTTTGAAGCGCGATGAGCAGTTGATCATTCCGCTCGAATTGGATTTCTCCAGTATGCCTGGGCTTTCAAATGAATTGAAACTTAAGCTGACGCGCCAGCGACCCGGTACTTTGGCGGAAGCCGGGCGCATTGAGGGTATGACACCTGCTGCTCTGGCACTTTTAGTAGCGCACATTCATATGGCTGAAAAATCTGCCAAGCATGCAAATGTGCTTGCCCTCGTTCAAGCTAAAGTCGCGTGACCGGCCCGATTTTGGACAAAGGTGTTTCACGTGAAACGCAAGCGCGTTTAACGGCATTTGAAGCTGAGTTTATGAAATGGGCAAGCCGTATAAATCTTGTCGCACCCTCCACAATGAACGATGTTCGCCAGCGCCATATTGCGGATAGTGCCCAAATTTTGGATATCGCCCCGGAAGCAAGAACAATCATCGATTTAGGCTCAGGTGGCGGTTTTCCCGGGCTGATATTGGCAATACTATTGGCAGACGCGCCAGCGTCGCGGGTTGATCTGGTTGAAAGCAATGGTAAAAAATGTGCATTTTTGCGGCATATCATTCGATCATTGTCTTTGAATGCGACGGTGCATCATTATCGGATCGAAGACATTATCGGCAGCATTGCACGGCCAGATATTGTGACAGCGCGCGCCTTGGCACCGCTCCCGCTTCTGATGAACCTCGCCTTGCCGCATCTGGGTCAAAATGTACCGGCTTTTTTCCATAAAGGGCGGGATCATGAGCAAGAAATTCGTGCCGCCCGTGGTGAATTCGATTTCGATCTGCTAGTACATCCGAGCCGGATCGATGCTGGCAGTGTTATTCTCGAAATCCGCAATGTTGCGCCTTTGGCGGCTTAGCAAACGCCCGTTTATGCTATTGGAAGCTTCATGTCAGGTCTTCGTATTATTGCTGTTGCCAATCAGAAGGGCGGGGTTGGTAAAACCACAACCACCATTAATTTAGCGACCGCATTAGCCGCAATTGGCGAACGTGTGTTGTTGATTGATCTTGACCCACAAGGCAATGCTTCAACCGGGTTGGGGATTGACCGGAAAAACCGGGATATCTCATCATATGATGTGTTGGTAAATGGTGTTAGTTTGGTAGATGCCGCAGTGCCCACTGCTGTTCCCAACCTATCGGTTGTGGCTTCGACCTTGGATTTGCTTGGGTTTGAAATGGAAATTGCCAATCAACCAGATCGTGTGCACCGCTTGCGCAAAGCTATTGATGCGACGCGCCGCCCGCACCACCCTTTTGGCCAGTTGCCAATTTACAGCTATATTCTCATTGATTGCCCGCCATCACTGAATTTGTTGACCCTTAATGCTTTAGGGGGGGCAGATTCTATCTTGGTACCGATGCAGTGTGAGTTTTTTGCTTTAGAAGGTCTTAGTCAGCTGCTGCAAACTGTTGAACAAGTGCAACAGGGGTTAAATCCGGCCCTCGAAATTCAGGGCATAGTCCTGACGATGTTTGACAAGCGCAATTCGTTCGCCACACAGGTTGTCAATGATGTGCGCGCTTTCATGGGCGATAAGGTTTATAAAACGGTTATTCCACGCAACGTTCGCATATCCGAAGCACCGAGCCACGGAAAGCCGGCTTTGCTGTATGATTTGAAATGTTCTGGCAGCCAAGCCTACTTGCAATTGGCATCGGAAGTTATTCAGCGAGAGCGCCGCCGTAAGGCCGCGTGAACTATGCGTTATCGATTCGGTAACGTAACGATTATTCAATCTGTTGGTTTGACGTGAGGAACCCCACTATGTCTGACGATATTTCACGCAAACGATTGGGCAAGGGTCTTGCGGCACTTATCGGTGAGCTGGATAGCCCGCCAATTCCGCGTGCTGATATTGAATTCAAATCTGCAGCCATCACAGTTGATACCCTTATTTCATTGATCGGCCCGAACCCGGCCAACCCACGCCGCTTGTTCCGCGATGAGGAACTTTCTGACCTCGCCGATTCGATCCGCGTTCATGGTGTTGTACAGCCGGTGATCGTTCGGCCAGCGCCCGGAAAATCCGGGTCTTATGAGCTTATTGCCGGAGAGCGCCGTTGGCGTGCTGCACAGCGCGCTGGTTTGGAACGCATACCTGTCATTGTAAAGCAGGTTGATGATAAAACCGCTTTGGAATTGGCCATCGTTGAAAACGTTCAACGTGCCGATTTGAATGCCATTGAAGAAGCTGCCGGTTATCAGCAGCTTGTTGATCAGTATCAATATTCTCAAAACGATTTGGCCCAAGTTATCGGCAAAAGCCGCAGCCATGTTGCCAACACGTTGCGGTTAATGCGTTTGCCCGAAAGCGTGCGAAACTTAATCATCGATGGTTCGCTGTCTGCAGGTCACGCGCGTGCTTTGATCACGGCTAATAATCCGGAAGGCTTGGCGGCCCGCATCATAGCCGAAGGCCTTTCGGTGCGCGATATCGAACGTTTAGCACAAAGTCCATCACAACAGGCCAGTGCGCCAAAAGCCAAAGCTGAAAAAGATGCAGACTTAAAAGCGCTTGAAACATCATTGTCTGATGCCACCGGGCTGAAGGTATTAATTCATCATGGCGCGCGCGGCGGAACCGTGACAATCGCCTATAAAACGCTGGAACAATTGGATGCTGTCACCGACCTGTTAAGGAAATAGTTGAATTTTATCAATAAGATAACCCGTATATCAATTAATTCACCCGCCAGCTGGAACCCGATGCGCGTTTGGCTTCACTTGCCAACCCGAGCAAGGAAAAGCGGATGATTTCATCTTCGAGTACCGACTTTCGACGGGCTTCAAGCGTGACATTTGCCAAGCGATCCAAGGCACGGGTGATGCTGTCGAGCGGCCAATTGGCGAGCGCTTGCTCCATAACCGTCTTGCGCGGACCAAACAGAGTGGGACGCATGGCGGCGACCAGCGTCGAAATCGATTTGTTTTCGCGCTCCATGCTTTCGCGCAGCGGGAGAAGCACTTGCATTTGACGTATCATTGCGGACAGAACCAGAGCAGAAGGCTGCTTGCCGGTAATGAGTTTGCTAAACGCTGCATCCACACCGGCAGCATTGCCAGTCATGACGGCCTCAACGACAGCATCAATAGACAGCGCAGAAACATCACCGGCAGATTGCTGCGCGTCCTCTAAGGCTATTTTTTTCTGCCCTTTGGCGTAAAGCGCTAGTTTTTCCAATTCGCTGCGCGAAGCCAGCCTGTCGCCGCCGAGCCTGGCTTTGAGCCATTGCCGCGCATCAATATCAATTGAAAGCCGGTGGAGTTGCAGCATTTCGTCAATGAGGGTCTCAACGCCGCGCCCTTCATCGGGGTAACAGGGCATGGTGACTGCGCCGGGGGATTTTTCTGCAGCTTTTCGCAAAGCAGAGTCTTTTTTAAGTTCGCCAGCCTCGATTAAAACCAACGCATCTTTCGGCGGGTTATCACACAAGCTTGTGACGGCAGACACAAACTTCTGACCGGCGGCACCCTTTACCCAAATCAAACGTTTGCCGCCAAACATTGAAATCGTCGCTGCTTCATCTGCAAGACGTGGCGGGTCGGCTTCAATTTCAGTGGCATCAAGCCTGACTGCTGAAAATGGATCATCCAAACTAACGCCGAACTGCTTAACAATGCGGCTCGCACGTTCTGATACCAATCCGCGATCAGGGCCGTAGATCAGTACAATTGCATGGGTGGGCGCCCGGCGCAGATAGCTTTCAACATCTTTGGCTTTAAGCTCAGTCATGGGCGTTTATTGCTGCGCCACTCGCCTGAAAGCAAGCGTGCACTTGTCATGTCTGTGCTGCATCCTACATTTTATAGTCAGTTATACTTGGTGGTTAACAGGCAAGGGATAGCAAAATGTTTGCTCTGCGAAAGTTGTTTCTGAAGATTGCGCCTCTATCGTTGATTTTTGGGTCGCTAATTTTTGCCGCGGCAGCGCAAACGCCGGTGTCTCAATGCCTCGCAATGGTCGATGCCGGACCGGAGCTGGCGCCGAAAGTGTTGTTTACTAGCGCTGAGCTTGCTCCGCTACCGTTTGTTCGTACACAAGGCAGTCTCCCGGAAGTCCTGCTAAATTATATTGACCACGCGGTTTGGCAAATCGTCTCGCCGCAAGGCGTTACGGCCGCAACCGATTATTATGGACTGCCTCTGAACCCAGTTCCCGACATCGTCACGATGAACAATGCCCATCGCACCCATTGGACGCCCGCGCCCGATCCTGCGATTAAACATGTTCTGAAAGGCTGGAGCCTTGATGGTATAACTCCTGCGCAACATTCAATTGTTGAACGCGATATGCTGGTGCGCAATGTGGCCACTGATACGCGATATGGCGATGAGTTGCGGCGTGGCGGCAACTCGATTTTCATTTTTGAGACTGCTGATCTTTGTATTGGTCATCTTGGCCATTTGCATACATCGCTGACCGACAACCAATTTGCACAAATCGGCAGGCTTGATGTGATTATGGTACCTGTCGACGGACGGCATACGCTAAGCCAATCTGCTATGGGTGAACTGATGAAGCGCCTCCGCCCATCGGTGGTTTTGCCAATGCATTTGCGTGGCAACACGGTTCAAAACTTTATTGACAAGCTTGGTGCCGGGTTTGCTGTGAAATACCTTGACGGCGATGCACTGGCTGTGTCGCTTGGCACACTCCCGAAGACGCCAACGGTGTTTGTGCCAAAGAATTTGAACTAACTAGATTTACATAAGCCGGCTGTCACGTCAGTGATCAGCGCTTGCACAGCCGGTGTGTACGCACCCAGCTCGTTGAAAGTGCAGAGATAAACCGTGTGGTTTTCAAACCAGCCGCGCATGGTTTGCTGCCATTCTGCATCAACAGAAATCACCTGTTCAGACGTGTAAAGCATATATTCAACATAGGCTTCATAAGCGATGCGATCTTTTTCCGGGGCTTCGGGGATCCACTCGAAACTGACAAGCTCAGGCCTATTGATCGTCAATGCGATAAATTCGCGGTAAATATCCCGGGCCGACTGTTCGCGCTGGGCCCGTTCACCGGCGGCAACCTGATAAAGCACTCCAACCAGAGCCAATGCTGAGAAAAGTGCCGCAAAGGGTTGCGCGTTTTTTGAAAACCAATTCCACACTGGATTAGACCTCAGGCTGCTCATGCGTGGCACAATGAATACCGCCACCGATTTCACCAATAGCATCAATGTTTAGCTGGATGATTTCCCGTCCCGGATACAGCCGTTTCAAAATGGCTGCACTTTCCTGATCGGTATCTTTATCGCCAAATTGCGACCCTATAATTGCGCCGTTGCAAATATAATAATTGGCATAGGCGGTAACAAAGTCAGCCGATTTGCTACGGATTTTGACAGGCTCTGGCAGCTTTTCAATGATTAGCCTTTCGCCTTCCGGGTTGGTTGAGCGTTGCAACACAGCCAATGTTTCAAATGCTGCCACAGACCACGGATCATCCGGGCTCGGTTTTTCCGGCATTTGAATGAGAACCATCTTGGCATCAACCAACCGTGCCAGCGAATCAATATGATAATCTGTGATGTCAGCGCCAATGATGCCAGGTGCCCAGATCATCTTTTTGGCCCCATAAGCCTCAAGTAATTTTATGGTGATTTCGTCTTTTGAGATGGTATTACGGTTTGGATTTATCCAAGAGCTTTCATGGGCGAGCAGCAGCCCGTCGCCATTGGCCTCAATGCCGCCAGCCTCGCCGACCACACCATTATTAAACACTGGAAGGCCAAGCCGCTGTGCGACAGTGGCGGCAATCTGACCGTCATTGACATGGGTTTGTTTGTTGCCCCAGCCGTTGAAATTGAGCTGTGAGACGCCGAGCGTTTTTCTATTAGAGACAAAATGCGGGCCGGAATCGCGGCACCACAAATCATCGGTCGGTATATCCCAAATCTCGACTTTAGCCGATAACAGTTTTCGCGCTGCTTTTTGATGTTCACTTCCCATAAGCATGACCACGGGCTCAAAATCAGCGATGGCATTGGCGGTTTTGGCGATGGTTTGCTGCAGCCAAATGAGAAAATCTGCTTCAGGGTGAATTTCGCGATTGACCGGCCATTGCATAAAGGTGCGGGTATGACGCGCGGCCTCATCGATATAGCGATAGCCGTTTGCAGCTGCGCCGGTGTTTGCAGAGGCCTTGATGTTAAGCCCTCCCAACGCGGATAACGCTAGAGATGATTTAAGCACCGTTCTGCGTGTCATCATGTGAAAATCTCCGTTCACCACCAGGGCGGCAAAGCCTCAGACAATCTGGGGCCGAGACGCAATGGCGCTATTTTTTCACATAAACCGGTTCGGTCCGATATTTCGGCTGCTACACCACAGAGTGTTGCCGGGCCAGAAGCGGCCTCAAAACGTCCACGCGGCACTTTGGTTAGAAACCTATTGAGCGGCTCGGCCTTATCCATGCCGAGGGAACTGTCATAATCACCGCACATACCGGCGTCGGTCATATAGCCTGTGCCACCATCAAGAATCTGGTGATCAGCAGTAGGCTGGTGCGTGTGCGTGCCAACAACCATCGAGACCGATCCATCAACATGGTGGGCAAAGCACATTTTTTCAGAGGTTGCTTCAGCGTGAAAATCAATGAAGCTCATGTCGACCGTTTGGCCAAGAGGATGGGCTTCGATGATGGGTTCGACACAAGCAAACGGGTCATCAAGCTCCGGATGCATAAAAACGCGGCCCATAATATTGGCGACCATAACGCGTGCGCCGTTACGGGCCTCGAACACTGTCACTCCACGTCCGGGTGTGCCTTTGGGATAATTGGCAGGTCTTAAAAAACGCGGTTCACGCGCCGCAAAGTCAAGGGCTTCACGCTGGTCAAACACATGGTTTCCGGTGGTGACAACATCGGCACCTGCAGCGATGGTTTCTTTGAAAATATCGTAGGAAATGCCAAAACCACCTGCCGCATTCTCGCCGTTGACAACGACACAATCTAATTTCCAAGCATCGATCAGAGCTGGAAGCCGATCATAGACAGCAACACGGCCAACGCGGCCCACCATATCACCCAGAAAAAGAAATCGCATTTGCAACCAGCCAATTAAGTTAAGATCTGGCTTAGCCCTGAAGCGGAAACCGATGCAAGCCTGACTCAGTGATGATTGCCTCAAGTTGCACATCATGGGCTTCGTCCGGCACATGTTCTACACGCTGGCAATCAAAGCCCAGCCCGATCAAACGCGGTGTCATGCCTTTATCGATCAGCTTGGCAATGGCACGGTCGTAGTAGCCGGCTCCATAGCCGATACGATGGCCGCGCGCGTCAAATGCTGAAAGAGGCACAATCAAAATTTGCGGTTCCAGAACTGGCATATTGTTTGGCGGCGCAAACGTGCCAAAACCGGCGGGTATCAATTCACCTTGGCGGTCAAATTGCCTGAAGATGATTTCAGTTTTGGAAATAACTGCGGGGAGGCAAAGTTGAGCACCTTTTTTGCGGAGTTCAGCCATAATTGGCCGCGCATCAATTTCCGACCTGATTGGCAGAAAACCAGAAATAATCGTGCCGGGATCAAACGGAATGTCGCCAGAATAACCCGCCATCAGCCAAGCAGCATCGACGCGGAATTCCATGGCCAGCGCGTCACGGCGCGCTTGGGCCGCTTGTCTTAGCATTTGTTTTGTTTCACGTGAATCAGTCATTTGGCACCTCAAATCTTTAGGTCAACGCCGAGGCAAAACCGCCTTCGACGTGAACAGTAAGACTTAGAAGAAAAAAAGAAGTGCGATCCACGACAACCGGTGAAGATGCGATCCCGGGAACCTACAGAGTAGGTGGGCGCCGTATGCCTCAGGCCACGGCCCGAAGCAGGGATAGCTCCCTTTGGAATCGTATGGCCCCGGGGAAAAAGTCTTCTGCCGGGAAGCGCAGACCGCGCATGAAATATAGGCGTAATGGTTGCAGTTAGCCACCTTTCATTTCAAAATAAGCAATTAAAGAGCCGGAACAACAATCAACGCGACGAAGTGGCCTGTTTTGTTATCTCTATGTGATGGCTAAGATGATCCCAAAGGAATTTGCTATGGCACACCATGACATCATCATATCTGGCGCGGGCTATATTGGCCTTGCCACTGCGGTATCAATCAAACAAGCTGCGCCTCACCTCGATATTTTGGTCATAGATGCAGCACCTGAGGGCGTTTGGAAGAACGATGCGCGGGCGTCTGCCGTTGCAGCAGCTGCAGTTCGTATGCTGGGTCAACTTGGTGTTTGGAATTTGATTGAGGCTGAAAGCCAGCCGATCACTGAAATGATTGTCACCGACAGCCGTACAGCTGACCCAGTGCGCCCTGTGTTTCTAACGTTTGGCGGTGATGCAGAGCCCGGCGAGCCTTTTGCGCGTATGGTTTCAAATGTCGCCATGGTCCGTGAACTCAGGGTTAAAGCGGAAGGGCTTGGTTTGCCTGTCAAACAGGGTTGGGCTGCGGTTGGTTTTATCCGCGAAAATGGTTTGTCGAGGCTGACTTTGAAAAACGGCGAAACACTCACCTGCCGGTTGGCAATCGCGTGTGATGGTGTGAAATCCACGTTGCGCACAGCTGCAGGTATCAAATCCACCCACATTGATTACGGCCAGTCGGCCATTGTTGGCACAGTGGCCCATGAGCGGCCGCATGAAGGCCGCGCTGAAGAGCATTTCTTGCCAGCCGGACCGTTTGCAACGCTTCCACTATCCGGCAACCGCTCGTCGATTGTGTGGACAGAAACTGCCAAAGATGCGGAACGAATATTAAATGAAGACCCGTTTATTTTTGAAGCTGAACTTGAGCAGCGCTTTGGTCTGAAATTGGGGGCGTTGCATTTTGAAGGCAAACCAAAGTCGTATCCGCTTGGATTAACATTGGTGCGCGATTTTGTGCGTGATGGTTTGGCGCTCGCCGGTGACGCCGCCCATGGCATTCACCCGATTGCGGGCCAAGGTCTCAATTTGGGCTTCAAAGATGCGGCGGCTTTGGCAGAAGTGGTGGTTGAGGCTTTAAGACGCGGTGAGGATTTTAGTTCACTTGCGGTATTGGAGCGCTACGAACAATGGCGCCGCTTTGATACGGTGCGGATGGGTGTGACGACAGATTTATTAAACCGGCTTTTCTCCAATGATAATTCTGCGTTACGGTTGGCGCGCACCGTTGGTCTTGGTCTGGTTGACCGGCTGCCTCGCTTAAAGCAGTTTTTCATTGGTGAGGCGGCAGGGCTGTCCGCCAGCAGCCCGAGATTACTGGCCGGTGAAGCGATTTAAGTTTTCTGTGCTCAAACGTCGACCGCGATGAAAATCGGGTTGCGGCATCTGACATTGGCTGCAAACGGTATTGAATGATAAAAAATTTTTCGATTGCCACTTGGAATATTAACTCAGTCCGGTTGCGCGCCGAATTGGTGGTGCAATTCTTGCAGCGTTACTCGCCTGATGTTTTATGTCTGCAAGAAACCAAATGCCCCGACGATGCGTTTCCCTATAAAGCGTTTGCCGCCATTGGCTATACGCATGCGGCAGTCCACGGCCAAAAGGGCTATCACGGTGTTGCCACATTATCGCGGCACCCACTCGTGGCCATCGAACGCCGCCAGTTTTACGGGCTGGACGATTGCCGGCATATTGCGACAGGCCATCAGCTTGGCGGCCGCGATGTGCAGGTCCATAATTTTTATGTTCCAGCAGGCGGTGATGAGCCTGACGTGGCGATCAATCCGAAATTTGCACATAAACTTGGGTTTCTAGAAGAAATGAAGGCTTTTGCTGCAACGCCGGGTTCGGTGCTGGTGGGTGACTTGAACATTGCACCCCATGAACATGACGTCTGGGGCCATAAGCAGCTCTTAAATGTTGTCAGCCATACGCCGATCGAAACCGACACAATGAAAGCGCTCATTAAAAACGGTCATTGGGTTGATCTGGCGCGGCTTCATCACCCTGAGCCGCAAAAGCTGTATTCATGGTGGAGCTACAGGTCAGCCGACTGGACCGCCAATGATCGCGGCCGCCGGTTAGACCACATTTGGACCTCTAAGGATTTGGCGGACATCTCGATGCGTATCGAGTTTTTCCGTGAAGCGCGGGGTTGGGAACGGCCATCTGACCATGTGCCGGTGATTGCTACATTCGAGGCTTAATCAAACAAAAAGGCCGGATGTTTCCATCCGGCCCTCTCAAACTCAATTCAAAACGCTCGGTGTTATTCGCGGTTGCCAAGAAACTGCAGCAAAAACATAAACATATTGATGAAGTCGAGATAGAGGCGAAGAGCGCCCATTAAGGCTTTCTTGCCCATCGAATCGGCATCGTCGGCTTCATAGTACATGTTCTTGATGTCTTGGGTGTCGTAGGCGGTAAGGCCTGCGAATATTAAAACACCCGCTGCCGAAATCACGAATTGTAGTGCAGATGATGCCAAGAAAATATTGACCACCATCGCAAGCATCAAGCCGATCATGCCCATGAACAAGAATGAACCCATCCCTGTCAGGTCACGTTTGGTTGTGTAGCCGTAAAGCGACAACGCACCAAACGAAGCGGCTGTGATGAAGAACGTCTGGACAATTGAGGCGCTGGTATAGACCATAAAGATCGACGACAGCGAAACACCCAGAATACCGGCGTAAACGAAGAATGTTGTTGTCGCCGCTGACAGGCTCATAGATTGAATGCGGAAAGACAAAAAGAACACCGCAGCCAATGGCGCCAGCATGATCACCCATTTAAGCGGTGAGGCATAAATGAGCTGAGCAAATGCCGGGTTGTTGGCGGCAAGTGTCGCAGTGCCAAGCGCTGCAACACCGGTCAATCCCAAGCCGAGGCCCATCGTGTTATAAACTTTGAGCATATAGGAACGCAAACCCTGATCAACCACAGCGCCGGTTTGGGCACCAGTCTGGTTGAAGCGGTTGGTTTCGAAATTAGCCATATTAAACTCCCTTCCAAAGAATGATCCGTCTTGAGGTGGAGTGCCCAATGCGTTTGGCCCCCGCGCGCCGCCGACAGAACTTTAGCGAGCATGACGGGAATATGAGGATTACAATCGGCGATAACAAGGGGGTAGCGCCTTTGTAATGCTGCCTTTGAGGAAAGAATTTCAGCGTTTTATTGCCAAAAGTTTTAGAATTAACCAATGACAAACCATAATAAAATTCCCGGTGTTGCCAGCACGGGCTGGATTTAACCTTCTCTGAGTGCAGGTGCTGCTCTTTGGCCCAGTACACGCCAAGTTCCAGCCAGGCCAAAACCGACGGTGACAACCAAGGCAATAATGATGGTGAGGGCGACGGTTGCAGGATCGAATTTGGCCTCCATCGCCATAATGCGCTCGATAACAAACCAAGCCGCACCATACCCAGCGGCAAGCGCAAAGATCGCAGTTGCCAAACCAATCATGCCGTATTCCATTGCATACGCAGTCATTAAAGTGCGGCGTGTTGCCCCGAGTGTTTTCAGCACCACAGCATCGCGGGTGCGGGCGCGGTTCCCTGCTGCCAAAGCCCCGGCCAATACCAGCACCGACGCAATTAATGCAACGCCAGCGGCAACGCGGATGGCTGTACCCAGTTGGCCAACCACGCGATTGACCACATCCAGTGCGTCTTTCACCCGCACAGTCGTGATATTGGGGTAGGTTTTCGCAAGCGTGTTAAGTACTTTGCTTTCATCGCTATTGGTCGCAGTTTTATCTGCCAATGTTGCCATCCAAGAGTGCGGCGCGCCGGCAAAAGTATTGGGTGAAAACACCATTACGAAATTAATGCCGAGTGTGCCCCATTCCACTTTGCGCAAATTAGAAATCTCAGCAGTGATATCGCGCCCAAGGACATTGACCGTAATAAGATCGCCAAGTTTAAGGCCAAGTTCACCCGCCTCTTCAGCTGAAAACGACACCAGCGGTTTGCCGTTGTAGCCCGAAGCCCACCATTGCCCTGCGCTGAGACTTGAATTTTCTGGCAATGTTTCGGCATAGGTGATGCCACGGTCACCACGCAAAACCCAGCGCCCGCTGGCGGGCACATTTTCGGCATTGGGTTCAACATTGTTGATTTTGGTGATTCGCCCGCGCAGCATGGGCACAGTTTGCAATTTGCCTTGCGGGGCCAGTTCGCCAACAGTTTGCGTAAATGCCTTCACATCGGATGAGCGGATATCAACAAAGAAAAAATTTGGCGCACGTTCAGGTAAATCGCCCGAAATTTGGCTGCGAAGACTGCCATCAATCAAGGCAATCGACGCCAGTAATGTGAGCCCAAGGCCAAGCGATAACACCACAGAAGGTGTCAGTGCGCCCGGCCGGTGAATATTGCCAACGGCCAATCGCAATGAAACGTTTTTCGCATGAGGTGCGCGTTTTGCCAGATAAGCAAGGCCGGTTGCAACAAGGCGCAGAACCAGAAATGCCAAAACCAGACCCGCCAAAAATGATATTGCGATATTGCGGTCTTCAGACGTGAAAATTGCCAAACCGGCAATGATTGCGCCAAAAATAACAGCCGCCGCCAAATAGGGCCAGCGTGTATTGGTTATATCGCGCGTAAATTCGCCGCGAAACAATGCGGTGGCAGGCACATCGCGGGCACGGCCAAGTGGCAAAACCGCAAATAATAATACCGACAACAGGCCGAACACAGCTGCCAAAACCAGAGGCTGCACGAAGAATGTTTGATTGAGTGCAATGGGTAGCACGCCGCTCAAAAATGCTGCCGCAACAGTGGGTGCTATGGCGGCAAACGCCAAGCCAATGGCAATGCCCAAAAGCCCAAGGATCAGGATTTGCACCATATAAACGGTAAATATAAACCGGCCTGAACCGCCAAGACATTTCAACGTGGCGATGACGCCGCGTTTGGTATCGAGATAAGCCCGCACCGCATTGGCCACGCCAACCCCGCCAACGGCCAACGCTGACAAACCCACCAAGGTCAAAAATTGCGAGAAGCGTTCGATATTACTGGACAATGCCGGTGAGGCATTATCGCGGGTGCGGATACCGAAACCGGCTTGCGGGAATTTTTCTTCTGCCGCAAGGCGCAATGCTTTGGCATCCGTTCCCGCAGGCAAAGCAATTTTATAGCCATATTCAACCAATGAGCCCGGTTGGATAAGACCGGTCGCCTTGAGCGCTTGCTTCGAAATCAACAAACGAGGGGCAAAGCCAAAGCCGTCGGACGCCGCATCAGGCTCGGTGACGAGAACCGAACGAAGTTCAATTTCAATATCCCCCAGCTTTAAGCGATCACCAATTTTCAGTGATAGACGATCAAACAGTGTTTGCGGCGCCATGCCGCCAAACAACTTTCCGCTGCCTGAGACAATGTCTGCTACTGGCATTTGAGGTTCAGTTGTGACAGCGCCGTAGAGCGGCCAGGCACCATCGACAGCCTTAAGCTCGACGAGGGCCTGATCTGTTTCATCGGAGCGCAAAGCCATTGAACGCAGGCCCGATGTGGCAGAGATACGCCCAAGGCTGTTGAGGTAGCCAAGCTCTTCTGCAGTTGCCTGACGCTGGTTGAGTTCAAAGCGGATGTCGCCGCCCAAAATACTGGCACCCTCGGTTTCAATAGCCGTTGTAATCGACCGTGCCACGCCATTGACTGCACCAATGGCGGCAACACCAATCGCGATGCAGGCTAAAAATACGCGAAACCCGCGCAAACCACCGCGCATCTCCCGTAATGAAAAACGCCATGCCAAGGCCAATTGGCCCCCTAAAGACCCTGTAGAAGCGCTCATTAAATGGCCACCAAAGTGGAGTTGGCTTCATCTATTTCGCCGGCTCGAATAGCAATCTGGCGTTGGCATCGTGCTGCCAAGTCGCGGTCATGGGTGACGAGCACTAAAGTCATCCCGCGTTCAATTTGTTTGGCAAACAGCAGGTCAGCAATTTGTTTTCCGGTTGTACTATCCAAGTTGCCGGTTGGTTCATCGGCAATCAAAATGGCCGGATTGGGCGCAAGTGCACGGGCCATCGCAACGCGCTGTTGTTCGCCGCCTGAAAGCTCGCCTGGATAATGTGACAGCCGGTGTCCAAGACCAACGGCAATGAGTTCAGCTTCTGCTTTTGTAAACGCCAGCGGATCTCCGGCCAGTTCCATTGGTACAGCGACATTTTCAAGCGCCGTCATATTGGGGATCAAATGAAACGATTGGAACACGATACCGATATTGCGGCCGCGAAATGCAGCAATTTGATCTTCGGTCAGCCCGTTGAGTGTGGTGCCGGCGATTATCACAGTGCCTTGGTCAACACGCTCCAAACCCGCCATCACCATCAGCAAAGTCGATTTGCCCGAGCCTGATGGCCCGACAATACCTGCCGATTGTCCCTTGGCAATGTTAAGTGATAGACCTTTTAGCACATGAACTTCAGATGCCCCATTGCCGAGCGTGATATGAATCTCATTCAAATCTATCACGGAGGTTGCTGGTTCAATTGGCGTTTGAATATTCACTGACGAAATCCTTATCTATAAAATTGAAGGCGGCGGTCTCGCTTTCACCAAAACTGCCACCTATCTAACGCCAAGCACTGATGTTTTGCAGTGCGATAACCGATATGGGGCTGAACCAATGCCATTTAAAGCCGTGCTACGCAGCCTTGTTGCGATTGGATGGATACTGTTTGCAACCAATCTGTCGATGGCCGCCGATCCGATCCGGATCGTGGCTTTTGGCGACTCATTATCGGCAGGTTATGAATTGCCCGACAATGAGGGTTTTCCAAAACAATTGGAGGCCGCCCTCAAGGCCAAGGGTTTTGATGTTGTTGTTGAAAACAGCGCGGTTTCTGGTGACACGTCAACCGGTGGTTTGGAGCGGCTCGATTGGTCGATTGCCGATGGTACAAAGCTGGTTGTGCTCGAATTGGGCGCAAATGATGCGCTACGCGGGATCGACCCAGCGCTGACACGTTCAAACATTGACGCGATGATTACGCGGTTAAAACAGCGGAATATTAAGGTGGTGCTGGCCGGTATGCTGGCGCCGCCGAACATGGGTGAAGCCTACGCCAAGCCTTTTAACGCCATTTATCCTGAATTGGCAGCACAGCATCAAATCCCGCTTTATCCATTTTTCATGGATGGCGTTATTACGGAGCCAGAGTTGAAGTTGAATGACGGCTTGCACCCGAATGGAAAAGGCGTGGCTGTCATCGTGGCAGGTATATTGCCGGTTATTGAACCAGAGTTACAAAAGTGATTCTGCCAGAGGAGCACCATTATGCCCCGTCTTTTCACAGCCTTAGAAGTGCCGCGGTCCGTTGCCGCCGGATTATCACTGCTTAGAGGCGGTCTTCCAGGCGCACGCTGGATCGATGCTGAAAACTACCATATCACGCTCCGGTTTATCGGTGATGTTGACCGGCGTCAGGCCGATGATCTGGCGGATGCACTTGACCAGATTGTTGCGCCTCAATTTACGCTCTCTGTTTACAGGCTTTCGGTATTTGGCTCTAAAAAGCCACATGCGCTCATTGCAAATGTTGAACCGCAACCGGTTTTGGGCACTCTGCATGCTGATATGGAGCGCCTCTGCCAAAGGCTTGGATTGCCAGCCGATGCCCGCCGTTTTATCCCTCATGTGACACTGGCACGGCTGAAAAACACGACACCGCAAGAAGCAGCATTGTATTTGTCTGAACGCGGCCTGATAACACTCTCTGACTTTAGCGCCAGCCGATTTGTGTTGATGTCTGCGCGTGATTCTGTGGGTGGTGGCCCTTACGCTATAGAAGCGGCCTACCCTTTATTGGAACATCCATCGCCGCGTTTTGCCAAGGTTAGAGCGGTTGGTATTTAAAACGACCATTTCAACTCCTACATGTACCGAAAGGAGGATGATCAAACATGGCACGTACGGTTTTAACAGACGCTGAACTTGATTTGGCATTGGTTGCCTTAAACGGCTGGGCAAAATCACAGGGTGAGCATGCCATTGAAAAAACCTATCGCTTTAAGAATTTCGTGGAGGCTTTCGGCTTTATGACCAAAGTCGCCCTGTTGGCGGAAAAGCTTGATCACCATCCTGAATGGTCGAATGTGTACCGTACGGTTTCAATCGCTCTGACGACACATGATTCAAAAGGTGTGACAGCCCTCGACGTGGCTTTGGCGACTCAAATTGAGGCCTTGGCGGCTTAAATTCGGGTGCTTTAACCGGGGCAGCTTGAACCGGGGCAGCTTGAACCCGGGCGGCTTTAACTTGAAAGGTTTGACGATGCCTGTTGATCCCAAAATCATTGATCCCAAAATTGGCGAAAAGATTAATCCCAAACAAGCGCTCGCACCCTATCTTGCCATCAACAAGGAGAAACAAGAACAACGTGTGCGTCGCGACTTTTGGGCCAAGTTGAAGCAAGCCGGGCGTAAACTGCCGTTTGCCGAAGAGGCAGTGGCGGCATTTTATTGCGCAACCGATCCGCGTACGCCTGCATCTGCACGCGCGATTTTGTTTGCCGCACTCGCCTATTTTATTGCACCGATCGATTTTGTGCCGGATATTTTGGCAGTGATTGGCTTTGGCGATGATTTGGCGGTGTTGATGAGTGTGTTTGCTATTCTTAAAACCAATATCACGGATGAACACCGCACCAAAGCCCGCGAGGTTTTGAAAGACAGTGATTTTGAAAGGTAATGATTTTGAAAGACAATGATCAGGCCTAACAAGCGCTTGCCAAATCAAGCAAATCACGTCACTTTAGTTTTGTAGTTTAATCAACGGAAGGAGGTGATCCAATGTCGAGTGATTTCCAGAATGCTATGTGCTTGAGCGGGTCATTGACCCTTTGGAGCAACCTCTGAAGGATTGATGAGCGCTGAGTTGGAATTATCCAAGCATAAGCGTAACTGAAACAATCACGACGCCGCCCTGCCGGACAATTCCGGGTTCACGGGGCGGCGTTTTGCTATTTGCCGACGTTTTGCTGTTTAGCGGCGTTTTGCTGTTTAGCGGCCTTTTGCTGTTTAGATAGGCTTTTTATGTTGGTTGCCGCTGGAAATTAGCTGCCGGCGGCGAGGCGCTTTAACTTCGCCAATGCAATTTCAGGCTTTTCGCCATAGGCAATAGTACCCATCAAACTGCCATCAGATCTGACAAGAAAAGTCGATGCCGTGTGATCCATGGTGTAGCCGCCGCCCTCCAGCGGTACTTTTTTTGCGTAAACTTTCCAAGCGGTCTTTAGTTTTTCAATTTCGTCACCATCGCCGGTTATGGCCGTAATGCGCGGGAAGCTGGAAAGGTAGTCTTTCATGACTTCAGCCGTATCGCGTTCCGGGTCAACAGAAACGAAAAATCCGTTGATGTCTTTGGCTTCAGGCCCCAGCTTTTCAAAATAATCTGTGAGCTCATAGAGCGTGGTGGGGCACACTTCAGGACAATGGGTAAAGCCAAAAAATAAGACAAAAGGTTTGCCCGCCATGGCAGCTTCAGTGATCGGTGCATTATTTTGATCGACCAATGTAAACGGCGTGCCCAGCTTAATATCGGGCAACACAGTCACATCGCCTGCGCGCTGTTGAACAACCAACACTGTGCCAAATGTTGCTGCTGCTGCGACCAATGCCCATAGAGCATAGCGAAATAATCTTATGCCGGTCATGTTGAACCTCAAAAGTCGATTGCCACGCCTTTTACTTCCCAATCGCCAAAGCGGGCGGGGTCCAAGCCACCACGGCCGTTGATTTCGCGGGGAAGAGCCGCCGCCGCCGCATCAATGGCCGCCCGCCGCGCCTCAGCTTCGGTGAGCGCACGCTTGGCAGCATCGCTTAACGGCTGGCGCGTTTGGTTTTGTGATAGTGTCGTTTCTTCACGCATTGGACAAATCCGGTTATGATCGGCATATGGGCGCAGGGGCCTTATTGCGCAAGGCGGTAAAGCAGCGCAGTTGCGTTTCAACATCAAACCTAAGTGACCAAAACTATATGAAAAGTGGAATTTCTGCACCTAAATTTAGTGAAGGCAAGTCTTTGGTCGAAGGTCTTGCTGCACGGCAAGCTGCGGCTGCGTTGCTTGGCGCTGTCGTCGACAATCACCTTGGCCTCGACAGCCTGCTTGAGTCTGATACGAGCCCAGCCGCTTGGCGTCATCTTGATAATGCCCGGGACAGAGCTTTGGCTTTAGCTATCGTTAAAAGCGCGTTGCGGTTTCGTGCCACCATAGATGCAGTGATTTTTTCACTGCTGGAACACCCGCTTCCCGTTAACGCGCGCAATGTTCTCCATATTATACATGTTGCGGTTGCACAGATCATGCTTTTGCGCGTGCCAGAAAGTGCGGCGGTTAATTTGGCGGTGGAAGCTGTCAATCGTGATCCTCAAGCCAAGCGCTATGCCAATTTGGTAAACGCTGTACTGCGCCGCTTAATCCGCGAAGGTCATGCTGCGTTTGAGGTTGCCAAAGCAAAATCGGTTGAAGCGCCTGACTGGTTGTTTGAAATGCTCGTCGATGATTATGGTGATCTGTCCGCGCGCGACATACTGCGAGCCAATCGCAGTGAAGCACCACTTGATTTTACGGTGAAAGATAACACCACGCTTTGGGCAAACAAACTTAGCGGAATTGCCCTAAACGACACCACCGTGCGTGTTGCCCATGGCCAAATACCCGTTCCGGAGCTTGAAGGATTTCATGACGGCGCGTGGTGGGTGCAAGATGCAGCAGCTGCCCTGCCAGTCAAACTTTTTGGCGATGTTAAAGGTTTGCATATTTTGGATATGTGCGCTGCACCCGGCGGAAAAACGGCACAACTGGCTGCGGCCGGAGCCCGTGTTACAGCGCTTGATGTCTCTAAAAACCGGATGAAGCGTGTTGCCGAAAATATGGACCGCCTTAATTTGACAGCAAATCTCGTGGTTGGAGATGCCCGTAAGCATACACCCGATATTTTGTATGAGGGTGTTCTGATCGACGCACCCTGCACGTCCACGGGGACCCTGCGCCGTCACCCTGATGTGGCGTGGACGAAAACAACGGACGATGTGGCGCAATTACTCCGTATTCAATTTGAATTGTTGGAAGCTGCAATGCGGTTGGTAAAACCCGGCGGTATTATTGTTTATGCAAACTGTTCTTTGCTGAAAGCCGAAGGCGAAATTTTGCTGAAGCGCTGGCTGGCAACGCGCAATGATGTGATTGTACAGCCCATAGACGAGCAAATTGATGGCTCTTTGTTGGCCTCATATGCAGATACCGATGGTTTTTTGCGTACGACAGCTTTGTCTTTTAGTCATGGTGATCCTGCCTTTGCTGGCATGGATGGGTTTTTTGCAGCACGTTTGCGCAAAACCATTTAGGACAGCTGAACCAAACATTCTTTGAAATGGGCACTCAGCCCCTTTCACTCCGTCTTTTTGCCGTTAAACTAATGGCACAGGTTTTTTTTAAGTTATAGTCTTGGAGGGGCCATGCCGCGGTCGATCTCGCCAGCGCAGGAAGGATTTTTGATTGCCCGTCTTGCCGTCTTCAAAGCTGGCCGTTCAATGGCCCATACTCTTCGAAGCCTGCCAAAAATTGGTATTCGCTTTGGAACGCGGACCCTTACGCGGATTGATTTGGCAATGCCGGATATCCGGCCTGCTGATGCCTATATCGCTGACCAGATTTATTCGGGCTCATTTCCCTTAGCCGGGCGCAATCTATACACAGAAGGCCATGTCCCTTTTACGCTTAAAATGCCCAGCTTGCGTTTTTCCCGTGAATTGCACTCTTTTAGATGGTTGAGACATTTAAGGGCCAGCGGCACTGATCTTGCCGGTGCCAACGCGCGCTCGCTTTTGTTGCAATGGCTGGAGTGTCAAAAGAGCCTTAATGCTGAATTGGTGTGGGCAGATGATGTGGCAGCTCGGCGTTTAATCGCGTGGTTGCAGCACTCCACCCTCTTATTGCAAGGCGCTGATAAAGTCTTTTACAAGCGCTACCTAAAGGCTGTTTCCTTTCACGTCCGCTTTGTTGAAGCAGCGCTATCAAATATCAGGCTCAGTGAAAACCGGCTGCGGGCAGATGCAGCGCTTTGCTATGCCAAGCTGGCGCTTCCTTTGGGCGAAGCCAGTGTGGCGCGGAGCTTGCGCCGGTTGGCGCAAGACTTAGATCACGATGTTAATGCTGATGGTGGTCATATCTCGCGTAACCCTGAAATTATGCTTGAACTTTTAAGCGATTTGGTGCCGCTGCGAATGGTGCTGGCGAGCGAGGCTATCGAGCCCCCTCAACCGCTGATTTCGGCGATTGACCGTATGTTTACGGCCTTGCGCTTTTTCCGCCATAGTGATGGCGAACTGGCGTTGTTCAATGGTGTCGGCGCCGTTGTTCCAGACCGGTTGGCAAGCCTTTTGCGCCATAATGATACAGGCTCGGCCGCGCCGTTGCATTTGCCGCAAACAGGCTTTGAGCGCCTGATGATGGGCGGAACCATTGTGATTGCCGATACGGGTAAAGTGCCTTTGGCCCGCGAAAATGCTATGGCGCACGCAGGAACGCTGTCCTTTGAAATGTCGTCCGGCAGGCATCGTTATATTGTCAATACAGGCGTTGATGCTCAAGGACCTGATGCCTTTCAGCAAATTTCACGGCAAACTGTGGCGCATTCCACATTAAGCTTGGATGATATGTCATCATCGGTTTTTACGGGTAATGAGCGGTTGCAGCGCCTTTTAGGGTCGGCTTTGGTGCGCGGTCCTTCAGCTGTCAGTGTTGCTCGGAAAGACAAAGCGGGTGTTCAAGGTTTCATTGCAACCCATAATGGCTATGGGCCTGCTTATGGTTTTATTCACGAGCGCGAAATCGTCCTCATGGATGATGGCAGTACGATTAAAGGCGTTGACCGGCTTTTACCCGGCACATTGCGCCCACGAAAAGTGACCCAAGCCAAAGTTTCTGTACGGTTCCATTTGCACCCCGATATTCATGTACTGATCAATGGTGCCGGCCAGCTCATGTTGATGGCAGACAGTGATGACAGTTGGGCGTTTACCGCGGAAGGCGTTCAACCAAAGCTGATTGAAACTTTCTTTTTTGCCAAAACCTCAGGTCCGCAAAAATCTAAAGCAATCACTCTTGAGTTTGCCAGTCATGAACGTGCTGAAGTGCATTGGACACTGTCCCGCACGGGTATTGGCAACCGGTATGTTTGAGTAACACTGTCAAATATCCGGGTCTTTAGCCCCAACAGGGTTGCCAAAGGGTAACGCTGTTTGCCCCGCCAACACCTTTTGGATATCTGCCAGCATCCAATGCACCGTCGGAAATGCAATATCCTCCCAGGGGATATCGCTAAAAGAAAACAATTGAACCTCCTGACTTTCCGGCCCGGCTGAAAACACAGGTGACGCCAGAACAGCGCGGTAAATCATCTGCACTTGGCTCAAATGTTTGATGGTATAAATTGCGAGGAGATCGCCCAAAATCAACGCCGCATTGGCCTCTTCCCGCGCCTCGCGTATTGCCCCTTCTTGAGGCGTTTCACCAAGTTCCATATAGCCAGCAGGGATGGTCCAATACCCTTGGCGCGGCTCAATGGCGCGTTTGCAAAGCAGAACTTTGCCATCGTGTAACACTACCGAGCCAACAACAATTTTTGGATTATCATAAACGACATGGCTGCAATGATCACAAATGGATCGGCTGACGTCATCGCCTTCAGGAATGCGGTGCGAAAAGCTGCGGGTGAGGCTTGTCATTGAGCGATTGCCGCTTCCAACGCTTTACCGAATGCGCCGTTTAGATGTTCCGGTGTCAGCGGGCCGACATGTTTGTAAGCAATCGTGCCGTCGAGCCTAACAATGAATGTTTCAGGCACGCCATAAACACCCCATTCAATGGCGGCGCGGCCCGCCTGGTCAGTGCCAATGCTATCGAATGGATTGCCGAGGGTAGCCAGAAAAGATTTGGCATTTTCAGCGGTGTCTTTGTAATTGATTCCGGCGATTGCAACACGTTCGTCCTTGGTGATTTCCATCAGCAACACGTTTTCTTCGCGACATGGCGCACACCATGAGGCCCAGACATTGACGATTGTTGGCTTATCTTTTGAAAGCAAAAAGGGTGGCAGTTCTTGCAAAGTGCCAAGCGCCATAACCGGTGCAGGCTTGCCAAGCAGTGCCGACGGCACAGCCGCCAAATCGCGGCCAGACAGCAGTTGCATCAGTGCCACTAGGGCAATTGCGACAAAAGCGAGGGCTGGCAAAAACACAAGAAGTCTTGAATGAGCGGATGCCTTTGGCGAAGGCGCCTCACTCATTTGTTTTTGTCCAAACGATCAACGATCGCCCGTGCGTTTCTGGCGGACAAAAAGATCCACACGATGAGTGCCCCAACGACGAGCGCTGACACAGCGTAAGATGCGGTTACAAAATAGGTCTGATCCATGTCTCAGCCTGCCTGTCGTGCCATGCGGCGCGCAATACCATCAGCTTTGCGCGCCCAAATTTCAGCGCGCATCGCCGTTAAATGAAGCGCAAAAAACAATAATGTTAAACCGAGCGCCAGCGTGAACAGCGGCCAGAGATATTCAGGCGGCAGTGCCGGATTGGCGAGGCGTTTCAAGCTTGAAATACTGGCGGGCTGATGCAGCGTATTCCACCATTCAACGGAATATTTGATGATCGGCAAATTAATCGAGCCAACAAGCGTTACGATCGCTGCCGCACGGGCCGCAAGCCCTTTATCTTCAATGGCACGGTGAACGGCGATCAGGCCCAAATAAATAAACAGCAAAACCAAAACGGAGGTCAGGCGCGCATCCCATACCCAATAAGTACCCCACGTCGGGCGGCCCCAAAGCGCGCCCGTTATGAGGCAAAGTGCGGTGAAAGCAGCACCGATTGGCAAAGCGGCTTTACCGGCAACATCTGCCAGCGGGTGACGCCATACCAAAGTGCCCAACGCCGCAACGGTCATAATCGAATAGGTCATCATGGCCAGCCACGCGAACGGCACATGGATGAACATGATGCGCACCGTCTCACCTTGCTGATAATCAGCTGGTGCCGTGAATGAAAGCCACAATCCGTAGGCAATCAATGCTGCAGCCGGAACGGCAAACAACGGCACCAACACCGTTGATAACCGCATAAATCGGGCCGGATTGGCGTAAGCGGCAAAACCACCGGAAACTGGCCCGCCTGAAACTGGCCCGCTTGAAACTGAAACGTCGCTCATGCTTTTATGCCTCGGTAAAAGTCTCGCAGCATTATTCATCAAGCCCCTTAAGAAAGAGTGCGGCAGCAAAAGGGCCGGTTACTGCAAAAAACAGACAGAGAGCCGATAATAGAGCAAAGGGTGGCAAAAAGGGCTGCGACGGATCGACCACTGCATTGGCTGCCGACACGCCAAAAATTAAAACCGGTACAATGACCGGCAGCACAATGACTGCGACCAAAAGACCGCCGCGCGCCAGTGTCACGCCAGCAGCTGCACCGACTGCGCCAATAAAGGCTATCGCAGGTGTGCCAATGGCCAGGGTTGCCATAGCCGCTAAAACTGAGATTGGCTCCATGTTCAAGAACAAACCGAATAATGGTGTGGCCAAAACCAAGGGAAGGCCAGTTACCGTCCAATGGGCTAAGCATTTGATGAACACGACCAATGCCAGTTCCGGCAAATCTGCATTAAGGCGCAAATGATCGAGACTGCCGTCTTCGCGGTCAGCTTGAAAGAGGCGTTCTAACCCCAAGAGGCTGGCGAGCAAAGCGCCGACCCATAAAAACGCCGGGCCGAGGCGGGCGAGTAACTTCAAATCAGGTCCGACGGCGAACGGCATCATAATGATGACGCTCATAAAAAACAAAACTGCAATCATTGCACCGCCACCGGCGCGAAACCCGAGGCGCACATCGCGAAGGTAAAGCGCGGCCATCATGGTGTTTGCAATTCAAGGGTTTGCCAATTGTCTTTGCCAAGAGGCGTATGGGTCGCCGCAATGACAATGCCGCCTTGGGCCAAATGGTGCTCGAGCACGGTTTCAACAATTGCAATCGATCCTGAATCCAAACCAACTGTGGGTTCATCAAGCAACCAAATTGGCCGGGGTGATAGTAACAGACGTGCGATCGCCACACGGCGCTTTTGACCTGACGATAAAACGCTGAACGGTAAATTGATCAGGCGGCTCAGGTTGAGAGATCGAACGGCAGAATTTATATCCCCGCCATTTTGCATTTTGGCCCAAAAGTTCAAATTTTCAGCCAACGTTAATTGCGGTTTCATTGCATTGAGATGACCGAGATAGTGCAGTTGATTTTCGTCCAGTTTGGACATGCTTCCGCTATCTGACCGCACCAAACCGGCCAAACAGCGCAGTAATGTTGTTTTGCCGGAACCGTTGGGGCCGGTTATGCGCAAGGCTTGGCCGCTATAAAGTTCAAATGACAGATTTTCAAACAAGGCAAAGCCGCCACGGCTGGCCGCTAATTTTTCTGTAATGAGTGAGATGTTAAACAAAACAGCCTTGGTCCACCAATCAGAATTCTCAATATGTTTAACTCAAGGATGCGGTATTACCATCTGGAAATTAGTGCACCATTGGCTTAAGCAACAATCAACCCGAAGCCCTCTAGCAGTTCTAAAGATAGGATTACCACGTGACGCAATCCCTCGACAGCTTCAAATGCCGTACTTCGCTCACCGTCGGTGCAAAAACCTATACGATTTTTTCGTTGGCTTTGGCTGAACAAAATGGCCTGACCGGAATTGCGCGCCTGCCTTATTCTATGAAGGTCCTTCTTGAAAATTTATTGCGATTTGAAGACGGACGTACCGTTTTGAAAGCTGATATTGAAGCCATGGCTGCTTGGATGGTTGATAAAGGTTTGGCACAAAAAGAAATCGCCTACCGTCCCGCCCGTGTTTTGATGCAGGATTTTACCGGCGTTCCAGCCGTCGTTGATTTGGCGGCAATGCGCGACGCAATGAAAAACCTTGGCGGTGACCCGCAGAAAATCAACCCTTTGGTTCCGGTTGATCTGGTGATCGACCATTCGGTCATTGTCGATGAGTTTGGCACACCGCAGGCTTTTGCGCGCAATGTCGAGCTTGAATATCAGCGTAACGGCGAGCGCTATCGGTTCCTGAAATGGGGCCAGCAGGCGTTTAACAATTTCCGCGTTGTTCCCCCCGGCACTGGTATTTGCCATCAGGTTAACTTGGAATATCTCGGCCAAACCGTTTGGACCAAGGACGACGATGGCGAGACCTTCGCTTACCCTGATACGTGTGTGGGAACAGACAGCCATACCACCATGATCAATGGTTTGGGTGTGCTGGGTTGGGGTGTTGGCGGCATCGAAGCTGAAGCCGCCATGCTTGGACAGCCGGTATCGATGCTGATCCCTGAAGTCATTGGCTTTAAGTTAACCGGCAAATTGAAAGAGGGTGTTACAGCCACCGATTTGGTTTTGCTGGTGGTGCAGATGCTGCGCAAAAAAGGTGTGGTGAATAAATTCGTTGAGTTCTTCGGTCCCGGCCTTGAAAACATGACTTTGGCTGACCGCGCTACCATCGGCAATATGGGCCCTGAATATGGCGCAACGTGCGGGTTCTTCCCGGTCGATAAAGAAACCATCAATTATTTGAACATGTCCGGCCGTGCTAAGGACCGTATTGCGCTCGTTGAAGCCTATTCCAAAGTGCAAGGCATGTGGCGGACGATTGAGAGTGCAGATCCTGTGTTCACCGATACTTTGGAGCTGGATTTGAATTCGGTTGTGCCATCGATGGCCGGGCCAAAACGCCCTGAGGGGCGCGTTGCTTTGGAAAACATTGCAGCCGGTTTTGCCGAAGCAATGGAAAAAGAATATAAAAAACTGCCCGCCGAACTTGGCAATCGTTATGCTGTTGAAGGCCGCGACTTTGATTTGGGCCATGGCGATGTTGCCATTGCCGCAATTACCTCTTGCACCAACACTTCCAACCCCTCAGTGTTGATTGGCGCAGGCCTATTGGCGCGTAATGCCAACCGGTTGGGCCTCAAACAAAAGCCGTGGGTGAAAACGTCTTTAGCGCCGGGAAGCCAGGTCGTTGGCGAGTATCTTGAAAAATCGGGCTTGCAAAAAGAACTCGACCAGATCGGGTTTAACTTGGTTGGTTTTGGTTGCACCACTTGTATCGGTAATTCCGGCCCGCTTAACCCTGAAATTTCGAAAACCATCAATGAGCGCGGGTTGATTGTATCAGGCGTTTTATCTGGCAACCGCAATTTTGAGGGCCGCATTTCACCGGATGTTCAGGCAAATTATCTGGCTTCGCCGCCCTTGGTGGTGGCCTATGCGCTGGCCGGTTCAACGCAGATCGATTTGACGACTGAGCCGCTCGGCCAAGGCACTGACGGCAAGGATGTGTTTCTCAAAGACATCTGGCCGACCAACCATGAGATTCAAGAATTCATTCAGAAATATGTCACACGCGAGCTGTTTGAGAAGCGTTATGCCGAAGTGTTTAAGGGTGACGCCTATTGGCAGGCGGTGCAGATTCCGGAGGGCGAGACTTATGCATGGGACGACCAATCGACCTATGTGCAGAACCCGCCTTACTTTGTGGGGATGGCTGCTAAAAAAGGCGTGATTGCAGACATTAAAGGCGCGCGCGTCATGGCGTTGCTTGGCGATAAAATCACCACCGACCATATTTCACCGGCCGGCTCAATCAAAGCAGCATCGCCAGCGGGTGCTTATTTAATGGCCAATGGCGTAGCGGCGCTGGATTTTAACCAATATGGCACACGGCGCGGCAACCATGAAGTGATGATGCGCGGCACATTTGCCAATATCCGCATCCGCAATTTCATGCTGGGTGAAAACGGGCGCGAAGGTGGTTTCACCATTCACTACCCATCGAAAACTGAAATGCCGATCTATGATGCGGCCATGCAGTATAAATCAGAAGGCGTGCCGCTGGTGGTGTTTGCCGGCCTTGAATACGGCAATGGCTCATCACGTGACTGGGCGGCAAAAGGCACCAATTTGCTAGGTGTAAAGGCCGTGATTGCACAAAGCTATGAGCGCATCCACCGCTCAAATCTCGTGGGCATGGGTATTATTCCGTTCGTATTTGAAGACGGCACAACTTGGAAAACACTTGGCCTGACCGGTGATGAGATTGTGGAAATAACCGGATTGGCTGATGTTAAGCCGCGCCAGAAAACCGTGGTTAAAATCACCAGCGCAACCGGCGAGGTGAGCGAAGTGCCGGTAATCTGCCGTATCGATACACTCGACGAGCTAGAATACATGCGGCATGGCGGCATTTTGCAGACGGTTCTGCGTGATTTGGCGGCTTAAGTATAAGCGGCGCGCTGATTGATTTCAGCGCGCTAGTTTATCTGCCTTTACCAATATCGGCAAAATCAAACGGCGTGGTTTGGTAAACCTGGTTGATCCAATTGTTAAACAGCAAAAACGCATGGCTGCGCCAGCGGTTGAGCGGTTTTTTCGTGGTGTCATTGCCGGGGAAATAATTATGCGGGATCTTGATTTCCACTCCCGAGACAACATCACGAAAATACTCGTCGCTGAGCGAATTTGAATCATATTCAATATGGTTGAAAATGTAGAGCCGGTTGGCAAATGCTTCGTGCAAAAGACAAAGGCCCGTTTCTGGCGATTCCATCAACACGTCCAGTGACGGCGTTAAATCGGCGCGCCGAACTTCGGTCCACCGTGACACTGACACCTGAAAATCATCTGAAAAGCCTGCGAGATAAGGTGAAGCGGGGTTTAAGTTGACATGGCGATAAACACCAAAGGCTTTTTCCGCCAAATCATGCTTTGGCACTTTATGAAAATGCCACGCCGCTGCCATTGCCCCCCAGCAGACAAAAAAACTGGAATGCACATTGGTGGTCGTCCAATCCAAAATTTCAGCCAGTTCATCCCAATAGCTCACCTCGCTATAGGGTAGCTTTTCAATGGGTGCGCCTGTGATGACGAGGCCGTCAAATTTCTGATGCTTAATCTCGTCAAATGTCGAATAGAAATTAATCATATGGTCTTCAGATGTGTTTTTGGCTTGGTGTGAACCGATCCGCACCAAAGTGAGCTCAACTTGCAAAGGCGTTGAGCCCACAAGGCGGGCAATCTGCGTCTCGGTGGTGATTTTGTTTGGCATCAAATTAAGCAGCGCAATATGCAGAGGGCGGATATCCTGCCGCGTTGCCGCGCTTTCATCCATCACGCTAACGCCTTCACGAAGTAGAACTTCTTTGGCAGGCAAACCATCGGGAATACGAATAGGCATAAGCAACTCCAGTCGATACTACCTAAAAATTCGCACGCTGCTGGAGGTGTTCGAACAGGAAAGCATTGATTTTGCTTTCATTTCGGCCCTTTAGCAACTTGTTTAAAGTGGCTGCAAGCCGGCCGGCAAATGACCACTCACCATAAATAGGCTTAACGCTTGACGACGTCAACTTAAGCAAAAGGTTCTTTATAAGACTAAAAAGGCTGATATGCCGCGACCTGTCATTGAAATGCCAACGTGCATTGTTAATTGATATGTGATCGAAAGTGTCTAAACGACGCGTAAAAAGATTCGCTTGAATTTGTGCAGCAAAATCCGGGGCTATGAATGACGACGATCAGTGTTGATGAAGCCCATGAGAATATCCGTTGGTCCCGCCGTTTAATGCCCTATGCTACACCCAACAACGCTCGCGGTACAATGGCGTTACTGGCGACATTAGGCTTGTTTGCCGCATGTTGGGCCTTTGCTTACACCGCCATTTCAATCAGCTACTGGTTTGCGCCCTTAGCCATTATCCCGGGTGCCTTTGCGGTTGTGCGCGTATTTATCATGCAGCATGATTGCGGGCATGGCGCTCTGTTTGCCTCTGAAACTGCCAATACCTGGGTTGGCCGCGCTTTGGGCGTGCTCACGCTGACCCCTTACGATGTTTGGCGTCATGCCCATGCGATGCATCATGCCAGCCACGGTAACCTCGATAAACGCGGCCATGGCGATATCGATACGCTAACCGTTGCCGAATACAGTGCTTTAAGCGCAGTTGGTAAACTCAAATACCGCGCCTACCGTCATCCGCTTGTGATGTTTGCCATTGGACCGGTCTATATGTTTGCTTTGCAGCATCGTCTGCCTGTGGGCTACATGGACAAAGGCGTTCTGCCCTGGGCATCAGCCATGGGAACCAATCTTGGGCTGTTGGCGCTTGCGGTTTTGGTTGTGGCTGTTTTTGGATGGGCAGCGCTTTTGCTGGTGCATATCCCCGTCGTCCTTGCTGGCGCTGTCATCGGGGTTTGGTTGTTTTATGTTCAACACCAGTTTGATCCAACCTTTTGGGCGCGTGCCCCTGAATGGGAACGCGAAAAAGCGGCGCTCGACGGGTCGAGTTTTTACGATTTACCAAAATGGCTCATGTGGATGACAGGTCATATCGGCATTCACAATGTGCACCATATCGCCAGCCGTATTCCGTTCTACCGATTGCCGGAAGTCATCAAGCATTTTCCTGAGCTTAAGGGTGAAACACGCCTCACCTTTTGGGCAAGCCTGAAATGTGTGCGGCTCACTTTGTGGGATGAAGCACAAAAACGAATGATCGGTTTTAGAGATTTACAGGCAGCTTAACGCGTTAGCCTTCAAAAATGGCCTTTGAGTTTTGCCAACGAAATTGAATTTTATGGCGGGGCAAATAACCCCGCTTAAAATTCATGGGGATGGGGCAAATGGCTCCAAGCGGTGTGGTCGATACTCATAGCACGGTTGGTTATTTATATCGTGATGGTTGGGTTTACGAACGGGCCGCTGAACCCGGCGGCTACCACCGCTTTCATTGTACTTTCGTTTTGCGGCGTCTCGTGGCTTTTCCCGACAGCTTTGACACTATAAATTGATCAAGGTGCTTTTCGGCAGATGCACTCATGATCAATCCAAGCTTGGTGCGCCTCCACAACACATCGTCAACCGACATGGCCCATTCTTCACGCATTAAATAATCAACCTCGGATTCCGTCAGGCTAACTGAGAAGTCTTCACCAAGATCGCTGTATTTTGATGCGCCCACCAAAATATCGGCGGTACGGGTTCCATAGAGCCGTACCAACCTATGCGCCATGCCTTCCGGCAGAAACGGATAGTCCTGCTGATATTGCGCCACCAAAGCCTCATAACCCGAATTGGCAAAATCGCCGCCAGGCAAAGTGGCCTTGCGCGTCCAAGGCGAGCCTTTGCTGCCAATAAGGCTTTCGATTTTCTCAAGCATAGATTCCGCAAGCCGTCGGTACGTGGTGATTTTACCGCCGAATATGTTGATCAGAGGTGCGATATCGCCGCCGCCTTCAGCTTTCAGCACATAATCACGGGTGGCTTCCTGAGCAGCGGATGCGCCATCGTCAAACAAGGGCCGCACGCCGGAATACGTCCACACAATGTCATCTCGTGTGATCGGCTCTTTGAAGTAAGCGCCTGCACCGGTGATGAGGTAGTCGATTTCTTTTTCGGTAATCGCAACATGAGCCGGGTCGCCCGCATAATCCTGATCGGTCGTCCCAATCAATGTGAAATCACGCTCATAAGGAATGGCAAAGAAAATCCGGTTATCGCTGTTTTGAAAGAAATAAGCCCGCTGATGGCAAAATTTCTGTTTGATGACAATATGGCTGCCTTGCACCAAGCGTACATTCTTGCTGTTCATGCCAACCGCAGCGGCCAAAACGCCGTCCACCCATGGGCCTGCAGCATTGACGATCAGGCGCGATAACACTTCGGTTCGTGTGCCACTTTGCGTATCTTCAAGCTGGATACGCCAAATTGGCCCAATTTCTGTCAATGTTTCCCGTTTTGCTGACACCACCTTAATGCGGGTGCGGATATCAGCGCCATGGGCGCGGGCATCCATAGCATTGAGCACAACCAAACGGGCATCGTTGACCCAGCAGTCAGAATATTCAAATGCTTTGCCAAAGCCAGACTTCAGGGCAACACCAGCCTCATCTGTTACAAGATCAAGCACTTTGGTAGCAGGCAGTTCTTTTCGCCCGCCAATATGATCATAAAGAAACAGCCCAAGACGCACCAGCCATGCTGGACGGATACCTTTTTGGTGCGGCAGAACAAAGCGCAGGGGCCATATAATATGTGGCGCCATTCCCCAGAGTACTTCACGCTCCATCAAGGCTTCTCGCACCAAACGGAATTCATAATGCTCTAAATAACGAAGGCCACCATGAATGAGCTTGGTTGACCATGATGATGTGCCCGACGCCAGATCATTCATTTCGGCTAAGCCAACACGATAGCCCCGTCCGGCAGCGTCACGGGCGATCCCGCATCCATTGATCCCACCGCCAATGATGAAGATATCAAAAGGTGCTTTGGCTGGAAGTGAAGACGCCAATATGTTTTCTCCGGGCCCGCAAAGGCTGCTTTGGATAAATTGAGTGATGACAATGCTAAAGGCGCGATTCTTTGAAATCAAGCGACGGTTTCAGCGCAAGCCGTCTTAAGCACCAGACGCGACAAAATTACCGTTTCGATGACCGGTTTTACCGTACAGAAAGGCTGCACCTTCTGGTGTTAAAACTTTGCCACCCGCAGCTTCGAGTACGGCTTGGCCAGCAGCTGTATCCCATTCCATGGTTGGACCAAAACGCGGGTAAATATCGGCCTCACCGGCTGCAACCAAACAAAATTTCAAACTTGAACCGGCTGACACGCAATGAGTGATGTTTTCTTGCACCAGAAACGCGTCTGTTTCAGGGGAGCGATGCGACCGGCTGGCAACAGCAATGCGGTTTTGTGGCGCGGCCCTTACATGGATCGGTCTTGTGCCAGCATCATCTGTTTCGGATGCGCCGAGCCCTTTGGCACCTTGAAACATACGGTTTAAGGCGGGCGCAAACACGACACCGGCAACGGCAACGCCGTTTTCAATCAACGCTATATTGACGGTGAACTGCCCGTTTTTGGATAAAAATTCTTTAGTTCCGTCTAGCGGATCAATCAAAAAATATCGGTCAATACCATGAACGCCTTCGTGCGTATCGGACTGCTCTTCAGTAACCAGACCAATTTCGGGGAAAACCTTATGCAATCCTGCGCAAATAATTTTATCGGCGGCAAGATCTGCTGCTGTCAAAGGTGAGGCATCGTGTTTATCGTCGAGCCGGCATTCTAAATCGTAATGCGCCATGATGGCGGCACCGGCTTCACGCGCCAAACGCTCCAGCACTATGACCATAGCCGCATAATCAACCATTAGAGATAGCCTTTAGTGCTAAGCCAGCTTTCAATTTCAGCCACCATTTCTGCAACATCGCGGCCGGATGTTTTCAAATGAATCTCAGGGTGTTCCGGCGCTTCATAAGGGCTGTCAACACCGGTGAAATTCTTGATCTCGCCCCTTAAAGCCTTGGCATAAAGGCCTTTTGGATCGCGGGCCGCACATTCATCAAACGGTGTATCGACAAACACTTCAATGTAGTTGCCATCCGGGAAGCGCTCCCGGGCCATTTGCCGGTCAGCACGAAACGGCGAAATAAACGACACCATAGTGATCAGGCCAGCATCGGTCATGAGCCTTGCCACTTCAGCAACACGGCGAATGTTTTCAATGCGGTCAGCTTCTGTAAAGCCAAGATCACGGTTGAGACCGTGGCGCACATTATCACCGTCGAGCAAGGTTGCATGTTTACCCAGTGCGAACAGCCGCTTGTCCAGCATATTTGCAATCGTTGATTTGCCAGACCCTGAAAGGCCGGTAAACCACAATGTCAGCGCTTTTTGCTGCTTTTGCTCGGCGCGCGATGCGGTAGTTACATCCAATGCCTGCCAATGCACATTCGACGCACGGCGTAAGGGGTGCAAAATCATGCCGGCCGCAACTGTGGCATTGGTCATACGGTCAATCAACACGAAGGCGCCCGTGATGCGGTTATTTGAATAGGTATCGAATGCCAGCGGTGCTTGCAGCGACAAATTGCATTCGCCAATTTCGTTCATGACAAGCGTTTTTGCAGCTTCGTGTACGAATGTATTGACGTCAATGCGGTGCTTTATTGCCGAAACCGTTGCCGGAATCTGATCGGCTTCAGTGCGCAAAAGATAGGGTCTGCCCGGAAACAGCGGATCATTGTCAAACCAAATAAGATTGGCGGCAAACTGATCGGCAACATAGGGGCGCTCGTTCGGGGTCACCAGAATATTGCCGCGTGAAACCTCAATTTCATCTTCAAGAACCAGCGTCACCGCCTCACCGGCAATCGCTTCCTCGCGGTCGCCGCCATGCGCCACAATGCGCTTGATGCGGGATGCAGCGCCAGATTTGGCAGCCACGACGGCATCGCCTTTGGCAATTTTGCCAGAAGCAACAGTTCCGGCGAACCCGCGGAAATCCAAATTAGGGCGGTTTACATATTGCACCGGGAACCGGAACGGTTTGGATTGAAGCTCAGCGGCGGTTTCGACAGTTTCTAGAAACCCGAGAAGTGTCTGGCCCTTGAACCACGCCATATTGGCCGAGCGTGTCGTGACATTATCGCCGTAACGCGCAGACAGTGGTACCGGCGTAATGCTTTCAAAGCCGAGTTTTTCTGCAAAAACCTGATACTCGCCAACAATACGGTCAAAAACAGCTTCAGAATAATCAACCAGATCAATTTTATTAATCGCCAGCGCGATATGTTTGATCCCGAGTTGTGAGACAATAAACGAATGCCGCCGCGTTTGTTTGAGCACGCCTTGGCGCGCATCAATCAAAATAACAGCAACATCAGCAGACGATGCGCCTGTGGCCATATTACGGGTATATTGCTCATGGCCCGGGGTGTCGGCGACAATAAACTTGCGTGCGGGTGTGGCAAAGAAACGATAGGCGACATCGATTGTGATGCCTTGTTCGCGCTCGGCTTCGAGACCGTCGACCAGCAGTGCAAAATCAAACTCTTCGCCCGTGGTGCCGTGCTTTTTGCTGTCGTTTTTGAGAGCTGCAAGCTGGTCTTCAAAAATCAATTTGGTGTCGTAAAGCAGACGTCCGATTAAAGTGGATTTGCCGTCATCAACCGAGCCACAGGTTAAGAAGCGTAAAAGGCTTTTATGCTCCTGCGCTTTCATATAGGCGCGGATGCCTTCATCAGACTCCGGTATAATATCGTCCAGCAAGGTTGTATCCATTAGAAATACCCCTCACGTTTTTTCTTCTCCATCGAACCCGATTCATCTTTGTCGATCATGCGGCCTTGCCGCTCAGATGTTCGCGCCACCAGCATTTCACGCACAATGGCTTCGAGCGATGTTGCGTCAGACTCAATTGCGCCGGTTAAAGGATAACAGCCAAGTGTGCGAAACCGGATCATGCGACTTCCAGGAATCTCGCCAGCCCGCAATTTCAAGCGGTCATCATCAACCATCATCAGCATACCATCGCGCTCAATTACCGGGCGTTTGGCGGCAAAATAAAGGGGTACAATTTCGATACTTTCGCGCAAAATATACTGCCAAATATCAAGTTCTGTCCAATTGGAAATCGGAAACGCTCGAATGCTCTCGCCCGGCTTGACCTTGGTGTTGTAAATTTTCCACATTTCTGGACGCTGGTTT
This sequence comes from Limoniibacter sp., assembly GCA_031422195.1. GTDB lineage: Bacteria > Pseudomonadota > Alphaproteobacteria > Rhizobiales > Rhizobiaceae > JALOTE01. The sequence goes on along the minus strand of JANOPZ010000043.1, from coordinate 29,173 downwards.
TTCGGGTCCCAGGTATGTTTCTCATCACGGAAGGAAAAAATGCGCTCCTTAGCGCGGCTTTTTTCCTCGTCCCGCCGTGCGCCACCAAAGGCTGCATCAAAACCATATTTATCGAGTGCTTGCCTCAGGCCCACCGTCTTCATCACATGGGTGTGGGTGTTTGAGCCGAAATCAAACGGGTTCATATTTTGCGCGATACCATCGGGGTTGATGTGCACCAGCAAATCAAACCCCAACTCATTGGCCAGACGGTCGCGAAACTCATACATTTCGCGGAATTTCCAGCGTGTATCAACATGCAAAAACGGGAAAGGCGGTGGCGCAGGATAAAACGCTTTCAACGCAAGATGAAGCAAAACTGACGAGTCTTTGCCGACGGAATACAGCATGACCGGCTTTGCAAAATTGGCGGCCACTTCACGAAAAACATGGATGGCTTCGGCTTCAAGCCGGTCGAGATGCGAGAGTTGGCGCGTCATAGTGGTTCCTGCCGGCAATTGGCATGGATCGGGGCTGCAACCGGGCATAGCTATTGAACAACGCTTTCGCAACGCTCGGGTGCGACACAGCCAGAAAATAAGTCGTCATTGGCGCGATGGCAAAGTTTGGTGAAATGACGTTTTGCCAATCTGGCAAAATACGCATGATTATTTTTGCGTCATTGAATACTGGCAACCGGCCGAAGGCTGGGATATAAGAACATATGGTGAATGATAATCAACCGATCAATGTCGTCTGGTTCAAGCGAGACCTGCGCACACAAGATCATGCGGCACTGGCAGCGGCTTGTTTGGCCGGGCTGCCCGTATTGCCGCTCTATATTGTTGAAAATGAGTATTGGAAACAGCCAGACACGTCAGCACGCCAATACGCGTTTATCCATGATTGTTTGGTTGAACTGCGTGACGATCTTTTGCGGTCTGGCCAAGCGCTGATTGTGCGCCAAGGCGATGCGGTTTCAATTCTTGCACGCCTTCATCGGCAACACAGAATTGCCGGGCTTTTTGCCCATGAAGAAACCGGCAATGATTGGACATTTGCGCGTGACAAGGCCGTTGCCGCTTGGGCAAGGCAATCAGGTGTTGCCTTTCACGAGTTTTCGCAGAACGGTGTTATCCGGAAGCTCAAAACCCGTGATGGCTGGGCGAGGTGCTGGGATGCAACGATGTTGCAGCCGCAAACACCAGCACCGCTGCTAACACCGCTGGCAGAAGCAGGGTTCCCTGTTGACCCCGGTATTATTCCAACAGCGCAAGATTTGAATTTGAAATATGATTTTTGCAAGGTTCGTCAGCAAGGCGGGCGCAAAGCCGGGCTGATGCAATTTGATCAGTTTCTCACTGTTTCTGGCCTACCTTACCGGCGCGCCATGTCATCGCCCAGTTTAGGTGCATTGCACTGCTCGCGTCTTTCCACGCATTTGGCTTACGGAACCTTGTCGGTCCGTGAAGTTACGCAAGCTGCTTTGGCGCGGATGGTGGAACTGAAAACGGATTATTCATTGAATGCTGCTCAATGGCACGCTGTAATGACGTCATTTGTCAGCCGTCTGCATTGGCGGGATCATTTTACACAAAAGCTGGAAAACCAACCGTCAATTGAGTTTGAGGCACTGCATCCGCATTTGCGCAACCGTGATAATCGCAGCGCACATCAAGCGACTTTGTTGGCTTGGCAAAATGGAACCACCGGCGTTCCATTTGTTGATGCGTGTATGCGGTCACTTCATGAAACCGGCTGGCTCAACTTTCGAATGCGGGCCATGCAGATGTCTTTTGCCAGCCATTTACTGGATTTGCCTTGGCGCGAAACCGGGCTGCATCTGGCAAGACAATTCACAGACTATGAACCCGGCATTCATTGGAGCCAGGTGCAGATGCAATCCGGCCTGACGGGCATCAACACCATCCGCATTTATAACCCGATAAAACAGGGGTTAGAGCACGATAAGGACGGCGCGTTTATCCGCCGCTGGGTACCGGAACTGCGGCATGCACCCCTGATATTTCTCCATGATCCTTGGTCCGAGGATAGCTTAATCGATGCCCGCTCCACCATTTATCCAAAGCCAATCATCACTGTAACAGATGCAATGCGCCACGCGCGCGAACGTTTGCACGCCCCGCGTAAAGGCGCAGCGTTTCATAGTGCGGCTGATGCAATACAAACCAAACATGGCAGTCGCAAAGCAGGCTTGCCCTCACCCCAACAATTAAAGCGGGCAAACAATCCCCGTAGCGGCGTGGAAGCAAGGTCGCAAAAAGATTTGTTTGATTAAGAGAGAAACAAAAATTCGGTTTGCAAACGTTGCTCGCAACCCAACCCGTCTTTCTTTCAGTAAAACTCTCTGATATTGCCTGATTGCGCAAAGCCGGTGCTCAATAAGCACCGTGAATGGCTGATATGCGGCCCGGTAGCTCAGCAGGATAGAGCAACGGTTTCCTAAACCGTAGGTCGGGGGTTCGAATCCCTTCCGGGTCACCAATCTGACATGTGAGAAAATTGATCAATCAATTATTGCCGCTTTGGGAAAAAGGCGTCAGTTAACGGGTCATCTTATCGCGTTTTTGGTGGCGGCATCAAACAAATGAATATGGTTGAGATCAGGAGTTAAAAACACGGTTTCACCAGATTTCCAGCCAAGACGTTCTCTTGAAATGGCACAGATTTCGGCTCCTGCCAAAGTGCCAAACAGATGGATTTCAGGGCCTGTTGGCTCAACGACCGAAACGCTCATTGGTAGGCCGTCACCCGTCATTGCGCAGTTCAGGTGTTCGGGCCGAATGCCATATAAAATGCTCTGGCCAATTTGAGCTGAATTGCCGCTTGGAATTTGCAACATCAGTTCGCCAGCTTTAACCGCTTTGCCACCCTTATCGTTGGCAACCACAAGACCCTCAATCAAGTTCATACCGGGCGATCCGATAAATTGGGCCACAAATAAATTATTCGGATTGTCATAAATATCGAGCGGAGAGCCCATTTGCTCAATCAACCCGTCACGCATGATGACCACGACATCGGCCATGGTCATAGCTTCTATTTGGTCGTGTGTGACGTAAATGGTTGTGGTCTTTAGGCGCTGATGCAGCTGTTTTATTTCGGTGCGCATCTGCACGCGCAGCTTTGCATCCAAGTTGGACAATGGCTCGTCAAACAAAAACACATCAGGGTTACGCACAATGGCGCGTCCCATCGCGACGCGTTGGCGTTGCCCGCCAGACAATTCCTTTGGATAGCGGTCGAGATAAGGCTCCAAGCTTAAAATACCAGCAGCCCAATTAACCGCTTTATCCATTTCGGCTTGCGACGCCTTTTTAAGACGCATCGAAAACGCCATGTTTTCACGAACGCTCATATGCGCATAAAGCGCATAGTTTTGGAACACCATTGCGATGTTGCGGTCTTTGGGGTGAATGTCGTTGACCCTTCGATCCCCGATGTTCACGTCACCGCCGGAAATCGGCTCTAAGCCTGCAATCATGCGCAGTAACGTTGATTTACCGCAGCCCGACGGTCCAAGCAGAACGACAAATTGTCCATCATCAACTTTGAGATCGATGCCGTGCAAAACCGTCAGGCTTCCGTATTTTTTTTCGAGTTTTTCGACCGTTACCGAAGCCATAGTATTGTTCTTTTCATTGATTGTACGAACCGCATGAGCGCCCAAATAAAACCACCAAACAAAACCATTCGGGCCTGAGCCCGAATGGTCCCTTCAAAACAGCAAAACTTACAGTTCGGCTTCCGTGACTTTTGCATCAACCAGTTTGGCAATCTGGTCCATACAAGCTTGTGCGTCGCCGTTGTATTCCTGACCGGTCAGCAATTTGCCGAGTTCGGTCGGGATTTCATTGCTCGACAGGCCAGCCCAGATTGGCATATCTGGTTCTGATGCCATGAAATTGTCGATGGTATTTTTAACAACATCGAGGTGACGGGTGGTACCGCCGCCAACGCGGGTTTTACGTTCAACGATGCGCGGATCAGCGAACGAAGATGTACGCATTGGGGCAAAGCCGCCGGCCAAGGTGCAGCGTGTCATGATATCTTTTGAACATGCCCACTGCAAGAACAACCAAGCTGCATCGACGTTCTTAGAATATTTAGAAAGACCGATACTGGAACCGCCCTGATGGCCCCAGTTTGGAATCTCACCAAAGCCAGCATCAGCGCGGCTGCGCAACGAAGCCGGGCCAACCAGCGGTGTTGTCATTTCCCACAGGCCTTTAACTTTGGAATCATCAGCGTTCCAGCCCGGGAAGAATTCAGCCCAAGATTGGCAAAGTGCCATCTGGCCGGATGCGCCCATTTGGAACTGGCCATCCCAAGTGGATGCCACTGAGCTGGCAGGAGCGTTTTTCAGCATTTCCTGATACCATTTCAGGCCTGCAACGCCTTGGGCATCATTACCGCTGAATTTCTTATCTTTGTTAAAGATAGAACCGCCATGGCCCCAAACCGCCTGAGACCAGTCGCATTCCAGCGAATAGTGCCCGGATTTGGCCTGAAGACCGGTGCCGAAAATGCCGGCGGCTTTTTCAGCTTCGGTAATCATTTTTACCGCTGCGGTAAACTCATCATAGGTTTTTGGAACGGCAATGCCGTGTTTTTCAAGAATGTCTTTGCGATACATCAGCGTAAAGATTGGAATATCAAACGGCAAGCCAACCCATTTGCCATCATAAAGGCTGATGCCCTCAACCAATGGCTTTGAGAAGTCATCGAAGTCAAAACCGGGCATCGCAAGATCAGGTTTGTCTTTATAATATTGAACCGGATCAATTGTGTCTTGTGAGAACGTGGATGTCCAAGCTTGGTCGAGATAATAGACATCATACGTGCCGAGCTTGCCCTGAACATCTTGTGTTGCTTTGGCAAGAACTTGCTCGAGCGGGACAATTTCAATCTCAACATTAATGCCGGTTAGCTCGGTAAACTCAGACTTAAGCTGGTCTAAGATAACCGTTGGTGGTGTTGCTTCCGAGGTATAGCGAACGGTGGTGCCAGCAAAAGGTTTGCCGGCTTCGCGCAAGAATTTTGCCACATCTTCTGGTGTATTATTTTCAGCTGCATAAGCCATGTTGCCACGGAATGGACGCGAGCCGCCAAGAAGACCGGTGGAAAATGCGGAGAGGCCGACACCGGCCAAACCTAATTTTTGCAGAAAATCGCGCTTGGACATTTTCCGCTGTGTAAACGCATTTGCAGAATCGATAATAAACTGCTGCTTGTCGAAGTGTTTAAAGCTCATGGTTTCTCCTCCACTGTTTGAGCCGTCTTTAATGAGCAGGCATTTTTGCCCATCAATCTTTAATCGCCCCCATTGTCAGACCTCTGACGAGGTGGCGTTGAACCAGCAAAATAAAGATAAAGCTGGGCAGAATTGCTGAGGTCCCAAGGGCGGAAATATAGCCCCACTCAGAGCCGGTTGAGGTCACGTAGGTGGTGATCTTCACCGGAATTGTCCGGATTGAATTTGTCAAAAATAAAGACAGTAGAAATTCAGTCCATGAAAACACAAAACAGAGAACCGCTGTGGCTGCGACGCCGCCTTTGGCCATGGGTAAAATGACCATCCAAAACACTTGAAAGCGGGTGGCGCCATCGATCATAGCTGCCTGGTCAATTTCTTTCGGGATGTCGTCCATGAACGACTTCAAAAGCAAAAGTGCGATCGGCACATTAATCAGTGTGTGTGCAATAATTAGGCCGAAATGTGTGTCGCGAAGGCCAAGGTCGTGGAATATAAAAACCAGCGGTACGATGATCGCAATAGGTGGTAAAAATCTTTGCGACAAAATCCATGCAAGAAACCCCTGCGAGCCGCGAAACTGCATTCGTGATAAGCCGTATGCTGCAAGCAGCGCTATTGCTATCGTTGTGATCGTAGAACCAACGGCAACAATAATCGATGATACAATCGAACCGCGTCCATCATAAGAATTTGCGCCGCTGGTGCCCATATCGGCGATGCCGTCTTCAGCGCCAGATTTTTTCAGCTGACCGAAAATTGTAACGCGGTAATTTTCAAGTGTTGGTTCAAAATCAAATACCACCACGTGGTCTTTGTTGAAGATGGCGGAAATTGGTTTGATCGATGTTAAACCCCACCACGCAATGGGAAACATAAATATACTGACGATGACGATCGACACAAAATACCGCAAAAATACTTTCAAAGGTGAATCGCACATCAGAAGCGCACCTTGAAAATTTTGATGAAAATATTGGCAACAATTACCACCAAAATCAGCGTCAGCAGCGCGATGGTCGAGGCATACGAAAAATTGGCATCCTTGAAATAGATTGTGCCCGCATAAGCGGTTAGCGTTTCGGTGGCGGTTCCGGGCCCGCTATCGGTCATGACTTTCACGTAATCATAGATACGAAACAGATCGATGCCGCGAATGAGCACAGCCAAGGCAATGATTTTCGACAACATTGGCAGCGTGAGCCGAAAAAACGCTTGAACATCGCTCGCGCCATCAATAGCGGCGGCTTCAAACGGATCTTTTGGCAATGCACGCAAACCTGCCAGCATGATCAGCACCATAAACGGCGTCCATTGCCAAACATCGGCAACAATCACGCCCCAAAGTGCCGTCGTGCCGCCCGCTAAAATAGGCGTTGTGGGCGACAAAAGACCGAGACTGTAGAGAGCATTACTAATGACGCCAAACGAGCCGTCATACATTAAAAGAAACATCATTCCTGTGACGGCTGGCGGCACAACCAAGGGCAGGATGACCAAAGACCGCAATATGCCAAACCCGCGCCGATCGGTATCAAGCAGCAATGCAATGGCCAGGCCGAGCACCAACTGAATAATCAGTGCAATGAAAGTGTAAGTGAACGTCACCAAAACCGCATCAATGACGCGTTGGTCTAAGAAAACCTTGGTCCAATTCCATAGGGGATCGAACTTCTCGATACGGGTTGCCGGGTTTCGCTTAAAGAGTGAAAGCCAAAATGAATAAAGAACAGGATAAAGTCCAAAAACAACAAGCATCGCTGCGGCCGGAAAAAGCCACGGAAACGGGTGCTCCGATGAAAACCAACGGGGCAAGCGGATGAATGCGGGCTTTGCAAAACCCGCTTGCGCCTGATCAACGACCCTCGATTTGCTCACACTTGCCGTCCCCGCGCTTGCAGGCTTACGTTAGACGTTGAAAAACCTGCCCTTGATTCCAACTCCTGCCAGCTCCCACACACAGAAAATTTGTTAAAATAAAAGTTACCATCAAAAAAAGATAAATCAACACCATTCATGCCCGACAAAAAATAATCGATTGGCCTATCTCTATCGTATTGATTTATATGATTTATTTTATAGATTTTTTTATGATCGAACAAATCTGGAAATAATATTGTCGTTTTTTGTTTTACAAATGCCAGTTAGTCATTGAAATTGTCTGCCAATAACAACAAACTCAACCGTTCAAAACTGAAGTCTGGAGCTTGAAGATGAAATCCCGTTGGTCTCACCAAGATGCGCAAACAGTCATCGCCGCATATCGGGCTAAAGGGTTCAATGAAGATATTGCGGTCCGCAAATATACAACGCGCCTATTGGGTCAGGATCCGCATTTGGTTTTGCATGGCGGCGGTAACACTTCGGTGAAAACGACGGTCACAGACGCGCTTGGTGCCTCATATGAGGTGCTATGCGTTAAAGGCTCCGGCTGGGATATGGGGGCCATGGAGCCAGCAGGACTACCGGCTGTTCAACTGGGCCCATTGGCAGCGCTGGCAAAGTTAGAAACCATTAGTGATGAAACATTGGTCGCCTCACAGCGACGCATGTTGATTGACCCTTATGCACCCAACCCGTCCATCGAAGCGGTGCTTCATGCCATTGTACCCTACAAGCACGTGGATCATACACATGCAGACGCCATAATTTCACTGAGCAATCAGCCTAACGGCCTTGAGATTATCCGCGAGCTTTTCCCCGATACAACAATCATTCCCTATGTGATGCCGGGCTTCATCCTGTCGAAAGTCTGCCATGCAGCTCTTTTGAATGAACCCAATTCAAAGCATATGATTTTGATGAACCACGGGATATTTACCTATGATGATGATGCGCGCACATCTTACGAAAAGATGATTGCGATGGTCGATGCTGCAGAGCGGCGTTTGGATAGAGGCAATGCAAGGCCGTTTAGAGGTATAGATTTGCCTCACCCAAAGCTTAAACTAGCCGATATTGCGCCCATTATGCGCGGCGCATTGGCAACATACGGTAAGGTTGAAGGCAATCCAAACCGCTGGGTCATCGCCTTTCGCACCAATAAAACCATCTTAGACTTTGTAAACGGTGAAAACGTCGGTGACTATGCGATGCGCGGCAATGCTGCGCCCGATCATTCTATCCGGATCAAACGGTTCGGGGCGGTCATGCCGGTAGCGACAGAATTGGCGGCATTTAAGGCTGGCGTGAAAGCTTCGCTTGCCGCGTATGCCGCTCAATATGCCGCTTATTTTGAACGCAATAATACCCGCCACGGCGGTGGGCTGACCATGTTGGACGCGGTTCCGCGGATTTTATATGTGCCGGGATATGGTCTTTTCGGCGTCGGTCGCACGGCCAAGGATGCAGCCATTTGTGCAGATCTTGCTGAAGCCACAGTCAATGTGATCACAAAGGCGGAGGGCATTGGCACGTTTGTCGGCTTGCCGGAAGAGGATCTATTTGACATTGAATATTGGTCGCTGGAGCAGGCAAAACTAGCGAAATCCAGCGATAAACCACTGACAGGGCAGGTTGCCATTGTCACGGGCGCTGCCAGTGGATTGGGGCTGGAGGTAGCAAAAACGCTTGCGTCTGAAGGCGCAGCGGTAGCGATGTTTGATATCAATGGCGGTGCTTTGGCATTGGCGGCTAAAGCCATTGGCGCGTTGCCGGTGGTTTGCGACATTACGAATGAAGCCGAAGTTACAGCAGCCGTTGAAAATGTCGTCGCTGCATTTGGCGGTGTTGATATTTTAATTTCAAATGCGGGCGCTGCGTTTCAAGGGCGCTTGGTTGACGTGTCGCAAGAAATTTTTGAGAAAGCGTTTGCCCTTAATTTCTGGGGCCACCAATTTGTTGCCAAAGCTTGCGTCCGTGTCATGGAACAACAAGGCTCAGGCGGCGCGCTGGTGTTTAATGTCACCAAGCAAGTTTTGAACCCCGGACCTGATTTTGGGCCTTATGGCACGTCCAAATCAGCCTTAATGGCGCTGATGCGGCAATATGCAATTGAGCATGGCGCTTCAGGCATTACGTCCAACGCGGTTAATGCAGACCGAATTCGGACGAATTTACTGACTGATGATTTTATTGCAGAGCGCTCAAAAGCACGTGGAATTTCGCCTCACGACTATATGCGCGGCAACCTCTTGCAACGGGAAGTAACCGCTAAAGATGTCGCCGAAGCATTTTTGCACCTCGTTAAAGCCACCAAAACAAGTGGCGCTGTTTTGACCGTGGATGGCGGAAATGTGGCGGCTATGGTTCGGTAAAGCTTCGATAAACTTCGGTTCTACCGTTTGTTATCGCAGCCGGGTTCCGTTGCTGGCATCAAACAAATAAGCAGCATGGGCGGGTGCATCTATTCCAATGGCATCGCCCGCGGCACCCGCAAACTCTTTGGGTGCTTTAACCGTTAACATTTGCCCATGGATATTTGCGGTGACCAGCGTGTGGTCGCCGATCAATTCATTGGTATAAACTATGCCTTCGAAAGCCGGGTTGTTTGCAGTTGAAATGCTGGCGTCTTCCGGCCTTAGACCAAGCGTCGCGGTGGATAAACTGGCTTTAACGGCAGTGCCGAGGCGTCCGCCTGCCATTTCAAACAACCCGTTTTTAAGCTCGCCTTTCAGAAAATTCATGGGCGGCGAACCAATAAAGCCTGCCACAAATAAATTTGCGGGATTGTTGTAAATCTCTCTAGGCGTTGCCAATTGTTGTAAGACCCCTTTTTCCAAAATGGCCACGCGATGCGCCAGTGTCATCGCCTCGATCTGGTCGTGGGTGACATAGATTGTGGTAATGCCGAATTCCTGCTGCATGTGCTTAAGTTCGGCACGCATATGGCCGCGCAATTTAGCATCGAGGTTTGACAGTGGCTCATCCATCAAAAACACGGAAGGACGGCGAATAATAGCGCGGGCAAGCGCAACACGCTGGCGCTGACCGCCTGACAATTCGCGCGGGTATCGATGCAACAATTGATCAAGCTGCACTTGTGCGGCAGCCTCACGGATTGCCACGTCCATATCGGCCGGATTAACCTTGCGCACTTTCAATGGAAAACCAATGTTTTCGCCGACAGTTTTGTGCGGGTAAAGAGCGTAAGATTGGAATACCATCGAAATATCGCGGTATTTCGGCAATATATCTGTAACGTCTCGATCGCCAATACGAACACGGCCAGAAGTGGCTTGTTCCAGACCCGAGAGTATACGCAGCGCAGTGGTTTTACCCGAGCCCGATGCGCCAAGCAGCACCAGAAACTCGCCGGGCTTCACGTCGAGATCAAATTCTTCAAGAACGCGCACGCTGCCAAAGGACTTTTGCACCTTTTCAAAAGATACAGGTACGCCGGGTTTGAGGGTATTCATTTCAATCTAACCTTTAACTGCACCATTGAGCACGCCCTGGGCGATAAATCGTTGCAAAAAGATAGCCATAATGATCACGGGAATGATCATCACAACAATAATGGCGCACATTTCCCACCAAAGGATACCGCGCTCGCCGGCGTTTTTTGCGGCCACCATAATGGGCATGGTTTGAGCTTTGGATGTGGAGAGAAACACTGCAAAAAGATATTCATTCCAATTGAGAATCAAAGTGAGCAGAGTTGTGGCAGCGAGCCCTGGCCGTGTCAGCGGCAAGACAATTTCCCAGAAAATACCAAAACGGGTAGCGCCATCAATTTGCGCCGATTCTTCCAGTTCAATCGGCAAATTGGCAAAAAAATCATGCATCAACCACACCACAATCGGCAGGTTTGCGACGGCATAAACCAGAATGAGAGCGGCATGTGTATCAATCATACCAACGGCTTGGAACATCATGTAAACGGGGATCACGACGACGACGGGTGGCAAGATGCGCTGTGAGATGATCCAAAACAAAATATCGCCATTGCCAAGCTGGCCTTTGAAATGTTTTCCAAAGGCCCTTACCAGCAAGAAAAACAGCGCCAAGGCGACGGAAGCTGTAAAAAACCAGTGAATGCCGGTGTATGCAGTCGCAACGATTGCGATTAGTGACATAATAACAAACAAAACAATATTTCCGAATTTCGGTTTGTATTGGATGCGGGCCAAAGCATAGGCTGCCATTGAACCGACGACGACGCACAGAGCCGTTGAAGCGACAGCGATAATGACGGAATTGAAAAAAGCCGGGAATACTTTGCTCGCGTCATCAACAAATTGGCGACGCCAACCGTCTAAGGTGGGCTGGAAGTCAATAAAGGGGATGTAGTAAGGGCCCTCATTTACCAGCTGTGCGTCTTTGAAAGATGTAATGACGACCCAATATAGCGGGAAAATCACGAAGGCTGACCAAAAAGCCAGAATTGAATAAGCCACCAATTTGGCAACGGGCGACATTTTGCCAACCGTTGGCGGCTCAAACAAACGCTGCATTAAAGAGCGCCGGCTTTGTTCGAGTTTGAAGGATTGACTGCTCATGCCTTGTCCTTTCGCATTTGCTTCAAGACAACAAAATTAAAAAACGATGAGCACACCAAAACTGTCATAATCAGCAACAGATAGGCCACCGCCGCAGACTGGCCATAATCATTGGCGCGCCAGACAAAAAACGAATGCAGCGACATCGACTCGGTGGCAATGCCGGGGCCACCTGAGGTCATGATGTTCGGAAGATCGACAATCTTAAAGCCCTCAATCATGCGGATCAAAAATACAGTTGCAGCTACGGGCACAATTTGTGGCCAAATGATTTCACGGAACACTTGCACACTGGATGCGCCATCGACTTCGGCTGCTTCGACATGATCTTTAGGCACGCTTTCAAGGGCGGCGAGCATGCAAATAAAGATAAACGGAATCCACTGCCACGAGTCGCCGACGACGATAAACCAGCGCGCTGCCCAAGCGTCCGTTGACCAAGCCCAGTCTTGCAATCCAATAAATTGCCAAAACGGCTGAAAGGGCCCCTTGGTGATATCGAGGATCATTTTGAACGCATAGCCAACACCCAAAGGCGTGATCATCAAAGGAATAAAGAACAGCACGCGAAAAAAACTTTTCCCGGCGATGGGCTGCGAACACAGAAAGGCAAGGCCAGTGCCGATGATGAACTGTATGCTGCAACCAACGATCACGTAAAACAGCGTCGTTAAAAGTGTGCCCCATTGATTGCCCGATAGAAGCGTGGAGGCCAGCAAATAAATAACAAACATAAAACCCGCGGCAGAAATCAACCGGCCAACAAATCCTAGCCACCAAAATTCGCGTATGACATAGCGATAAAGCCACCATAGCGTGGCCGCACTACCCACTAAAATGAGCAACCAGCCCCAAATACTGATCTCTCCAAGCCGACCCAAAAAATGGACCTGTTCGTTGCCGGCAAATTGTTTTTCGAAGTTCTGAAACCAGACGAAGCGGAACTTCAGACCATCTGCGGTAAATTTCACGCGGCTGAGGGCAAAGACAATTGAATAAAACGTCGGGAAAATTGCGAAGATCAAAATCAATGTCACTGCGGGCGCAATAAAATACGTCCGCGAATGGCGATCAAACCACTCACCCCATGACTCGGCATATGCTGGAGCTTCGGCTCTCACGTGGACCTCGATACTTGAATGTTAAAAAAACAGGGCCGAAAATTATGTTCGGCCCTGCGCTATTTTCAAGTATTAGCCACCACCAAGGGCAAGGCCCTGGGCTTTAATCTGGGCATCACGACCAAAGTCTTCGGTGATTTCTTCCCAGCCGGCTTCGATGTTTGCCAGAGCTTCATCAACAGTGATCTCGTTGGCTAAATAGCGCGCAAGTTCACGATCAAGAACCACAGACGAATAACCATTCGCGCCGGGGATCTTGAAGTCTGAAGCCATGTTAGGGTTAGCTAGAGCACCGTTAATAGCGTCAAGATAATTCTTAGCCGCTTCAGGTGAGAAGCCAGCTTTAACCCAGCCATCAACGCTTGTCAGCTGTGAAGTGCGGTAAGCATTGTAACCTGTCCAACCCAAGGTCACGTCCACGTTTGATTGGGCGGCTTGGTTCATGTAAGAAAGGAACTCGTACGATGCTTGCTTTTTCTTGTCGTCAAGCTTGTCACTGATAGCACCAGCCCAGCCACCGAAAGCGGCAAACGGCGCATAGTTGATGCCATCGATCGAGTGCGGTGAGTTTTCCTTGGTGACAGGAACCAATTGACCGGTAGCGCGGTCAAGCACTTCCTTGGTGCCCAAAGCCGAGATGGCATAAAGCTTGTCTTTGATAGCGGTCGCATCTTTTTCAATCGACATCGGGCCTGGATCACCCCATTCAATGAGCAGACCGCAACGTCCTGCTTTGAACAAGCCACGGGTATCACCGATATCCATGTTCAATTCTTCAGCCGGACCATATTTGCCGGTTTCTTTGTAAATTTCGAAGGCTTTTTTCCAAGCGGCGTTGTTGATCACCGGCTTCATCGTTGCGCCGTCAAAGTGGAAGCCCTGTGCTGTACCTTGGGTTTGCACGAACGAAGCAGCCACGGTTTGAATGGCGAAATATGACTGGGCATTACGCTTCTTGAATATGCAAGAACCATAGTCTGCTTCGCCATCGCCGTTCATGTCTTTGCCATGAATGGCAGCGGCAACGGCCAAGTAATCATCCCAAGTTTTAGGAACTGCCTGACCATTGGCTTCCAAAACGTCCTTACGGTAATACACCATCTGGAAGTCGCCATCGACCATCAGCATCTTGGTTTTGCCACCAATTTTTTGGCCAAACTCACGGAAATAGCCCGCAACGTCAGCAAGATCGATCTTGGTGTCCTTAGCAATAAAAGGGTCAAGGTCGGTCAACAAGCCTGCGGCATCCAGTTCAACGCCCCAACCTGCTGCAAATACACCGACGTCAATTGAGCCGGTTCCGGTTGTCCAGTCTGTCTGAATCTTTTGGAAGATTTCAGCAAATGGAACCTCAGCAACCACAATTTTGGCACCGGTCATGGCTTCAAATTCTTTGCCGCGCTCGGCCAAACGGCCAGCAATAACCGGGCCCGGGCGCGTCAGGACATTGATGGTTATGCCCTCAAACATTTTATCTTGTGCAAAGCTTGTCCCTGCCGAATAGGCAGTAAACATCGCTGATGCACAAAGCATTTTTGCGATCTTATTCATCATGGAAAAAACCTCCTCCCAAAGGTCGGTCAAGCAGATTTATTCTCTGCCTCAACACGTAAAGACTGCCATTTTCAGCAGGAGTCAAGAAGAAGTTTCAGTCATTAGTCTATGCTAACTTTCGCCGTATTTACTAAAATCTAAATTTGCATGGCGGCGCGTTAATACATTGTAAGATATAGCTAAATTTGCCACACCTCGACCAGTTTTTAGCTCACTTTATGCTGCCTCGAGAATTTATAAAGGCAGAACACATTGGCTTTACCAGCCCTCGAAAAAATCTCTCACGTTTAGGCATTCGTCTTTCGCCGGGTGACCCGAATTTCAGCCCGCAAAGTGCTGCTCATAGCTTGGCTCGATAGCCCTTATCGATATTATTTATCGCTGAGACATTTCGTGCAGAACGGCCCATTTCATCAAATTTATGGGATAGAAAAGTGGTCGCTATCGCCTTGGCCAGCTCAGCGCCAATCACCCGCGCGCCCATTGTCAAAATCTGAGCATTATTGGATAAAACAGCGCGTTCAGCAGAGTAGGTATCATGGCATTGCGCCGCGCGAATTCCGGGCACTTTGTTGGCCGAGATACAAACGCCAATGCCGGTGCCGCAAACCAAAATCGCACGATCAAATCTACCGTCCAACACTCCGCCAGCGACACGGTTGGCCAAATTGGCATAGAGTTCCTCCGTGCCATCTTCAGCCACAGAAATATCGCTGATTGAAAAGCCTGTGAAGCTATCATGAGCGGACAAATATTCAGCCAATTGCCGCGCCAAGCCCACGCCTGCACTATCGCCTGCCACCGCAACTTTCATTTTATGCCCTTTCCTTTACGTTCTATTTTAGTGTTTAAGCACTGGTCTCAAGGCGTGTGGTAATTTCACGGCCTAATGTCGTTAAGATGATGCAACACGATGTTGCGCCAGCATCAAGGACGCCCCGTGAGCGCTCTCCGAGCCGGCTGGAGCGTCCGATTTTAGCAATCAGATCAATGGTATTGTCACGGCCCGTCTCGGCGGCATTTGCCAAATCGGTCAGGCCCGTTGAAAAGTCTTTGCCGCTTTCAATGGCTTGGGCAAAAGCATTTATTGCGGGGATTAGACAATCCAGCAATGTTTTATCGCCCAGTTTTGCGCCACCAATACCGGTTACGCCCTCAAGGCCAGCCTTTAACATAATTTCAAATTGTTTGGCGTTGATGGTGTCGGCAGTTTTAACTGTTGCCCCCATTTCCATAAACATCATGCCATAGAGTGGTCCCATGGAACCGCCGATTTCGTTCATCAAGATATCCGACAATAGCAGTAGGCCCTCAAAGAAAGACGTTTGATCATGGATTTGATCAGCGGCCTTGCCAAAGCCCTTGGCCATATTGATGCCGTGATCGCCATCGCCAATTTTACCATCAATTTCAGACAGATAAGCCTTATTGGCCACAATTTCGGCTGCTATTAACGCGATAATTATCCCTGAACCGGCATTCTTAAAGTGGGCTTCCATGTTAAGTTCCTAAAAATAGGCGCAATTGGTTTCATGAGCGAGCAGCTGTTTTAACTCTTCGTCAACGGCCATTACCGTTAGGCTGGCCCCGACCATTTCAAGCGACGTGAAATAATTTCCGACATAGGCCTTATAAACACTGCAACCCTTGGCAACGATGTCTTTTTCAATCTGGGCGTACAAAACATAAAGCTCATTGATGGGTGTTGCACCAAGCCCTGAAACCAGCACGGCATATTCAGCGTTGGACGGCTGGCCTGGATCAGACAACACCACATGCACCATGTCTGATGCTATTTCATTTGCAGTTTTAAGTTTGGTAATTTCTATCCCCGGTTCACCATGGTGGCCGATGCCCATTTCCATAGTGCCGGGTTCAATTTGAAAATTCGGGTGGCCAACGGCTGGCAACGTGCATGGGCCAAGGCCAACGCCAACCGAGCGGCAATTATCAATGGCTTTTTGAGCGGCAGCTTGAACCTCGCTCAGTGATGCGCCCAGCGCTGCTTTTGCGCCGCCAATTTTCCACATGAAGATTTCACCAGCCACACCGCGGCGCTTTTCGCGTTCAGCAAATGGCGCTGAACAAACATCATCATTGGCAACAACTGTTGCAATTTCGATCCCCGCACTTTCTGCCATTTTGCGCGCCATTTTTACATTCATATTGTCGCCGGCATAATTTCCGTAAAGCACAGCGACACCGGCACCGCCGTTTGCGGCTTTAATTGCATCATGAAAGCTTTTGGCGGTGGGGGAGGAAAACAATTCCCCCATGGCAACCGCATCCACCATACCGTTTGCCACATAACCAATAAACGCTGGTTCATGGCCAGACCCACCGCCAGTTACGATGCCAACTTTGCCTTTTACCGGCGCGGCATTGGAAACGGCGACCCGGTGGTTTTGTGCATCTAAATGCAAGATATCTTTGTGTGCTTTGACAAAGCCTCTGATGGTTTCATCAACCAGATCATCTGGATTGTTGAGAAATCGCTGCATGGTCTTTTCCCCTTGAAAACTCACTTAACGGTGAAGCCACCGTCAATCAGCAAATCTGCGCCATTGATCATATTGGTTGAATTGCTGGCTAAAAACACTGCCGCGGCCGCTACTTCTTCGGGCTCAGCAAATCTGCCGGTTGGAATTTCTTTTTTGAAAGCTTCACCAACCGGGCCAGCCCATGCTTTGCGCCCAAGCTCAGTAAGCACCACTGTAGGCGAAATGGTGTTGACGGTAATGCCATATTGGCCCCATTCCAACGCCATGGTTTTGCTCATGCCGATGATGGCAAACTTGGAGGCGCAATAGGCCACATGCTGATTGATCGCGACGGAACCGGCCTGCGATGCCATGTTGATGATCTTTCCGCTTTTTTGCGCAATCATATGGCGGCCAACGGCCTGCGCCATTAAAAAACTACCGGTTAAATTAATATCTAAAGTGCGCTGCCAGCTTGAAAGACTTATGTCTTCGCAGGGCGCTAAATCAACGATGCCAGCCGAATTGACGAGAATATCAATACGGCCTTTGGCTTTGACCGCAGCTGCCACAGCGGCATCAATGCTATCTTGTTTGGTAACGTCGCAGGCAATAGCCATCGCATTTGGTAATGCCTGCGCTTTGGTTGTTGCGGCCGCTAAATTAACGTCCAGCAAAATCACATACGCGCCTTTGGAGGCAAATGCGTCAACGATTGCAGCGCCAATACCTGAGGCAGCACCTGTTACAACGGCCACCTTTCCAGCAATCGAAAAGTTGAAATCAATTTCCATTGGTGATGCAGTCATGATTTAATCCGATCTGTTTTAAGTCTCGTTGAACCCTGCGCTCAATAATTCAAAACGCAAATGCCGGTATAATATAGTCAGGCACAGCGCCGTACTTACGGAACAGCGCTTCCAAATCAGTCAGCGCCATTTCTTTGTGAATTCCGGTTCGCACGAGTGCTGTTTTAAGACCCGCACCGCGCCCTCCGGCGATGTCATGCTCAACACTATCGCCGATACAAAGCACGTTTGGTGGTGTTTTCTGAGCGATAGAAAGGCGTTCGAGCGCTTTATGATATATTGGTAAATGGGGTTTGCCAAACCAAACGACAGTGCCACCAAGTTGCTCGTAGAGGCCAGCAATCCAGCCCGCGCCAAATGTTGTGCCCTGCGGCGTTAACATGTGTCTATCCGGGTTGGTACACCAACACGGCACGTTTGCCGCCGCCGCTTTGCCAAGAAGGTTTTCATAGTGCCCCTCTGAAAACCGGTCACTTTGGCTTTCCGCAATAATGATCAGCGAAGCCTCTGAAATATCGCTCGTGACGACGATGTCTAAACCTTCAACACAGGAATGATCCGCGTCGCGTGAGATCACAAAAACCGATGTGCCCTTCGTGATACTGTAACCCAAACTTTTCGATAATTCGTGGTAAGCAACCTCGCCCGAGGTTAAAACCATCTCGTAGTTGCAGCGTTCAAACCCCAATTTCGTTAGGCGCAATTCATTTGGCAATGAACGCTTGCCTGAGTTTGAAAGGAGCAGGTTTTGTTTGCCGCTGGCACGCAATTTTTGAAGGGCCGCGATTGCACCTCCATAAGCTTTGCCCCCGTCAATCAACACCCCAAATTGATCAATCAAAAATGCATCAAATTGATCTGCCAGATGGGCCAAATTGCTATGCTCAAACATTGTGCCAGCCAATTTTTGCGAGCACAGCGCTACCATAAGATGCTTGCGTGCTGCATGTGCCTTTGAACGGCGCCGGAATGAATGCCTCTCGCAATCGCGTCCATTGTGTGTTGGCCGCGCCCGACCCGACCGTGCGAAGTGACTTCAAGCGTGGCGCACCAAAGAGAGCCAATTGTTCATAGCCCAACGCTTCAATTGCAGTAATGCCTTCCAGAATGGCCTGAAAAAACATTGCCCTGTTTTCGGGGATTGGCGTCATTTTTGGTTGCAATAGAACGTCGGCAATCGGAAAGCGCTCACCCGGCCTTGCAAGCGGATAATAGTTTAACCCGGTAGGCAATTCAGCATCTAATTGAGCGCTTAAAACGGGAATTTCGTCGCTTGTAAAATGCGCATCGATCACATTCCCGCCACTGTTTGACGCGCCGCCTGCAAGCCACATGTTTAAGATATGATGGCTGTAAATGCCGTGCGATGCCTTAAAAATGGGCTTATCGCTTAGTATTTTTAACGTCAGTGTTGTGCCTAAAGATGTCACGCCATCACCGATATTAGAGGCACCGGTTGCTAAAAATGCAGCGCAACCATCTGTTGTACCAGCCATGATTTGAACATGGCTTGGAAGGCCAAATTGCTCGGCGGCAGAATTTGAAATCTGTCCGATAGCCGCGCCCGCCGGAACGATATGCGGCAGTATTTCGATGTTTAACCCCGTTTGCGCTATCCAGTCAGGCCAGCACTGCAATAGCGGGTCGTAGCCCAATTTAAGGGCGTTGTTTTCGTCAGACACCATATGCCTCGATAAGCGAAAACTGATCCAATCGGCTTGGTGCAGAACTTTGGCAATCATCTCAATTTTGCTGAAATAAAGCACGCGTGCCAAAGCGCTGAATGCCCCGCGCGCCGCACTTTCAGCGGGTGCAAGCGCGGCTATGAGATTATTAATTTCTGCGTCGTTGCAAGCATCATTATACATGGATGCGTCGGCCAATGGATGACCGTTTTTATCGACCGGTAAAACTGTCCCGGATGTTCCGTCGATCGCCAGCGCTACGATATGGCCTCGATCAACCAATTTCAGTGCTGTGGTAAACGCTGCTTCAAAAGCCAACCACCATATCTCTGGGTTGCGATGATTGACGCCAAAGTCCGCATAAAGTTCTCTGGCATTGGCTGTTTCAACGCCGTCATCGTCGATAATCGAAACACGCACGCCAGATGTGCCAAAGTCGATTCCAACATAGAGCGGTTTTAAGTCAGGCATTGAGATTTTGCCTATAGGTTTCAGCGTCCCAGTTCAGCAATTCCCAGTTTTGCTCATGCGTCAAATATTGGATTTTCGCTTCTTCCGGCACGCGGCACAAAACGTCCGAAAGACAGCGCGCCAATGCTAAACTGGCTGCACTAAAACCAGCGCGGATTAAAACGCCAGCGCCGGGCACAATGATCAAAACGGGTTGCTCATTTATTTTGCCGCAATAGCTTTCGGCCGTTTCAGCGCCGCTCAAAGCGTGGGCGGCAATGCCGCAGAATGTGACATGATCAGGATAAAGACTACCTCCGATGGCTTGTTTCACTTTAGCGTTGCTGAAAGCCAGTTGATGAATTGGGTCTTCTGCCCCTAAAACCGCGTAGTTGGCCCCAGCCTTTTCTTGCAGCATTTTAATGTCGGCTTTTGGGTGCTTCGGCAGCTCAACAGCTAATGCCAATTGAACGCGTGTCAGCAAATTATGCGTATCAGCCACGTTTTCGCCAGTAACCAGAACGCCATGATTGCCCAAAATCACAACATTTGTTTGGGGCCGCAAAACACTTTGAACCGAACGCGCAAGATGCGCACCGGGCTTTGCGTAGGGCACAAACGCCCAATCAAATTCTTTCAGGCGCGGCTTCAGTAATTCTACGGCATTTTCTTGAACAGCAAAAGCAATCGTGTTGACGCAGTGTGCGTGCAAAACAACGCGTTGTTTGAAAACGGCATGCAAACTGGTTTCAATCGAGGGTCGCAGGCTTTCTTTTTGGAGCAAATAGCGCTGCGGCTCATCGGCAAATTGGGGTTGGTTTTGAATGTCGTCAGCGATTGCAGCAAAATTAACGGCAACGAAAATGTCGCGGTCTAGAGCCTGCGCCAATTGGGTGCCGGATGCTTTGATCCACATAACATCTTTTTGCTTGATGGACGTGTTACCGCCCGCAGCTTGAATCAAAAAACGGTTTGCGCCGATCATAGCCGAGCATTTTTTTAACCTGCTAAAATCCTCTGGCGGCGCAAGATTCATCTTACACAGCCTCTATAGTCGCGCGAGTTGTATTAAGCCGCACCATTCAAACCTCTGCGCTCGCAATTTGTTTCAATTGACCAGTATTGCTGGCAATATCTGAAAATGAAAACCGGTTACGCATTTCATGGGCATGGCAAACGGCTTCTTGATAAAAGGCAACCGGCAAGCCTAAATCCGCAGCAGTTGTGCATGCGCCGGCATGTTTCAGCCTTTTGGCAAGCGCTTCGACAGGCACTGACATATCGAGGCACTGCTGACGCAGTTCAGGCCAAATGGCTTCCAGTTTTGTGTTCAAGATATCGGCAGCTTGGTTGTCTAAAGCCTTATTTCCAATCTCGGCATAACACTGGCTTGCCACATCATGGCCCATGCGTGACACCATGCCGTCAAAATCCATCTTGGTCGCCGATAAGACCGGCGCTTTATCTGACCGCAGGAAAGCCGATTGAATCCGCGCCATTGTCAGAGTTGCGACACCGACTTGCTGGCCATGCAAAGTGCCCGGATGCAAGTCGCCTGCAAAACAATCAATATAATGAGAAATTTGATGCTCGCCCATGGAGCCATGATTGGAAACGCCGGTCATACTGGTTCCAAGACCGCATAAAGTTAACACGCGAAACAAATAGCCAACGGCCTCAATATCGCCATTTGCAATACCACTCGCGCGTTCCATAAGCTGAATTTCATCTGGAATTTCGATGACATAAGGCTCATGAAAATAAGCGGTATCGAGCAATCTGTGCGACATCCACCAATCCACTTGGGCAACAGAACGGCACAAGCAATCACCGAACCCTGCGGCGTTGAGGTAGGCTGGTGCATTTGAACAGACCGATAAATCCACAAAGAAACCAAGCGGCACTTGCGCAGGCAATGAGATTTTCAGGCCGCTGTCTAAAGTGATTGAGGCGGTTTGCGACGTGTAGCCATTCATCGAGCCTGCTGTAGCAAACACGCAATAAGGTTTGCCATTTTGAAACGCGGCAAACTTGGTTAAATCATTAATGGTTCCCGAACCAACAGCAATAATTGACGAGAAACCATCCAGTTTTTTTGCCAAATTGCGCACGCTCGCCATGTCGGCATGCGGGCGGTCAAGAATGATTTCTGTGACCGGGCCCAGCTCTGACAGTGCGCGGGCGACACGCTCACCCATAGCGCTGTGCGTGTTTTCGTCACTGACAACAACAAATGGCGGTGAAAACCCCAGGCTTGAAACCAATAGTGCTTCTTTACCGCCGAGCGATTCTTCCATAACAATAGTGTCGTAGGGTGCAGGCGGAAATCTTTTACCATTGAGCGGGCTAACCCAAGTGCCGCTACAAATCTCGTCGATGAGTGAGGTCCAACGCGTGTTTTGTCCATCTAAAATCAAAGCAATCTCTCACAAACAAAGACACTTCAGAGTTAACGTATGCTATTTAAGATTGGCAATTGTCAAGCAACTCCATAATGTTTTAATGCTGGTCCTTCCACATGCCATAGCAGCCAATTCGTGTTTTTTGAAAGTAAACCAATGTTAAAACGTGTGCCATTTGCCTTTGCTGGCGATGTTTTGCGCTGGGCAGCTTGGCTTTATCATGTTGAAAACAGAACCCAGATTGAAATCGCAGAAGAGCTGGATGTCAGCCGCCAAACAGTTGCCAATTATCTCAATGACGCCATGAGCCAAGGCTTGGTTCAAATTCAAGTTCGCCCTGATATATTGAAAGAACACTCTTTGGCGACCGAGCTGAAGACCTGCTTTGATTTAACAGACGTGCATATTATTCCGACACCCAATTCAGCAGGCCAATTGATCGACCGGCTTGGTCGAGCCGGGGGGCAAGTCATCCATAATATGAGTGCAGACGGGGATATTATTGGTGTTGCTTTTGGCCGAACGGTGCAGCGTCTTGGTGCTTTTATGCCTTCGTCAGACCAGCCCAATACCAAAATTGTTCAGGTGGCCGGATGTTCGATTGGAGGAACGGGCACTTCACCCGAGGTTTGCGCTGCGCTGATTGCTTCGAAAATGTCTGCGCAATGTGCCAATTTATTTGCACCGGCCTATTGCTCGAACAAGCAGCTAACGGCCAGTCTTCTCGCTGAGCCGTCATTAATGCGCCAGTTTCATTTATTTTCAAAAATTGATTTGATGGTATTTGGTGTTGGCCAATTGAACACAGAGACTGAATTGACGTTTAATGAAGATCATTTTTCTGACGACGCTATTCGAAACCAATATTTAGAACTGGGTGCAGTTGGCGTTGTTTATGGTCGTTTCATTAATCGTGAAGGGCATGAAATAGATGGCCCAATGAAAAATCTGACAATTGCAATTGATCTGAAAACAACAATGCTGGTTCCAAAGCGGGTCGCGATATGTGGCGGAAAAGAAAAAAGCGCGGCTATATTTGCAACCTTGAAAGCTGGCTTTGCAACGCATTTGGTCACGGACGAGCAAACAGCCAGACGCCTGATACGAGCCTATAAACAGGACATTTTGCAATGACAGCAAGCGTGGGTCAAAACCGTCTTGTGATTGGCTTGGATAGCTCTACCCAATCCACAAAAGCAATTGCGTGGTCAAACACGGGCGACCTTATTGCCGAGGGCCGCGCTGATATTCCTATGGCAATGCCACAAAAGGGCTATTACGAACAAAACCCTGAAGATTGGTGGTCGTCTGCTTGCAAGGCACTGACAGCACTTTGCGCCCAAATTGACACTTCACTGGTCGACGGTTTGGCGATTTCCAATCAGCGCGAAACAATCGGTTTTTTTGATGATGATTTGAACGCGGTCTATCCGGCAATTGTTTGGCTGGACAACCGCTCGATCAATGAAGTTCACGAACTTGTTGCGATGATTGGCGAAGATCGGTTTCATGCCATCAATGGCAAACCAACAGATATTTGCCCAAGCCATTCCAAGCTGCTTTGGCTCGCAAAAAACAAGCCCGACGCGATGAAGGCCTCTCGAAAAATCAGTGATGTCAATTCCTATTTGGCTGCAAGGCTAACCGGGCGCCGTGCAACAAGCTGGGCCAGCGCAGACCCGTCGGGTATTTTTGATATTAATGAAAAACAATGGTCGAAAGTTGTTTTAGCTGCGTTGGATTTGCAGGTGGATCAGTTTGCAGAACTGGTTGCCCCCGGTACTTTGATAGGAACCATAAGGCCTAAAAGTGCCGTGAGCACGGGGCTTGCCTTGGGCACCAAAATTTACGCCGGAGGCGGCGATGGGCAGTGTGCGGGCCTCGGTATTAATGCTGTTGGAAAAGGAAGGATTTACCTCAATCTCGGTACGGCAATTGTGGTGGGCACCGGCACAAAAAGCCCCAATATTTCAGATTCATGGCGCACGATGACGTCGCCAACCGGGGAAGGCTATTTTCTGGAAGGGGTTGTGCGGGCCGGCACATTTTTTATGGATTGGTTTGTAGAAAATTATATCGCAAAAAACGCTGATCACTCCACCCACGAAGCGCTGCAAGCGGCTGCAAAACACTTGCCAATCGGCACTGATGGTTTGCTGGTTTGTCCCTATTTGACCGGCTGTATGAACCCCTATTGGGATATGAACGCCAAAGCGGCCTTTTTTGGCGTTTCGCCTGAACATGGCACATTGCATTTATACCGTGGCGCATTGGAAGCGCTGACGGGCGATATTGCCCGTTTCATTGCCAAAATGAAAGAACAGGGGCTGCCAGCCAAGGAAATTGTTGCTGTCGGCGGCGGCGCAAAGTCTGAGCTCTGGCGGCAAATGCTGGTTGATGCCACCGATTTGCCGTTAACGCTTAGCAAATCTCTTGAAGCCTCATCACTTGGTGCGGCCATGATTGCGGCCGTTGGCGCAGGATGGTTTGCAACATTTGACAGCGCGGCAAATGCCATGAGCGCAACTGGCGAAAGTTTTACGTCCAATAAAACTGCGCATCGAGAATGGGAAAAACTGCTGGTCCGGCAAGAGGCTTTTAATCATTTTTGCTGCCACAATATGCTATCCAAATAGGTCCTAACCCTAAACCGGTGATTGATAGAATGTTGATTTTGCACCCGGTTCGGCATTCACTCCGGCTTGCCAACCTAAGAATTCTGTCGGGATTGATGGTGCCGCAGACAGAAATACGCAGGGCTCTTTGAAACCGCTTGCTTGCTTAGATTTCCTTTAGGATGAACTTGCCTCACGTTTATTTTGGATTGTTTCTATTGAATTGCATCGGCCTGCTGGAATTGCTTTAATCTGGAAATTAAATCTAAGAGGGCAAAGTGCCGTGAGTGTTACATTGGTTTTATTGCGTCATTTTTTGAAAAAAACGGCTCAGCCTTCGGTTGCAATTGCTACGATTTTTGCAATTTGCACAAGTCAACCTGCTATTGCAGCAAAACCAGCACCGGACGTCTTGGCGCAGTGGTATAAAATGGCACTAGAGCTTACCCGTCATACACCCACCTATTCACCCCCGGTCGCAAGCCGCACTTTTGCTTATATGGGTATAGCGGCATTTGAGGCTATTGCATCAGGCGATGCCAAGCTCAAAAGTCTGACCGGGCAATTGAGCGGATTAACGCCGGTTCCGGCCCGTGAAGCCGGTAAAATCTACGATGAGGCCTCTGTTATTCAAGGTACGATGGCGAGCCTCATTCCGGTGCTTTATAACAATACCGGCCCCACTGGCCAACGCGTTATGGCATCTGTTGAAGCTCGATTGCGCGATGAGATTGCTGCCGGTTTGCCGCAAGACGTGGTTGCCCGCAGCCTAGAATATGGCGATGCTTTGGGCGCTCATATTTTGGAATGGTCGAAAGATGATGGTGGTGCCTTTGTCGAGAATATGGGTTTTCCGCTTGAGTACGGCCTAAAGGAAGCAGCAGCAAACTGGAAGCCAACCAATGTTATTCCACTGCAACAAAAACCGCTTTTGCCAAACTGGGGTAAAAACCGCACGTTTGCGTTAAAGGACGGTGCCGCGTGCCCATTGCCACCGCCGCCTGCCTATAGTGAAGACCCGTTGTCTGAGTTTTTTGCCGAGGCCAAAGAAGTTTACGAGACAAAAAAGAACCTGACGCTTGAACAGCGTAGCGTGGCGCGGTTTTGGTCAGACGATCCGATGTTATCGCCAACGCCGCCTGGCCATTGGGTCTCGATTGCCTTGCAAATTATCGAGCGGGACAAGCTTGAGATATCAAAATCAACTGAGATACTCGCTAAACTGGGCATCACGCTTGCTGATGCGTTTATCGCCAATTGGAATACAAAATATCAATATGATTTGCTGCGTCCGGTAACTTATATTCGGCGCACCATGGATAAAACGTGGGAACCGGCCATGCTGACCCCGCCTTTCCCGGAATACCCAAGCGGGCACTCTACCCAGTCAGCGGCAGCTGCGGCTGTTTTGACAGATATTTTCGGCGATAATTTCGCTTTTGAAGATGCCACTCATATCCGTGATGGACTAAAAGCCAGAAGCTATCCTAGCTTTATGGCGGCGGCCAGAGAGGCCGGCCAATCGCGGCTTTATGGCGGTATTCATTTTAGAGCAGCCATCGAAAAAGGCCTCGATCAAGGGGTCTGTGTTGGCGCATTCACCAATAAACTTCAAACCCGGAATTAAATGATGGTAAAAACTCTGCGCTTAACGTGGACCGCATTAGCACTGTCGATTTTGTCGCCCGGCGCAAGCTTTGGCGCTGATGCTAATGCGATGTCGTCATTATTAAATCCAAGTTTCGTTGAAGCAACGCCAACATCCGGCATTGATCATACCTTTGACGGTGACTGGCAATATATGGTGGGCGGCGGCGTTGCGACATTTGATTGCAACGCTGATGGCTTTGAAGATGTGTATATCGCAGGTGGCCGAGCCACCGCCAAGTTTTACCGCAATGGTTCCAAACAAGGTGGCGCATTAAAATTCATGCCCGAAATCAGCGGACTTGAGCTGGATGCGGTTTTGGGGACTTATCCGATTGATATCAACAGTGACGGCAAGATTGATCTTGTTTTGCTGCGCGTTGGAGAAAATGTTGTGATGAAGGGAACAGGCAACTGCCAGTTTACCCGTAGCAATGAGGAATGGAATTTTGACGGTGGTGATGCGTGGTCAACCTCTATGGCTGCCACATGGGAAAATGGGTCTTTATGGCCAACCATCGCCATTGGAAATTACATTGACCGCAAAGAAGAGTTTTCGCCTTGGGGCTCTTGCACCGATAATTGGCTGCACAGACCGCAAGGCATAGAACAGAAATTTGGTCCGGTTGTGGCGCTGAAACCTAGCTTTTGCCCGCTTTCGATGATGTTCACCGATTGGAACCGCTCGGGTACGCCATCGCTGCGTGTTTCCAATGACCGCGAATATTATGAGGGCGGCCAAGAGCAAATGTGGAAAATCGAAGCTGGCAAAGATCCGGTTTTGCTGACCGAGAAAGAAGGATGGAAGCCGCTGAAAATTTGGGGCATGGGCATCGCCTCTACTGATCTTGATGGCGATCGTTATCCTGAATATTTTTTAACGTCGATGGCTGATAATAAATTGCAAACCTTGGCAACAAAAGCTGAAGGTAATGCACAACAGCCTGCAGGTTTCAAAGATATTGCTTTTGCCAAGGGTGTGACAGCGCACAGGCCCTCGTTTGGTGATGACCTTAAACCCAGCACGGCTTGGCATGCCCAATTTGAAGACGTGAACAATGATGGTTTGGCCGATTTGTTTATTGCCAAAGGCAATGTTGACAAAATGCCGGATTTTGCCGTGAAAGATCCCAATAATCTGCTGATTCAGGGCAGCGATGGCAAGTTTGTTGAGGCAGGCCAAACGTCAGGCGTCGCCTCTCTAGCTCCCGCGCGGGGCGCAAGCCTTGCTGATTTTAATCTTGATGGGTTGATTGATTTGATTGTTGTCAATCGTGGTGAACCGGCGCAAATTTGGCAAAACACCACAAAACAAGCAGGCCATTGGCTGAAGATCCAACTGAACCAGACGGCGCCGAACGTGAACGCCATTGGCTCATGGCTGGAAGTGAAATTTGGCGATAGAATTTCCCGCCGCGAGATTTTCGTTGGCGCAGGCCATGCGAGCGGCCATCTTGGTTGGCTGCATTTGGGTGTTGGCGCAAATGCAGATGCCGAAGTGCGGGTGATTTGGCCAGATGGCAGTGAAAGCGCTTGGGAAAGGCTCGCAACCGACGCCCACTACATTTTAGCGCGCGGTAAACCCGCGGAAGTTTGGAACATTCAGTAGCCTCGATTATTTTGGCTGTTATTTTGGCTGTTATTTTGGCTGCGATTGCATCAACCCGCTTTGGTAAGGCATTTCGTTTTACTTGACAGTACATCAGAAATCGCCATCTTACGTAATAGTAAGAAAAAGGTGTTTTCGATGATTGCTTCTGTTCCAAAGCACGCTGACAATGAAACACCGATGCAGCATTTGTTGCGCACTCTTGACCTCACACAAACCGCTGAACTTACATTTCGCGGCAACAGTATTGTCACGTCATGGAGCCGCGTGTTTGGCGGGCAAGTCATTGCGCAGGCCCTTGTAGCGGCACAGCGCACGGTCGAAGCAAGTCTCCATGTGCATTCACTGCATGCCTATTTTATTCTTGCCGGCGACAGCACCTTGCCCATCGATTATAGCGTTGACCCAATCCGAGACGGCCGTTCTTTTGCGACCCGGCGGGTTGTGGCCTCACAAAACGGGCGTGCCATATTCGCTCTTTCTGCATCGTTTCAGGTGTCGGAAAAAGGCTTGGAGCATCAATTTTCTATGCCTGACGTCGCACGGCCTGACACTCTATTGAACGACACTGAATTGCTGGCGGCCTATGGCACACAACTCCCGGAAGCTGTGCAACGCTCATGGAGCCGCCAGCGCCCTATTGAATTTAAGCCGGTATCTCTCAAACATTTTACATCAAACGAAAAACTACCACCAGTTCAACAAATTTGGCTCAGGGCAAAGGGAGAAACTCCCGAAGACCCTAGAATCCAAGCCGCATTGCTGGCCTATTTTTCTGACATGACTTTGCTTGATTCAGCGCTTTATGCCCACGGACGCTCAATCTTTGATCCATCGATGCAAGTCGCCAGTCTTGATCATGCCATGTGGTTTCACGACAGCGTAAATCTATCAGATTGGCATCTCTATGATCAGGACAGCCCTTGGACAGGCGGCGCGCGCGGGCTAACACGTGGCCAGATTTTTGCCCGCGATGGCAGATTGGTTGCCTCGGTAGCGCAGGAAGGTCTCATGCGTGAGCGGCGTTAAAGAAGGCAAATTGCATCATTTTTGAGCAATTTAAGCTACGACCCTCAAATTTTGAATTTCATTAAGCTTTTCTAAATC
>JANOPZ010000042.1:0-2238 GCA_031422195.1 Limoniibacter sp. | reverse complement strand
CGCGTTGCTGCCCTCGAAACACTCACCGGCAATTTCGGTGGGCGGATTTCCAATTTGGAGCTGGAATCGCGGCAAGCAACCGGCGGCATCGCAGCTGCCTTGGCGCTTGGCGGTGCGGTGATTGTGCCTGACGCCAATGTCTCCATGTCGTTCAACCTATCCACCTATCGCGGGCAACAGGGCTTTTCCGGCTCCGTCATCGGCAAGGTGAGTGAGAAGGTTTATATCAGCGGCGGTGTTGCTGGATCGACGGTAAAGGGTTCTACCGGCGGCCGTGTGGGTGTCACCTTCGGTTTCTAATTGATGTTTGGCGGGGTGGCTATTGACACTGCCCTGCCACACGCCTGACCGGGATGGCTTTGTTTGCGACCCCAAAACCCGTTCCGGTCAGGATAACAGCATTTCAGGAGTATGATGATGAAAGCCAATATCGTTGCCGCACTCGCCCTCGCAGTCTTCGCATCGGTGGTAAGTGCACAAAACAGCCGCGACATCACCGGCATCCCGCCGACATTGGTAAAGCCGCCCATTGCCTATCTGTGCCCAAATGTGCCGGTAGGAACGATTGAAGCCTTTGCGGCCATTTCGGGAAGGATCGATGCAGGCAATTTGATGATCACCGTCAATGGCAAATGCTTTCGGCAAAAGCCACGCAACTTAGGGTTTTCAATCTTCCCCAATTCGTCGCCGCGCGGTCAGCCCCCGTTGGGGATCGCTGGCAGCGTGGCTCTTGAAAGTTGGACATCAGCCTCAGCCACCTTCCGCACAAGCGTTCAAAACATAGCCCAACTCAACACCACCATCCCGATGCCTAAATTCTCGTTCGGACTGAGCATTGGCACGCGGACATTCAGCGCGACGTTGACCGAAGTGCAGTTTAGCGCGCTGCAAAGTGGCGGGACGATTAACGATCCGCCGTTACGTTGAAGGCTGGCAAGTTTTACGAACCAAAGGAATTTGACATTACCCATCCATTTTCCAAATCCGTCATCATTGTTGCGATTGCTGCGATACTACCCGCAGGACTTGCGGCGAAACCGAAACAGAAAAAGCTGTCCGTTATCAGCATCGTCGCCCCGCACGTGTCGGGCTATGTCGTTATCGAGCTTGAAAATGGTGCGCGCGACAAACTGCGTGTGACAGAGGGACAGGCCCGCGCGACCCTGCCCAACATCATGGCAAATGATGTCGATTTCATCACCGTCATTGGCGCTTACATAATCGTCACCGTCTATCAGCACCCCAATTTTCGTGGGCACGGCCTCACGCTGCGCTGCGGCAATTATGAATTAGTGGAGCAGCCCCGCAACGACATAGAATCGATCCAAGTTCGCTACATCAAAACGCCGGTGAGCGAATGTCAAGATTCAGAAGGTCAGCTTGTCGAGTATAGGACGTGGGACCGGTGATATAAACCGTGTCATTGCTGCTCCGTAATACCCACTTCCTAACGTTTGGAGCATTCGTTGAGCAGCGCTATGCAAGCAGCCTAGGCATGTCTGGTTGACGAATATGTCGGTACCGTCAGTCTCATTGTTTATGAATATCGGACTCACGCGCTTCGAAGAACGAGGGCCTTTCTGAGCCGCAAGGCGACGGGAACCCGCGTACCATCCAAAATTTCCTCGATCATTCAAATCTTAAGAATACCATTCCCTGTCTGAATGTTAATAGTGAGGATGCCATGGCTAGCAGGGGTAGGCCCCACGGCTCTGACCGGGCTCCATCCGAAAATGGCCAGTTTCAAAGATTATGATCGAAGGTCAAAAGCTATTTTTCGCATCAGCAGATGAGTCAAAACGACAAAAAACCCTGTTGTGTAGATAGCGAATTGGGCGGCCGGTTACTAAGCAAAAAAGCCCAGATCTGACAATCGAGGCTTTTTGTTAAATTATTGATTGTACAAGCTTTAATTGGTTGCGGGAGTAGGATTTGAACCTACGACCTTCAGGTTATGAGCCTGACGAGCTACCGGGCTGCTCCATCCCGCGCCACCAATATGGGCTGTACAACAGCCCAAGGCCACAAACTGCATAGCCTGAATATAAAAAGGGCAGCCTCCAACTAAACTAGTCAGACGGCTGCCCTATTTGAATTGCAAATGGGTTTTCCAAAATCTTTATGCGAGCGCATGCTACAATGCCTGGCGACGCCCTACTCTTCCAACGCTTAAGCGGTAGTACCATCGGCGCAGTTTGGTTTCACGGCCGAGTTCGGGATGGGATCGGGTGGGTCACA
>JANOPZ010000041.1:0-15368 GCA_031422195.1 Limoniibacter sp. | reverse complement strand
AATATTTTTTGCAATAGGACCCATACCAACTGGTTGCCAAGAATTGGGATCAGAAGGGAAAGGGTCTGCAGCAGTGCTCATCCCGTCTTTTGTTTCAGAATTCCAGTACATATAACCCAAGCCCGGCTGGCCTTGGCTTTGTGCCCAGCCGTTCATGCGATCGCAAAATGCACGGCTTCCGCCGGTTTTGGCAGGTATCGCCCAGATGCGGGTTTTGGGGTCGCGCTCAATCATGCCAGCAAACACTTTAAAGCCGGAACCGGCAAAATGCTTCGTCACGTCCTGCATCACAATGGGGTTGCGCAAATCTGGCTTGTCGCTGCCATACATGCGGATGGCATCATCATAGGCAATACGCGGGAAGTTTTGCGTAACGGGTTTGCCGTTTGCAAAATCCTCAAACACGCCGCGCATGACAGGTTCCATCGTCGTCAACACATCTTCCTGCTCAACAAAGCTCATTTCCAAATCAAGCTGATAGAACTCGCCCGGCAGGCGATCAGCGCGCGGGTCTTCATCGCGGAAGCACGGCGCAATTTGGAAATAGCGGTCAAAGCCAGACACCATCAATAATTGCTTATACTGTTGCGGCGCTTGCGGCAGAGCGTAAAATTTGCCGGGGTGAATGCGGCTCGGCACCAGAAAATCGCGCGCGCCTTCTGGCGATGAGGCGGTCAAAATCGGCGTTGAATATTCCGTGAAGCCTGCGCTTTCCATGCGGCGGCGCATGGCTGATACAATCTTGGTGCGCTGAACAATGTTGGCGTGCAATGTTTCACGGCGTAGATCCAAGAACCGGTATTTAAGGCGGATATCTTCAGGATAATCCGGTTCGCCAAACACAGGCAATGGCAGATCGTCAGCTTTGGACAGCACTTCGAGTTCCTGCGCGAAAAGCTCGATTGCACCGGTCGCGATATTTGCATTTGCTGTGCCGCCGGTTCGATCCTTGACCACGCCGTCCACGCGGATAACCCATTCGGAGCGGACTGTTTCGGCGGCTTTGAAGCACGGCGAATCCGGGTCTGCCACAATCTGGGTAATGCCGTAATGGTCGCGCAAATCGATGAACAATAATCCGCCATGGTCGCGCACACGGTGCACCCAGCCTGAAATGCGCACCGTTTGTCCGGCGTCAGTGGCGCGAAGTGCGCCGCAAGTGTGGCTGCGGTATCTATGCATTTTGCTCGGCATGCTGGTTCTCAATCTTAAGTGACACTATCAGTCTGAAAGTCGGAAAAGCCTTGTCGACGTAGGTTTGTCAAGGACAGTGAAGCCAAGCGACATTATTTCCCGCGACAAGCCCCCTCATTTCAACTATGCGCGATGACCATGAACCTGATAACCACAACTCCTGCTCTCAAAGCTGCCATGGAGCGGTTTGCATCCGCCCCTTTTATCACCGTTGATACCGAGTTTATGCGGGAAACGACGTTTTGGCCTATTCTGTGCTTGATACAGGTGGCTATTCCGGGTGAAGATTATGTGATTGACCCCCTTGCGGCAGGCATTGATTTGGCCCCGTTCTTTGAGTTGATGGGCAATGCCCAAGTTTTGAAAGTGTTCCACGCGGCACGTCAAGATGTGGAAATTATGGTCAATCGCGGCGGCTTTGTGCCGATGCCGATGTTTGATACGCAAGTGGCAGCAATGGTGTGCGGTTTTGGCGAACAGGTTGGCTATGAGCAATTGGTTTCGCGGCTAACCGGCGGCAAAATTGACAAATCGTCCCGCTTTACCGATTGGAGCCAACGGCCTTTGACGGAGGCGCAGCTGGACTATGCCGCCGCTGATGTAACGCATTTGTGTGATGTTTATGTGGCGCTGAAAGCCAAACTCGAAGAAGGCGGCCGCACCGAATGGCTGGCCGATGAAATGGCCTCGCTGGTCGCGTATGAGACATACGACGTAGCGCCGGAAGATGCCTGGAGCCGTGTCAAAGGCCGGTTTAATAAGCCGATGGAAGTTTGCATCGTGCAGCATGTCGCGGCTTGGCGGGAGCGTGAAGCGCGCAGCCGTAACGTGCCACGTTCGCGCGTTCTAAAGGACGATGCCATTTTTGAAATTGCGCAGCAACAGCCGAAAGATGCCGAAGCTTTGTCAAAGCTGCGGACAATTCCCAAAGGCTGGGAACGCTCGTCGAGTGCCGGCGCTCTGGTTGAAGCCATTCAAACTGCGCTTGCGACCCCGCGCGAGGATTTGCCGAAGCTACCACGCCACAAGCCAATCAATGAAAGCACCAGCGCCGCTGCCGATATTTTGCGCGTGTTATTGAAACTCGTCTGCGAGCGCGAGGAAGTTGCGGCGCGGATGATTGCCAATAATGATGATTTGAATAAATTGGCCGAACTTGGTGAGACAGCCGACATCCCTGCCCTCACCGGTTGGCGTCGTGATTTGTTCGGTGACTTGGCACTAAAACTCGTGTCAGGCCAAAGTGCGCTGCGGTTTCGTGAGCGGAAACTGGAAGTGATGGATCTTTAGGTCGACTTGCTATTCCACAATTTTAAACGACTGCTCGATCGTTGTCGTGTCAGCCGAATTTGCATCTTTTAAGACGTAACGCACTTTGTACTCGCCCGCCGGGAGGCCACCAGCCGTCAACGTTAATACTGCCATCACCTCTTGCGAAGGCTCTACGGCGTTAAACGTGAAATTTCCAAATGCAGCCTGTTCTGCAAGAACTGTTCCATCAGTGGCCAATAATTGCAAGTCGGCTACAAACCCGCTGACAGAACCCCGTCCGCCCTTTTTCCAATCCAAGCCGCCGACTTCAGCATAGGTAATCAATGGCTCGCCCGTTTTGAAGACCGGCTCACGTTTATCATACATCCGGAAACCTTCGGGCGATCCGGAAACGAATGTTGCATTGCTGGCGACGATGGGAAGCTTGGAAATAAACTCAGCCGCAGCAAACCTCGCTATTGTGGCTGCTTGGGATGCATCGGTTGGAATTAAGCTTTCGGCTTTTGCAGCGCCTTCAGCCAAAGGGCCAGAAATTGCCAAACTGGAAGACGAAACAAAAAATAGAAAGGCAGTGAAAACTGATAAAAAATGTCGCATGTCAGGCTCCCGCTGCCGTTGCGTCATTAACCTGAATGCTTCACCCATAAAAAGCAAGTCCAGTTATTTTAAGTCAATATAAAACCGGTAAAAATTTGATCTCGATTATTGCGGCCGGACTGAGACAGAAATTTTCTTGCCGGCAAAACGGCCAAGATGGCCGAGCCTGTCGAGGAATTTATCAGCCAGCATACCAGCTGCTCTGGGCGGCAAAGAAAGCTGGACTTCTGTGTCCGAGACTTTTGTCGTTAAAATGTCTGGAATCATTCCAGGCATGGATGCTGATAACAAATAAACCACACGCATCATCAAGCCTAAGACATGGGCGCGGAATTGGATGCGGTCATTCATCAACTTCTCAATGCCGGGCGCAGTTTCAGGATGGGCGTCTCCTTCATAGCGGTAATAATTGGCAAGCGCGATGTAAGCGCGGCCTGCATGATCAATACCAACAAACGCACCATGTGAAATTAGGTTAAACGCTTGAAGCCCGCGATAATCAGGGTGCGAGCGCCAAGCCACATCGGCCATAAGGCAAGCGGCTTTGCGCCAACGCACCTCGTCAACAGTTTCATTAATGCCTAAAGCGTGAAATGCTCTTCCTGTCCATTCAGCCAGTTCGCGGGCATGGCGCGGCGAGCGAGCACGTAAAACTGCAAACTCATCGGCTGCAATCAGAAGCGGGTCTGCAACCCGGTCCGTTTCGCTCAGGAGGCTGTAAAGATAGCCTTCGCGCACGCCATAGGCGGATATTGAAACGCGGGCAGGTTTAATGCGGTCGATTAATTCGGCCAAAACGATAGCACCATAAGGCACAAGCGCGCGGCGGCTTTTGCCAAGCTCACTATAACCTTTGATTTTATCGATCCGCGATGAACCCACTTCTTCCAAAAACGCGCGGAACTCGAGCGCCGGCACCGCATATTCATGGATAATTGAAATGGGATAATCGGTCGAGCGCATATGCAATTGACCTAAGTTGCGCCAAGTGCCGCCGACAGCATAAAGTGTGCGTCCTGCCCCGACACTCAAAAATTTGCCTTGTTCAATTTCGTGTTTTGCAATTTTGCGGGCATTAGCAAGATTGTTTTCAGCGTCTTCTGAAATGCGAAGACCTCCTAGTGGCAACGTAATGCCTTCGCCGACGGCATGGTCTTTAACCTCAACCAATTCGAGCGAGCCGCCACCCATGTCGGCAACAATTCCGTCAGCCCCGTGAAAACCAGAAATTACACCCATTGCGGCATAGTGGGCCTCTTCGCGGCCCGATAATAGGCGGATCGGTACGCCAACCGCATGACTGGCTTCAGCGATAAATTCAGGGCCATTGGTAGCTTCGCGTGCAGCAGCTGTGGCAATGACATGAATATCGGCGGCACCCGCCTGATCAGCCAGCCCGCGAAACCGGCGAAGCGCATTAACGGTCAATGTCATTGCCGTTTGATCAAGCTTGCCGGTTTTGGCAAGGCCGCGGCCAAGGCCGGCCATTACTTTCTCATTGAACAAAATGGATGGCGAACGAACAATGCCCTCATAGATTACCAGACGCACTGAGTTGGACCCGATGTCGATAATGGCAACCGGATGGCGGCCCTTGAGGCGGCCTTGAGCTTCAGCCGCCATAATAGAATTCAGATCTATTTCTTGGCTTGGCGCACCCGAAGTTTAATACGTTGTGGCGCAGATGATTTAAGCGCACCACCACGACCAGACAACGACGGGTTATGCATAAAATAGTCTTGCGCATTAAATGGTTCCTCGTCAGCTGCTAAACCAATGCGCTGAGACGTTCCGTCCGGCAATACTTCATAGCTTTGCTGATTGTCCATAAGACTGGCCAGCATGATTTGGTCCAAAGCCTGCTGATGCACAGTCTTGTTCGTGATGGGCACCAAAACTTCAACACGCCGGTCAAGATTGCGCTGCATCAAATCGGCCGAAGCGATGTAAACCAGCGCATGCTGGGATGGCAGATCATGGCCATTGCCGAAGCAGTAAAGGCGGCTGTGTTCTAAAAAACGCCCGATAATCGACCGAACGCGGATGTTATCTGAGAGGTTTGGCACGCCGGGACGAAGGCAACAAATACCGCGCACGATCAAATCAATTTCAACACCGGCATTGCTGGCATCATAAAGGGCGTCAATGACAGCGGCATCGACCAATGAATTCATTTTCATCCAAATACGAGCAGGCTTTCCAGCTTTTGCGTTTTCAGCCTCAGCAAGAATATGCGACAAAATTCGCTTGCGCAGATTAAGCGGCGAAACCGCAATTTTCATGGTTTCTGTGGGTTTGGCATAGCCCGTAATGAAATTGAAAATGTGTGCGGCGTCGCGTGCAAGTGTTGGGTTGCAGGTAAAGTATGACAGGTCAGTATAAATACGCGCTGTTTGCGGGTGATAATTACCGGTGCCAAAATGCGCATAGGTTCTCATCAAACCTTCTTCGCGGCGCACAACCAGCGAAATTTTGGCATGTGTTTTCATTTCGATAAAGCCGAATACAACTTGCACGCCTGCGCGCTCTAAGTCACGTGCCCAACGGATATTGGCCTCTTCATCAAATCGGGCCTTCAGCTCGACCAGCGCCGTTACCGATTTGCCAGCTTCCGCTGCGTCCATTAATGCCCGCACAATCGGGCTGTCATTCGAAGTGCGATAAAGCGTTTGTTTAATAGCCACAACATTCGGGTCGGCTGCTGCCTGACGCAAAAACTGCACAACCACATCAAAAGATTCATAGGGATGATGCACCACCATATCTTTTTCGCGGATAGCGGCAAAACAATCGCCACCATTTTCGCGAATTCGTTCAGGAAACCGGGCAACGTAAGGACGAAATTTCAAATCATCGCGCGGGACTGAACAAATGGCTGATATCGTGGCAAGTGCCAAAGGCGCTGGTAAAAGCGTTATGCCAGCAGACGGCACACCCAATTCCAAAGCCACAAAATCCCGCATGTCTTGCGGCATTTGGTTGTCAAATTCCACCCGAATTACAAGGCCGCGGCGACGGCGTTTAATGGCCGTTTCAAACAATAGAACTAAATCTTCTGCCTCTTCCTCGACCTCAAGGTCACTGTCACGGATGACACGGAATGTACCAGAGGCAAGAACGTCAAATCCCGGGAACAAATTTGGCAAATAGGCCCTGATAACATCATCCAGCATAACAAAGCGGTGTTCGCGCCCGCTGGCACGCGGCAGCTCTAAAAAGCGCGGGATAGCCAGCAATGGAACTCGCAATAAAGCTGTCATCAAATGCCCGTCGCCTTGGCGTTTTAACTGGGCGGCAACAGAAAGGCCAAGATTGGGGATGAATGGAAACGGATGTGCAGGGTCGATGGATAAAGGCGTTAAAACTGGAAAAATCGAATCATAAAATTCCTGATCAAGCCATTTGCTTTCATCGGGTGTCAGTTGGTTTAAGTTTAGCAATTTAACTTGGTCGCGTGCGAGTTCTGCGCATAGCGTACTATAACATTCGTGCTGAGATTGCTGCAGCCGGTCTGTTTCCCGGGTCAAGCCTTCCAGTTGATCGCCGGGCGTCAGTCCGTCTTGACTGCGGGTGATAACACCCTCGCGCTCTTGTTCCGCAAGGCCAGCGAACCGCACCATGAAAAACTCGTCGAGATTGGCTGCCGAAATCGACAAAAACCGCAAACGCTCCAACGGCGGATGATGAGGATTGCGCGATTCTTCCATCACGCGCCAATTGAACTGCAACCACGAATATTCGCGGTTTACATAACGTTTGGGGGAATGACGCAGGACGATTGGGTCTGTGGGGAGTTGTGGGTTGAACACGTACGCGCGAGCTTTCTAACGATAAGCAATCAAAGTGACGCCCTTATGGGCAAAATGCAACGACAAGATGACAATGGTTCATGTCAGCTGTTCTATGAAGCATTGAAAAAAATCGCGATTAAAGCAATGAGTAAATGACATAGACAACTTGCAGGCACATCATGGCACATACGACCATTCCACATTTTCACAACACCGCCGGCCATAAGTTGATTGAGATCGGCGTAAAGGAATTCATGTGCATCGGCGCAATTGCACCTTTCGACCATCCGCATGTCTTTTTAGACATGGGTTCTGGTACAGACGTTGTGTGCCCCTATTGCTCGACGCTTTACAAGTTTAACCCTGCCCTTGGGCCGACTGAAACTATTCCTGCGGGCTGCCTTATTGAAGCGTTTGCTGCTTGAGACAAGCGTTAAACATCGCCGTTGCAGGCGGCGGAATTGCCGGGCTGACAGCGGCACTGGCTCTGTCAAAAAATGGGCATCAAGTTACGATATTTGAGCGGACCGAGACCTTCGAGGATATTGGCGCGGGGATTCAATTATCGCCCAATGCCAACAAAGTTTTGAGCGCCCTTGCGCTTGCTGGCGCCATTAAATCTATTGGTTTTGAGCCTGAAAGCATACAGCTTATGGATGGCCAAACAGGGCGCCTCTTAAGCTTGCTGCCTTTCAAGGCGATGATGACGGAGCGCTATGGTGCACCTTATACAGTGACATATCGCGGAGATTTGCAGAGGGTGCTACTGGAAACGGCAATCAAAAACCCGCTGGTTAAAATTGAAACCGGCACTTTGATAAATAGATTCAATAGAGTTCCAGATGGCATTGAAATTACTGGCCAAAAATATGATTTCCTCATTGCAGCTGATGGTATTAATTCCGCTTTGCGGGCACACATTGACCCGGATGCAAAAGTGTTTGCCAACGGCCAAACTGCATGGCGGGCAACATTGCCACTTTCAAATTCAACCCAGAATGCAGTCTGTGTTTATATGAATTCGGGTGCGCATTTGGTGGCCTACAAAATGGGGCAACGGCCGGAACTGAATTTAGTGTTTGTATCAGACTGCAAACAAGTGCCAACGGGGGCCGGTTTTGGCGGACACTCAGCGGAGCTTATTGCCGGTGCTCAAAACTGGAAAGCGTGGCCTTTGGCTTCGGTTCAGAGCAAATTGTGGCAGCAAGGCCGACTTTTGATGATTGGCGATGCCGCACACGCCATGACGCCGCATGCCGCGCAAGGTGGCGCAATGGCGATTGAAGATGCAGCGGTCTTGGCTGATTGCGTCCAAAACAGCGCCTCAATAGAGGCCGCATTTGCAACGTTTCAAGCAATACGGCAGCCGCGAATTGCGCGCGTTGCTGCCCTCTCAATCCAAAACCGTGCGATCTATCAAATGAGAGGCATGATGGCGCTTGGCCGAAATGCAGGCATGTTCATTATTCCACCTGCAATTCTACTCAAGCGCTTGGATTGGCTTTACGGCGGTTAACTCTAGTGCAAAATCTGGCTTAAGAATAGTTTTGTGCGCTCATGCTGCGGGTTGTCGAAAAACTCGTCGGGCGTGTTTTGTTCAACAATTTGGCCCTGATCCATGAAAATCACACGGTTGGCGACCTGCCGGGCAAAGCCCATTTCATGGGTTACGCAAACCATCGTCATGCCATCTTCAGCCAGTCCCACCATGGTTTCCAAGACCTCCTTGATCATTTCAGGGTCAAGTGCAGAGGTTGGCTCATCAAACAGCATAATGCGAGGATTCATGCAGAGAGCACGCGCAATAGCGACACGCTGTTGCTGGCCGCCGGATAATTGGCCGGGATATTTAAGCGCCTGCTCTGGAATTTTGACGCGGGTTAGATAATGCATCGCAATTTCTTCGGCCTGCTTTTTAGGCATTTTGCGCACCCAAATCGGGGCGAGCGTGCAGTTTTCCAGAATTGTTAAATGAGGAAACAGGTTAAAATGCTGGAACACCATACCAACTTCGCGGCGCACTTCGTCGATCTTTTTCAAATCATTGGTCAGTTCAATGCCGTCTACCAGAATGCGGCCCTTCTGGTGCTCTTCAAGCCGGTTGATGCAGCGGATCATGGTGGATTTGCCTGAGCCGGACGGGCCCGCCACCACAATGCGTTCACCGCGCATGACTTTCAAATCAATATCCCGCAGCACATGGAAGCTACCATACCATTTGTTCATCCCGATGAGTTCAACAGCAACTTCGGTGTCAGACACAGTCATTTTTTCGGCGTTGGATTTTTGAGCAGCATCGGCCATGATTATCAATTCCTTTTAGCGGTGACTGCGGTCAAGGCGGCGTTCCATAAACATGGAATAGCGCGACATTGAAAAGCAAAAGACCCAAAATACAAAGCCTGCAAAAACAAGGCCGGTTGAGGCGGTGACGGGCGTTGCCCAATTGGCGTCCGAAAAGTTCTGGCGCACGACGCCGAGCAAATCAAACATGCCAATAATGTAAACGAGGCTCGTGTCTTTGAAGAGGCCGATAAACGTGTTGACGATCCCCGGGATGACGAGTTTGATGGTTTGCGGCAAAATGATCAGCCGCGTTTTTTGCCAATAGGTAAGCCCCAAGGCATCAGCGCCTTCGTATTGGCCTTTTGGCATGGCTTGGAGGCCGCCACGAATGACTTCGGCCATATAAGCCGATGCAAACAGCGCGACACCGATAATTGCCCGCATCAGTTTATCGAAGGTGACGCCTTCGGGCAAAAACAACGGCAGCATCACTGAGGCCATAAAAAGCACGGTTACGAGAGGCACGCCGCGCACGACTTCAATGAAGATCACACAAATAAGCTTGATGACCGGCAAATCAGACCGGCGGCCTAGTGCCAAAATAATCCCAAGTGGCAAGGAAACTGCAATGCCGACAAAGGATAAAACCAATGTAACCAGCAGCCCGCCCCAAAGCGGGGTTTCAACATGGGTCAGGCCAAAGTAACCGCCAACCAGCATGAAATAAGCAAAGATGGGAAACACAAAAAACAGCAGAACCGCGTTCAATCCTTTACGCGGCAGTGATGGAATGAGCAACGGCACCAGTAAAGCCACCATAACAATGCCAACAATGTTCACGCGCCAGCGCTCTTCGATGATGTAACGGCCATAGATAAATTGCTGAAACTTGGCATTGACAAACGCCCAGCATGCGCCGGACCAGCCATCTGGCAAGGTGCCGCCCTGGGCAATTGTGGCACAGGCATTGCGGTCGGCACCGCTCCACACTGCGTCGACGAACAGCCATTTTAACATTGGCGGGATGAACCAGAAGATTGCCAAGATCGCTATCAAAGTCAGAGCGGTATCAAAAGCTGAAGCAAATAAATTGGTGCGCAGCCAATGTGACAAGCCTTTGGTAGATGCTGGTGCAGCCTGCTGCACCAGCATTTCTTTTCGAAAAAACGCAAATTCATTGGCCATAATCAGCGCTCCACCAATGCCATGCGGGCATTGAACCAATTCATAAAAAATGAAGTCGTGAGGCTAAGGCCAAGATAAATCAGCATCCAGATAGCAACGATTTCAATGGCTTGCCCGGTCTGGTTCAAAATAGTGCCGCCGACAGCCACCAGATCGGCATAGCCAATTGCAATAGCCAATGATGAGTTTTTAGTGAGGTTCAAATATTGGCTCGTCAACGGGGGAATTATAATGCGCAATGCCTGCGGTATGATGACTTGCCGCATTGTTGGGCCGGGTCGCATTCCCAACGAATATGAGGCTTCAGTTTGGCCTTTGGAAATTCCCAAAATGCCGCCGCGAACGATTTCAGCAATAAACGAAGCGGTATAAAATGACAGCGCCAGATAAAGTGACAAAAGTTCGGGCCCAATTTGTAGGCCGCCAACGAGGTTGAACGTCGATTTTTGAGGCATATCGAAAGAGACAGGCATGCCGGATAAAAAATAACCAAGTAACGGCAAACCAACAATCAAACCGAGTGTCGTTAACCCGACAGGAAACTGCTGTCCGGTCGTGGATTGGCGTTGTTTGGCCCATCCGCGGACAAAAACAGCGATTACAATTGCGGCAAACAGCCCTGCGAGGATTAGGGCAGAGCCTTCTTCAAAAATCGGCTTTGGAAGCGAAAAACCCCTATTGTTGAGGTATGCGCCAAAGGGTAACTCCAAGCTTTGCTTTGGTTGCGGCAAAATGGACAAAACACCAAAATACCAAAAGAAAATCACCAACAATGGCGGGATGTTACGAAAAAGTTCCACATAAACGGTACAAATTTTAGCAATGAGCCAGTTTTTGGAAAGTCGGCCTACGCCAATTAAAAAGCCTATGATTGTCGCTGTAAAAATGCCGATGACTGCAACCAGAAGTGTATTCAAAAGGCCGACGAGAAGCGCGTCCCAATACGTTGAGTCGCTGCTATAGGAGATCAGCGTTTGGCCAAGGTCAAAGCCAGCGCGGCCCTTCATAAAGCCAAATCCCGAAGCAATGTTCAAGCGGTTCAAATTGGAAATTGTGTTGTGGATGATCCACCAAAAGAATGCGACCAAACTCGCAAACACTAAGACTTGATAGAAGACCCCGCGCACTTTTGTATCGTTCAAAAATGAAGCTTTTGCTGGCCTAACCCGCTGTACAACTGCGCTCATTGTGTGTGGTCCATTGTGCCGCCTGCCCCCCAAGCCTTCAAACGTTTCCGCTGCCCCGGCAAATCACGGGCCAGTTT
This sequence comes from Limoniibacter sp., assembly GCA_031422195.1. Classification (GTDB taxonomy): domain Bacteria; phylum Pseudomonadota; class Alphaproteobacteria; order Rhizobiales; family Rhizobiaceae; genus JALOTE01. The sequence continues at coordinate 3,779 of JANOPZ010000041.1, read as the reverse complement.
GAAAAAGGGCGCAAAAGCGCCCTCTTCCATAAGTTCAACTCAAATTACCGGATTGGTGGTGAATACTGAAGGCCGCCTTTGTTCCATGCAGCATTGAGGCCGCGTGAAATTTTGAGCGGGCTGCCCGCACCAATATTGCGCTCGAAAGATTCGCCGTAATTGCCAACGTGTTTGACAATACGCACAACCCAATCATTCGTCAGGCCCAAATCAGTACCGATCTTGGTGTCAGCTTCCTGACCCAAAATGCGTTTTATCTCAGGGTTTTCCGATTTCATCATTTCTTCGACATTGGCCTGTGTGATGCCAAACTCTTCAGCAGTGAGCATTGCGTTATGAGTCCAACGCACAATATCTGACCATTGGTTGTCGCCATGGCGTGTTACAGGACCAAGCGGTTCTTTCGAAATAATCTCTGGCAATACAATGTGATTGTCCGGGTCTTTCAAGGTCAAACGCACTGAATAAAGGCCGGATTGATCGGTCGTATAAACGTCGCAGCGGCCCGCGTCATAGGCAGCATCAACCTCTTCCTGCTTTTCAAATACAACAGGGTTGTATTGAAGGTTATTGGCTTTGAAATAGTCGGCCAAATTAAGCTCAGTGGTTGTGCCGGTCTGGACGCAAACTGATGCGCCAGACAGCTGCAACGCCGAAGCCACGCCCAAATCTTTACGGACCATAAAGCCTTGACCATCGTAATAGTTCACAGCCGGGAAATCGAGGCCGAGTGATGTATCACGGCTGATTGTCCATGTTGAGTTACGCGCAAGAATATCAACTTCGCCAGACTGCAAAGCAGTAAAACGCTCTTTGGCGGACAAAGGCGAGAATTTGACAGCTTTTGGGTCATCAAAAATAGCTGATGCAATAGCGCGGCAGAAATCGACATCAAAACCTGACCAGTCACCGGCGTCGTTTGGCGAGCCAAAGCCAGCAAGACCGGTATTTGAACCGCATTGTACAAAGCCCTTGGCTTTGACATCATCAAGTGTTGCTGCTGAAGCAGATACAGCGGCAAGTGCATAGGCTGCTGAGCCGAGCAAAACGGCCAAAGTTGTTTTTTTCATTGTGTGGAGCACCTTTGTTGATCGAATTGTTTCGTTTGTTTTGTGATTTTCACCACGAATATCGGGGCTTGGATGTTCAGTTTGTGTCAGCAGGCTTTGCTTCTCCCAAAGCGATTTGGCTGCCTTCCCCAAGCACCTCTATGCAAGTCTATCTTGCAGCCTTGGTCAAGCACATTTTCAATTTGTTAAGGATTGTACCCCTGACAAAATTACTTTGCAGGAATGAAAAATGCTCTTAATTCCATTGTTTGCGTCATAAAACTCACATATTTTGATTGAAATGCCCCGATAACCACGTTGCCACGGCAGATTTTGGGCAGTAACTCAAAAATAGTTTAATTGGGGAAATCAGCATGGCCAAGACGCCAGACCAAAAGACGCCAGACCAAAAGCAAAAGGGCATTAACACCCGGTTGGCGCATATTGGCCACATCCCGCATGATTTTCACGGTTTTGTTAATCCACCGATTTACCGTGGTTCCACAATATTGTTTCCCGATGCTGAAACAATGGCAAGCCGCAACCAGAAATATACCTACGGCACGCTTGGAACGCCGACGCATACTGCGCTCGAAAACGCCATCAACGAATTGGAAGGTTCTGCCGGAACGATTCTTCTCCCTTCGGGTTTGGCAGCAGTTACGCTACCTCTTCTTGCTTATGCGGAAGCTGGCGGACATATGCTGTTTACCGATGCGATTTATTTTCCTGCACGGCGTTTTGCAGATACGATGCTGCGGAAAATGGGCGTCGACGTTGAATATTACGATCCGACAATTGGCGCAGATATCGAGCGCTTGATGCGGCCGAATACGAGCGTCGTATGGACAGAAGCGCCCGCCTCCAACACGTTTGAAATGCAAGATATTTCTGCAATTGCGGCCGTCGCCAAAGCGCATGATGCAGTCACAATGATGGACAACACCTATGCAACGCCGTTGTTTTTCAAACCGCTAGACCATGGCGTTGATATTTCGGTCCATGCGGCAACCAAATACCCGGCAGGTCATGCCGATATTTTATTGGGCACCGTTTCGGCCAATAACAATACATGGGGCCGCATCCACGAAGCATACGTTAATATGGGTGTTTGCGCCCATCCTGAAGATGTTTATCTGGTCTTGCGCGGCCTTCGCACCATGGGCATACGTTTGCAGCGGCACGAAAGTTCAACGCTGGATATATCGGCTTGGTTGCAAGGCCAAAAGGGCGTACGCATGGTGCTCAACCCTGCCTTGCCGGACGACCCCGGGCATGCGTTGTTCAAGCGTGATTTTTGTGGCTCGACCAGCGTATTTTCAATTGTGCTGAATGGCACAGGCGACGACAAGAAAGACACCGCAAAAGCCCATGCATTTCTCAATGCGTTAAAACTGTTTGGACTTGGCTATTCATGGGGCGGTTATGAAAGCCTTGCCGTGCATGTGTGGCTGGGCGACCGCACTGTCAGCCGCCGTGATTATGGCGGGCCGGTGATCCGCTTGCAAATCGGGCTTGAAGACACCCCAGATTTGAAAGAGGAATTGGCACGTGCGTTGGCGGCTGCGAACGCAATTTGAGTTCACATTCTGGAGTTTAATTTTGCGCCAAACAAAGTGAACAATGTCATGGCGTAAAACCAAAACATCACAATAGCGACACCGGCGAGTGAGCCGAACAGAGCATCATATGCTGCGATCTTTTGAAAATATAGCGTCAGCATAACCGAACCCAATGTCCAAAGGCCGGTGGCAATAATTGCGCCTGGCCACACTGTTACTGGCCGGTTTGGCCTTCGTTCCGGCCCAAAACGAAATAGTACCAAATGGGCGGCAAAGTTGAGGCCAACCAAAGTTGGCCACGAAAACAATGCCAACACGGTTTTCAATTCCTGCCCATGCGGCACTAAGGCAACCGCGAGGGGCAAAATCGCCAGCCCTGCCAGCAAAACCGCAACCAGAAAAAATGCACCAAAGGTAAAAAGCATACACCAAGCAAAAGACATCAAAAAAGAGCGACGCGGGGTCATGCCGCCGGTGAGGGTTAAGGCATGCAAAATTGAATTGATCCCGCGCGATCCAGACCAGAGCGCAATGGCAATCGAGATCGCAAGACTAAGCCCTGCTGCTTTAGGGCCGTAAAGTAACGCAATCAAACGACTCGTAACCAGGGTTTGCAGCTCCGGTGGCAAAGCCGGTGCAGCCAAATCCACGCCATTCAAAATATCTTGGGGCGAAAGAAACAGCGAGAACAATGCTAATCCGGCAGCCATGGCGGGAAACAACGACAAAAACGCGTAAAACGCCACGCCAGCGGCGCGAAGAGAAGATTCGGCATCAAACACATCGTAAACCGCATGCTTAAATCCACGCCAAAAGCGCTCAAGCATTGACAGGTTTTTCGGTATTATAACTTCGGGCATGGCCAACTCTGATTGCGCGCAAATCAGTTATAGTTGGAGCGATGATGGCTTGCAAACCCAAGTGTTGGTGACCCCGGCGTGACTCGAACACGCAACATCCCGCTTAGAAGTCGGCAAACTGTAACCCTTTTCAACCCTCAGGTCCACCCGAAACAGTAGCTTTTTCAGGCGTTTGGAGGTAGTCTCCCCCTAAGCTGCCCGTTCCAACCCGTTCCGCCCCCGGTTCGTTTACGGTTCGCAGGCAGGCTGCCACACGGTTCGCAGGGAGAAGCGGAATGCCAGAAAAGTTGACGGAAGCCAGAATCAAG
>JANOPZ010000040.1:0-88355 GCA_031422195.1 Limoniibacter sp. | reverse complement strand
CGCTTGGGCCGGTGCAAATTCTGGTCAATTCGGCTTCAGTGTTTCAAAAAGACACGGCCCAAGCGCCAGATATTGCGCAGTTTGACGCGCATTTTGATATGCATGTGAAGGCGCCTGCCCTGCTGGCGGCACGGATGGTTGAGCGGCTGCCTGCTGGTTTTGAAGCCTTGATCGTAAACCTGATTGACCAGCGTGTCTGGAGGCTAACACCGCATTTTTTCAGCTACACCCTGTCAAAATCGGCGCTGTGGACAGCGACACAAACCATGGCAATGGCGTTTGCGCCACAGGTGCGCGTCAACGCTATTGGCCCCGGCCCAACATTGCCGAACGAGCGGCAGGACATGGCGGATTTTCAAGCGCAAGTTGATGCTGTGCCGCTGCGCCATGCGCCGGCACTGAGCGAATTTGGCGCAACGGTGCGCTATTTATGGGCGGCAAAATCTGTCACTGGCCAAATGATTGCGCTTGATTCGGGCCAGCACCTGGCGTGGGAAACACCGGATGTTTTGAATGCCAATGAATAGTCTTTTGCATGGGTTTTAAGGCTCCTGACAAAAAGCGCAGGCAAAAGCAGCGTTCTAACCCAAAACATGCAGCCCGGGGGTTGCGCCCGCCCTTCCCGCCAGAGGTATCAGGCGCTAGTTTCGACGTCATGGAAGACGAGTCGCAACAAACCCGAAAAACAACCCCAACTGCATCAGAAACGATGCAGGCGCTGGTGGCTGACATTTCATGGGATGCTGCCCCGATGGATGATATTGTGGGCCTCAGCGGCGCTGATTTAATTGCAGCGCTCGCCAGCAAATTACCCGGTAAGCCCGGCGTTTACCGGATGTTTGATACCAAAGGCGACGTGCTTTACGTTGGCAAAGCCAAGAGTCTCAAAAACCGCGTCACCAATTATACACGCCTTGGCGGGCACACCAATCGCATCGCGCGTATGATTTCAGAAACCGCGTCGATGGAGTTTGTGACGACGCGGACAGAAACCGAAGCGCTGCTACTGGAAGCCAATCTCATCAAGCGCCTTCGCCCGCGTTTCAACGTTCTGATGCGCGATGATAAGAGCTTTCCGTACATTATGCTTACCAGCGACCATCGCGCGCCGGGCATATTCAAACATCGCGGCGCCAGGGCCAAAGGCCGCGCGTTTTTTGGGCCGTTTGCGTCTGCTGGTTCGGTTTCCCGGACGATCAATGCGTTGCAACGAGCGTTTCTGCTTCGTACCTGCGCGGATAGCGTCTTTGAGGCGCGGACGCGGCCGTGTTTGCTGTATCAAATCAAACGTTGTTCTGCACCGTGCACCGGGGAAATATCAAACGCTAACTATGCAGAACTCATCACCGAGGCGACGGATTTTCTTGAAGGCCGCAGCCAAAAGGTCAAGCAATTGCTAGGCCAAAACATGGCGGACGCCGCCGAGGATTTAGACTTTGAGCGCGCCGCAATCTACCGTGACCGATTGGCGGCCTTGAGCCATGTCAGCGGCCATCAAGGCATCAATGTTGAGGGGTTGGAGGAAGCCGATGTGTTTGCCATCCATGCCGAAGGCGGACAGACCTGCATTGAAGTGTTTTTCTTTCGCACCGGGCAAAACTGGGGCAACCATGCGTTCTTTCCAAAGGCGGATTCCACGATTGAACCGGGCGAAGTGTTGGGCGCATTCATTGCGCAGTTTTATGATGATAAGCCGATACCGCGCCTGCTGATGTTGAGCCATGATTTTGAAGACCGCGCTTTGCTGGCTGAGGCTTTGAGCATCCGGATTGAGCGCAAAGTTGAAATCACCATTCCGCAGCGCGGCGACAAAAAAGACCTGATCAACCACGCTATTGCCAATGCTAAAGAGGCACTTGGGCGCAGGCTGGCCGACACCTCAACACAGCGCACTTTGCTGGAAGGTGTGCAGGAGTTGTTCGGGCTTGAAGCTATGCCGCGCCGCATTGAAATCTACGATAACTCTCACATCATGGGCACGAATGCTGTCGGCGGTATGGTGGTTGCAGGGCCGGAAGGCTTTGCCAAAAGCCAATATCGCAAATTCAACATTAAGTCTGAAACCATCACCCCGGGCGATGATTTTGGCATGATGAAAGAGGTGTTGGAGCGGCGCTTTAAGCGCCTGATTGCTGAAGCGCCCGAAGGCGAAGGCAGCGACGACACTGTTGTGCCGGTTTGGCCCGATTTGGTGGTGATTGACGGCGGCCAAGGCCAATTTACGGCGGCCAAAACCATGTTCGACGAGCTTGGTATTTCAGGTAAAGTGGCGCTGGTTTCAATTGCCAAAGGTGTTGACCGTGAGGCCGGGCGCGAACGGTTTTTCACCGGTGCAAAACCTGCATTCAGCCTGCCGCCGCGCGACCCAGTTTTGTATTTTATGCAGCGTATGCGCGATGAGGCGCACAGATTTGCGATTGGCACACATCGCGCCAAACGTGCCAAAGAAATGATCAAGAGCCCACTTGATGAAATTGGAGGCATCGGCCCCACCCGCAAACGAGCTCTGCTGGCTCATTTCGGCACGGCGAAAGCCGTTGGGCGGGCAGCGATGGCGGATTTGATGGCAGTGGACGGGATTTCAGAAGCGATGGCGCAGACGGTGTATGATCATTTTCACGGCGGCTAGAGTTTTATTCGACTGAACATCGTACTTGTATCTTACCCCCACCCTCTATCCCTCCCCACAAGGGAGAGGGAGACTTTTACATCGAATTACAGTGCTTAAACTCAATATCAGGCAGAAAATTCCAAAAAGGAAATACGGTGCTTGTATCCCCTCCCCCTTGTGGCGAGGGATAGAGGGTGCGGGTAAACCAAGCTTATTGTGTAAGAGGACCCAATCTTACCCCTTCAAATTCGGGCAATTGGCATCGGGTGAAAAATCCGCGCCATTATTTTTAAACACTTCACGATTTGGCTCATAGCCCGGGCCGACAAGCAGCGGTTTTGCCGCTAAAACACTTTGATCGATATTGGATGTTACCGTCGTCGCTATGGTTTGCAGCGTTTGTCCCTCAACATTTTTAACTGTAATATCAACTGTGTAAGCAATACCCGCCTTCACACAGCGGATAGGCGGGCTGGCGAGCAACACGCGTTTGAGCTTCGGCCATGCGGTGCGGATGATTTCAATTGGCGCGCCGCCGGTCGGGTCTTGAAACGTCGCCACAATAGACAATCCGTCGGGGATTTGAACCTGCTGCTCAATTGTCACCATGTAGCTGGCTTCTGAAATGCGATAATTAAACACGAAAATGCGGCCTGTGACCTTGAACAGCTCTTCGGATTTCTCGCGCTGGCAGGCGGATAAAGAACCCACTATAGTGAGCAGTGATATGAATTGAACAAACGTTCTTTTCATCAAACGACATTCCGCTTTGAATAATTTCGACGGGCCTTCGTACGGTTACCGCACACAGCCATGTCGCACCAAATGCGGGTTTGATTTTTAGATTTATCATAAAACAGCCACCCGCAGGCCTGACAAATTTTGATTCGCGTGCCGCCACTTTCGCCAATCAAACGCAGGGCCGAATGAGCCACTGAGGCCGCTAGATTTGAAGTTCCGCGCAAGGCCAGCACGCATTGCTCCAGCAAACCAGCCAGCGTCACATTATCGGGGGTGCCAATTGCCACCGCCCGAAAATGCGCGTCGGCAGCTTCTCGCAGCTGAAACACGTTGCCGGTGTTGCCTGCAAGCGCATCATACGGCCATTTTTCTGCACCAAATGTGAGGGCTGCAGCCGAAAATGCAGCAAAATGTTCTGGCAAAGCCCACCGGTCTATTAAACGCGAAGCATCATGGCGCAAAATCACGGTATTGCAGACATCCAGTACCAACCGACCGCCGGAAAAGCGATGCGGCGTCCATTGGAACTTTTCTTCGGGCTCACGTTTCATTTGCTTATTTATAACTATCTAAATTCAAATTACCAGTTAGAATTATTAATATGGGAAATGCTTCATACCTCCTTCAGCAATTGACCAATGCCGTGCCTTTGGCTGCGCTTTATGGCGCGCTGGCGGCTGCTTACGCCCTGCCTTTTGGCATTACCAAGCGGGCTGATTTTTCATTTGGTGCGCTGCATGCTTTTGCCGGACAGATGTTTGTGCTGTTTGCGGCCTTTGGCTACGCAATACTGTGGCTGACCTTGCCTGCAACACTGATCTTTGCGGCAGCGGTGGCCTTGGCCTATTCGGCACTCGCGGCCTCCATTATTGGCAAGCATCTGGTTGAACGGCTGGCTTCGAAAACGCCCAATACCATGCTGGCGGCCAGCCTTGGCACAATGATTGTCTTGATGGAGCTGGCACGTATTGGCTCCGGTAACCATTCCAATTGGTTGCCGCCATTTTTAAACAACCGCATGTATCTAAACGGCGACGTGACTTTAACTTTAATTCAACTGATCAACACGGCTTTGCTCATAATTATGGCCGGCTTTGCACATTGGCTTTGCACCCGCACCAGCTTTGGCCGCAACTGGCATGCTGTTCGCGATGATGATTTTGTCGCACAATTGATCGGGGTGGATTCAAGCAAAGTATTACGAATTGCATACTTTGTTGGCGCAAGTATTGCGGCGTTGTCTGCTCTTCTCAACACATCGTACCTCGGGACAATGGATTTCAATTCATCGCTGGTTTATGGCCTTAAAATTGTGTTTATCGCAGCCATCGGCGGGGCATTGTCGCCCGGCGCGGCGGCGCTTGGCGGCGCAAGCCTTGCACTGGCCGAGACCATGTGGAGCGCATTTGCGCCCCTCATTTGGCGCGATTTGTTTGTATTTGCGCTGTTGATTGTAGTATTGCTTGTTAAGGGCGGAACAGATGAGCGCGTTTGATTATCGCCAACGGGCTTTAGCAGAATCATCAGCATCTTTTGCCGATACCCAATTTGTTGTGCCATCTTTGCGATGTTCTTTTTTCCAAAACGGGGCATCGGTTTTAAGGTAGTCCATCACAAAGCGTGCGCCGTCAAAAGCGGCGTCGCGGTGACGGGATAAAGCTGTGACAAATACGATCACTTCGCCGGGTGTTACTTTGCCAAAGCGGTGCACAAGTGTGAGCGTGTCGAGGCTGAAACGCATTGCTGCCTCGTTGGCAATTTCGTGGAGTTTGGCTTCTGCCATGCCGGGATAATGTTCGAGTTCCAGAGCGGTGAGCACGCCGCCTTCATCACGGCAAAAACCGGTGAAGCTGGCCATAGCGCCGATGTTGAGATTTGATTTTTCCAAGTCTGCTGTTTGGCCTTGGGTGTCGATGACGCCTGATTGCACAGCAACTTTAATCAACGCGGCCATCGCTCAGCCGCCGGTCATGGGCGGGAAAAGCGCTATTTCGGTAGCGCCCGTAATCAACTCATCATGGGTGATTATTTCTTGATCAACAGCTACCCGGATCACAGAAGTTACAGCCAAAGCAGATGCATATTCATCGCCCAACGTCGCAAGCCAAGCCAACAGCTCACCCCCGGTTTTAACGTGATCCGGAATATCTCGGTGTTCTTCACCAGTCCCGATGCGCTCACGCAGCCATGCAAAATAGACGAGCTTCATATGGGCCTAATCCACAATGTGCCGCACACCGGCGCGGAAATAATCATAGCCCGTGTAAAGCGTCAGCAATGCTGCAACCCATAAAAGACCAATACCGATTTCAGATGTGTAGGGCAAAATCTTATCACCGGCGGTGCCAGCCAGCAAAAACCCGACGGCAACCATTTGGATCGTAGTTTTCCATTTGGCAAGTTGAGTGACTGGCACTGAGACTTTCAAATCCGCCAGATATTCACGGAGGCCGGACACCAATATTTCACGACATAGAATCGTAATCGCAGCCCAAAGTGTCCAGCCTGCAATTGTGCCATCAGCGGCAAGCAATAGCAGGCAAGATGCGACCAGCAATTTATCTGCAATCGGGTCGAGCATCCGGCCGATATTGGATTGTTGTTTCCAAATCCGCGCTAAATAGCCATCGAGATAGTCGGTAATGCTGGCAATCACAAAAATGCTCAACGCCACCCAGCGCGCCCAATCGCTGGATTTCAAATGGCCTTCAATGAAAAAGCAAAACACAATCATCGGCACCGCAACAATGCGCGCGTATGTCAGCATATTTGGCAGATTGAAAGTTTTGCTTGCCATGGTTCGTCACTTTTGCCCGTCACAACCGCATAGCGCAAGCCATGTTACGGCAAGATTTTATCTCTTTGCGCAGAAAAAAACCGGGCAGGCCCGGTTTTTTCAACACAGTAACAAATCTTTGCAATTAGCCAACGATTTCGTTGGCAGCAAACCAATAGGCCATTTCAGCGGCTGCGGTTTCAGGCGCATCAGAACCGTGCACAGAGTTTTCACCAATTGAAAGTGCAAAGGTTTTACGAATCGTGCCGTCTGCGGCATTGGCCGGGTTGGTTGCGCCCATAATTTCGCGGTTGGCAAGAATGGCGTTTTCGCCTTCAAGAACCTGAACAACAGTTGGTCCTGATGACATGGATTCAACAAGTTCGCCAAAAAACGGGCGCTCTTTGTGAACTGCGTAAAAACCTTCAGCATCGCGGCGGCTCATCCATACCCGGCGCGAGGCCACGACGCGTAACCCGGCATCTTCGAGCATCGCTGTGATCGCACCGGTGAGGTTGCGGCCGGTTGCGTCAGGCTTGATCATTGAGAAAGTGCGTTCAATCGCCATTTTGGTTTTCCATTCGTTTGGGAGCAGTTATTGTGGGAGTGTTGTTGGCGCAGCACTTAAAGGCGGCGCATGGATTTAACAAGAGTGGCAATTGCTGTCTTGCTCTTGCCATCGACTTAAGCCAAAAGCGCCCACATGCTGACAATCAACAACCTCACTCTGCGTATGGCCGGTCGCCCTTTGATCGAAGGCGCTTCGCTGGCATTACCCTCCAATGCCAAAGCTGGCCTCGTTGGCCGCAACGGCACTGGCAAAACCACTTTGTTCAAAGTGATCACCGGCGTACTTGAAGCCGAAAGTGGTTCGGTATCCATTCCCGCCGGTTCGCGCATTGGCCAGGTGGCGCAGGAAGTAGCCGGTACCGAAGAAGCGCTGATCAGCATTGTTTTATCAGCGGACACGGAACGCGCTAAATTAATGCTGCGGGCCGAAGTTGAAACTGACCCGAATGAAATTGCAGCTATTCAAATGCGATTGGTTGATATTGAAGCGCACTCTGCGGAAGCCCGCGCGGCGCGCATCCTGTCTGGCCTTGGTTTTGATTCGGAAGCGCAAAAGCGCCCCGCTTCTTCATTCTCCGGCGGCTGGCGGATGCGCGTGGCTTTGGCCTCGGTATTGTTTGCCGCACCTGATTTGTTGATGCTCGATGAGCCGACCAACTATCTCGACCTTGAAGGCACGTAGAGGTTGGAGAATTACCAGACGCGCAATCCCTATTCGGTTTTAATGATCAGTCATGACCAGGATTTGCTGAACCGCACAGCGCAATGGATTGTGCATTTAGAGCATAAACAACTCAATCTCTATCGCGGCAATTACGACCAGTTTTCACGGCAATATGCTGAGCAAGCGATGCAGGCTGAAAAGGCGCGCGAAAAAATCACCGCGCAGCGCAAGCATATGGAAGCCTTTGTTGAACGGTTCCGCGCCAAAGCCTCAAAAGCCCGTCAGGCACAAAGCCGCATTAAAGCGCTGGCGCGTATGGGCGATGCCCCGCCCGCAATGCATGAAAATGAATTGCCATTGTCGTTTCCTGCGCCCAAACGTGGTGTGGCTTCGCCTGCTATTGCGATTAACAGCATGGATTTGGGCTATGGCGGCCCGCCGATTTTGCGTAACTTGGATCTGCGCATTGATGCCGATGATCGTATTGCTCTGCTTGGCTCAAACGGCAACGGAAAATCAACGCTTGCCAAACTGATTGCGGGTAAAATGACTGGCGACGGCGAAATGATCCGCGCGCCGCAATTATCCGTCGCCTATTTCGCGCAGCACCAGCTTGATGAATTGCGCCCTGCCGAAAGTGCTGTGCAACACGTGCGCCGCGCTATGCCAGACCAGGGCGAGCCTAAAGTACGTGCCGCAGTTGCGCGGATGGGCCTTCCAACTGAAAAGATGGATACGAAAGCGGCGTCTTTGTCTGGTGGCGAAAAGGCACGGCTTTTGCTTGGCCTTGCCACCATGAACGGGCCGAATTTATTGATTCTCGATGAGCCGACCAACCATTTGGATATGGGTGCACGGCAGAGCCTGATTGAAGCGCTGAATGATTATAATGGCGCGGTGATTTTGATCAGCCACGACCGGCGCTTGATTGAAGCAACGGCGGATCGGCTTTGGCTGGTGTCAAACGGCGGCGTGAAGGCCTATGATGGCGACTTGGATGATTATCGCGCCTTAGTGTTAAGCGGCGATACAGACGGAAAGAAAAGCCAGAGCACCAACACGAATACCGGCGGTTCAAAAGCTGATCAGCGCCGTGATGCAGCAGCACGCCGCTTGGTGATGGCACCTGTTAAAAAGAAAATCCAAGATGCCGAAGCCATGGTTGCTAAATTGCAAAAAGACCTAGCCGCCATCGACGACATTCTGGCGGACACCGGCCTGCACGAGCGTGACCCCAATGAAGCGCTGCGTGCCGGTCAGCGCGGCAATAAACTGAAAGCCGATTTGGCCAAAGCCGAAGAACGCTGGATGGCGTTGACCGAAGAATATGATGCGGGTGTTGCAGGGTAATTAGGGGAAGAACTAGTTGCCCCTGCCCCATTTTGATGGCGCTTCAGTCTCGTTAGGTGTGATGCGGTTGCGACGACGGAGACCGAGGACAAAGAGCGCGGCACCGAGCCACATGAGGACTGTGCCGAGTGTGGATATGTAAGGGACTATGGCAGATGGACTGGCTTCCATGATTGTGGAAATTGCATCGCCTAACACTCCAGGCATGTTAAACGACAGCATCAAACCCGCAACAAAAAACAAAAACCCGAGCCACTTCACGCTTTTTTCTCCCAGCGGCGGTCTTGGTTTTGTTGCCAATAGGTCAAATCATGGCCTTCAGCTTTGAGGCGTTTCCAAGCTGTGCGAGCATCAGCGGTTTGGGCATTGTTATGGCCATCAAACATCATGACCACACGAGTATAGCCTTCCACGGCGAATGGCAAAGAGCCATCAATATGAAAGCGTACATTCCCCCCATTCGGGTTTGCAGCATCGGTTGAAAGATAGACTGGTTGCTCTTCGGGGTAAGCATCTGTTGCTGTGCCGTGGGGCAAAAAACCGTCTTCTTTGTATGTCCAAAGATGCGCGTTGAGTGACGCTATGCGTTCTTCATTTCCGGCCTCAACCACGACTTTCCAGCCGCGTGCCAGCGAGCGTTCCAGCAAAGGCGGGAGCGCATCTTCAAGCGTGGACTCGGTGAGGTGATAGAACAGGATTTCGGTCACTGATCCGTTCAACCTTCGTGAGAATCGCGCACAAACCGGTCAAGCAAACGCACGCCATAGCCTGATGCCCAGCCGGTATTAATATCGCTCGCGGGCGAACCCATTGCTGTTCCAGCAATATCCAGATGCGCCCAAGGTGTTTCGCCAACAAAGCGTTTGAGAAACTGAGCTGCTGTAATGGAACCGGCATATTTGCCGCCGATGTTTTTCATATCAGCATTTTTAGTGTCGATCATTTTATCATAATCGCTGCCCATTGGCATGCGCCAGACACGCTCGTTTGAAGCAATACCGGCGCTGGTAAGATCGGCCGACAGCTTGTCATCGTTTGAAAACAGACCGGCATGCTGTTGGCCTAGCGCCACTAAAATTGCGCCTGTGAGCGTTGCCAGATTGATCATCAAGGCCGGCTCATATTCCTTGTTGATGTGGGTTAACATATCGGCCAGCACGAGGCGGCCTTCTGCGTCGGTGTTGATGACTTCGATGGTTTGGCCGGACATCGATGTGACGATGTCACCGGGGCGCTGTGCGTTAGCATCCGGCATATTTTCCACAAGACCAATGGCGCCAACCGCATTCACTTTAGCATTGCGTAAAGCGAGTGTTTTCATCAGGCCAATCACAGCGGCAGCGCCGCCCATATCGCCCTTCATATCTTCCATTCCGCCAGCCGGTTTGATAGAAATGCCGCCGGTATCAAAAACAACGCCCTTGCCAATAAAGGCGAGCGGTTTGACTTTTGCCTTACCGCCCATCCACTCCATAATAGCCATACGGGCTGGCCGAACCGAGCCTTGAGCAACGCCTAGCAATGCGCCCATACCAAGCTTTTTCATATCTTTATCTGTAAGGATCGTCACTTTGATCCCGAGGGCTTCCAGCTTTTTGGCTTCAGCCGCAAATTCTAGGGGCCCGAGGATGTTGGCGGGCTCATTTACCAAATCGCGGGCCAGAATCACACCATCGGAAACGGCGTCGGCGTCAGCACATGCTTTTTTGGCTGCAGCAAGGTTTGCGGTTCCAATGGTGATGGTCTGTTTCTTGTCAGCATTGTCGTCGTCTTTTTTGGATGCTTTGGTCAAATATTTATCGAATTTGTAGCAGCGCAGTTTAAGGCCCAACATGATGTCGCCAATCTGTGCTGAGTCCAGCGGGTTGTCGCCGGTTTGAGCAAGGATCATAGCGTTGGCATCGGCTCCAATGGCGGCCATTGCTTTGCCGCCGAGGGCAATAAAATCGCGCTTTTCTGCAGCACCGCAACCCAATAAGACGACGCGATCAAGTTCCATGCCCTCAGGTCCCAGCACATCAAGCGAAGTTGCGGCTTTGCCAGTGAATTTACGGGACGTCATTGAGCGAGCCAGTGAAGGCGACTGAACATCCGACGGCAAAATGCCATCATCTGCGACCAACACGATAAGGGTTCCGGATTTTGGAATTGACGGCTTTGACAAAGAAAACGATAAAACGCGGCTCATGCTGCACACCCTTTTTGATCCATCGCCATGGTTAGGACAAAAATCAACGACATGTCGAGCACGCCTAGTCGTATTTTAGTTGCATTTTTTAACTAAGTCATTGGTTAACCATGCTCGCTAAGGCCCTGTTACCCATATGTCTTTATTATGAGGCAGCGGTTAAGCGGGTTTGGTGACCGGTTTACGCAAACCGAAGGATGCGGCAAAACTGCAATGTCGACAATTGAACGCTATATATTTCGCCGGATTGCAGTTGTTGCGATTAGCGCATTGGCGGTGACCACCGGCATTGCGCTTACAACACAAATACTGCTTCGGGTTGATTTGCTGGCTTCTACCGGCCAGTCTTTAGGCACAATTGGCCGTTTGACGTTGTTTCTAATGCCCGGCATGATTTCGGTTGCTCTGCCGTTTGCTGTGTTGATTGGCGTCTTGCAAACCATGCGCACAATGAACCAAGATTCCGAATTGGTCGTTCTAGAGGCTTCTGGCACATCGATCATACAAAGGGCGCGCCCAGCGCTGATCATTGGCACGTTGGGAACACTCATTTGCCTCACCATATCGGTTTGGATGGAGCCCTTAGCTGCGGTAAAAATACGTGAACTCTTGGCCAAAGCGTCAAGTGATTTACTATCGACGGCGGTTCAGTCGGGTACGTTTAAGCAAGTTGATCAAGGCCTTTTTATTCAAATTGCAGAAAAATATCCCAACGGTGGATTTGGCGGCATTTTCGTAAGTGACAGCCGAGAGCCGGGCAATCAATTTACATATATCGCTAAAACCGGATCAATCGTCGTTGAAAACGGGCGCAACCTTTTGGTAATTAATGATGGACAAATCCAACGGAAAGATGTCGCCCGTGGCACCGTGGCATTTATAAAATTTTCAACTTACAGCTTGGATGCCGGAACATTTTCAAGCCCCAATTCTTTTTTTCTGTGGGCCAGAGACAGGCCAACCGCTTACTTGTTGAAACCCGATGTCAATGATTCTGAATTTCAGCAGTATCCTGAGCGCATTACCCGAGAATTGCATCGCAGGTTTTCGGACCCTCTTTATTCTTTTGTTCTGGCGCTTTTAGCGGTTTACACAACGGTTAGCGCACGCAGTCACCGCCAAGGCGCAGCTGCCGCGCTGACTTCGGCTGCGGTTCTAGGGTTTTCAATCAGAACGATAGGTTTCGTATTGGCTGGCAATACAGGCCTGAGTTTTACCAGTATTGCGATTGTTTACGCATTTCCCCTGACTGTGATTGGTGTGTTTGGTTGGCTGTTGCTGACAGGGCGAAGGCTGCAGTTTTTGGACAATGCTGCTCTTAAAACGATGGAATATTGCCAGCAAGCTTTGCTCAGTATCGGTCGCTACAGGCGGGCGTCATGAGCACACTTTTCCGGTATTTTTTAAGGGTTTATCTCAGTAACTTTCTAAAGGTCGTCATCGGCCTCTCTGTGGTGACAATTCTTATTGATATGGTTGAGCTGGCACGGCGAACGATATCGCTTATCGACGTTACTTTTATTGATATGGCTGGGCTGGCAGCACTTCGTGCGCCATCATTTTTACAAAACATAATTCCCTTTGTGGTGCTTTTTGCTGCCATGATCACGCTGTTAAACCTCAATAAACGCCAGGAGCTGGTCATCACGCGTGCCAGCGGCATGTCTGCATGGCAATTTATCAGTCCGCTCTGTGTTGGTAGCTTGATGATAGGTTTGGTGACTGTCGGTTTGTTCAACCCGATTGCGGCAGCAGGCTTGGCGATATCTGAAAATGTGCAGGTTGATCTTGGACTTGCTGCGGCACCTGGCAACAGTGTTTTACCTTGGTTTCGCCAAAAGACTGACAATGGCTATTTGATTGTTGGCGCTCAACAAGCAGCTTCGGGCGGAACGCGTTTGAGCCAGCCCAGTTTCTTTTTCTTTGATACAAACAGTAACCCCATTAAACGAGTTGATGCCGTATCTGCAGAGCTGGTGGACGCCAATTGGGTGCTTAAATCTGCCAGGATTTTTAACAATGGTAATCAAGTTGAAAGTCTTGAAACGTTTTCTACACCATCAATGATTAGCGTTGAAATGTTGGGACAATCGCTAACGCGGCCCGAAACGGTTTCGTTTTATAATCTTTCGAATAGCATGAAATCCGCACAAGCTTTGGGTTCACCAGAGTCGCCCTATGCCATGCAATGGCACAGTTTGGTGGCCCTGCCCGCTCTTCTTGTATCGATGACTTTGATTGCGGCAACAGTTTCACTTAGATTTGCGCGCTTTGGGCAAAGTTCCGCTGCCATTTTGGGTGGCGTTCTTGCGGGGTTTCTGCTTTATGTTATGACGGCAATCGCCGAGGCACTGGGTGGTGCCGGAGTTATAGCGCCCGTTTTAGCAGCTTGGTTGCCGGTAATTGCAGCGAGTTTTTTTGGAGTAACGTTTCTGTTGCATAGGGAAGACGGCTAGTGCGAAGCAAGATACGCAGTTCACGTATCTGGTGCGCAGGAACGGCGCTTGGCCTCAGCATTTTGCTGGGAACGACAGCCTATGGGCAATCGGAACTTGATCTTCAATCGACCGGTACCGGGCAAATGCTGCTGGCATCTGACAGCTTGATCTATGATTTTGACGGCGAAACTGTCACTGCGATTGGGGGCGTTCAGATCAAGTATAACGGCTATAGTCTGGTTGCTCGCAAGGTGGTTTTTAATCAAAAAACGAAGCGGTTGCAGGCGACAGGTAATGTCGAGCTTTCGCAGCCGGATGGAACTCAGATTTTTGCCGATGAGATTGATGTTACAGATGATTTGTCTGATGGGTTTGTTAATGCCTTACGGCTTGAAACCACAGATAACACAAGGTTTGCCGCGGCACGCGCAACGAGGCAAGATGGTAATATTTCAACATTCGAGCGCGGTGTTTACACCGCATGTGAGCCTTGCCGCGATAAACCAAACAAGCCGCTAACCTGGCAGGTTAAAGCTGAAACTATTATTTGGAACAAGCAGCGTAAAACGTATCGCTTCCAAGGCGCACGTTTTGAGCTTTTTGGCTTTCCGTTGGCTGTTTTGCCTTCATTTGAAATCGCAGATCACACGGTGAAGCGCAAATCTGGATTTTTAACGCCGTCGATTGGGTATAGCGACAGCCTTGGCTATTCATTGGCTGTCCCTTATTTTTGGGCATTGGCGCCGAACATCAATCTAACAGTCATTGGTCGCGGGCTTACCAAGCAAGGTGTTTTTGGCTCGGCTCATTTTGAACATCAGCTGAACTCAGGCCGCTATTCAGTCACCATTGCCGGCATACAACAGCAAAACCCTTCGGCGTTTAACGCGGGCACCGTTAATTCATTGAACGCCGGTCGCGCGATGATTGGGACAAAAGGTGCGTTTAACATTAATCCACGCTGGTCATTCGGGTGGGATATTCTGGCACAAACCGATAAGAACTTTGCACGCACTTATAATGTCAAAGGATTTAGTGATTACAGCCGCACCTCAGAAGTTTACCTGACAGGCCTTAGCGAACGCAATTATTTTGACATTCGAGCTTCGCGTTTTGAAATTCAAGATGATGCGGTTGCGGGTGCCAATGAGCAACAAGCGACAGCTTTACCGAGCTTTGACTATCGTAAAACATTTGATGAGGCGGTGTTAGGCGGTGAGCTTACTGCAAGGCTCAACGGACGCAATATTCAACGCCAAAATAACGATGCACTGTTTCTAAAAGCTGGTATCGGCAGCAACGTAGACTCGCTGCGCGGAATTGCTGGTCAAAATGGCCGCGTCACCGCTTCATTAGATTGGCAAAGCACGTTTATTGCGCCGGGTGGTCTTTCGATTACGCCGTTTGCAGCGCTACGCGCAGACGGGCTTTATTCTAATTTTGACGATCAAATGTTAGGTGATGAAGCGCGCGCGCGCGGGCTGGCAGCTGAAACCCGCGACACACTGTTCCGCGGCCTCGTAACGGCTGGTGTTGATATTCGCTATCCTGTGCTGTTTACAACGCCCAGCTCCACTCACGTTCTTGAGCCTCGGTTGCAGTTGCTCGCCCGCAATGATGTGGATGGGCAGGAAAAATTGGGGCTTGCAAATGAGGATGCGCAGAGCCTTGTTTTTGATGCCTCAACTTTGTTTGATCACGATAAATTTTCGGGTCTTGACCGCGTTGAGGGTGGTGTTCGTGCAAATCTGGGCCTTCGGTATTCAGGAACGTTCGACAATGGTTTGCGGGCAGACGCATTGTTTGGACAGTCTTTCAATATAGCCGGTGATAATCCCTTTGCATCGCCGGATTTGGTGTTTGCCGGCGCCTATTCCGGTTTAGAATCGAAAATATCTGACTACGTGGCTTCGGCTTCACTGGGTTATCAAGGATATTTACTGGGTGCCGGCGCGCGGTTTGACGAAAAGACCTTTGAGGTTCGCCGCGCCGATGTTCAAGTGGCCAGCGTAATCGACACGCTGTCCATTTCGGCCCGCTATAGCTTTATTCAAGCTCAACCCGATTATGGTTTTGCCAACGATCGGCAAGAAATCAAAGGCTCAGCAACTTTGAGGTTCGCAGATCACTGGAGCGCCTCGACAAATGCTGTTTTCAATATTGAGGCTTCAAAATTATCATCTTTCGGAATTGGCCTACGCTATGATGATGAGTGTTTCACCTATGGTGCATCCTACACGGAATCCCGCGATATTTTCACCAATAAGCGGACACGCACAATTGGCTTTAATGTGAGCCTTCGTACCATTGGTGATTTTGCTTATGATGTAACCCGCAACTAGTCACAACTAAAATGTCTTTCTGCCGTGGTTTTGCCTGTTTGCTTGCCTAAACGGTAAAGGCGGGCCATACCAACGGCCTTGATATGCTGCCCTAATCATGAGGAATACCATGCTGCGCTTTGCCCTTTTTATGCTGGTAATGACCGTTTCGAGCATAGGTTTTCTGACGTCAATACCTGGAATGGTGACTGCCGGAGCGGCTTCTGACATTCGCTACACGGTTAATGGGCAGGCGATAACAAGTGTTGATATTCAACGACGCGCTGCTTTTTTGAAGATTCAAGGCGGCAAGGGTGGAGAAAAAGCTGCCACTGATGAAATGATTGACCAAACCCTAAAGATGCAAGCGGCCTCGCAATCGGGCATTCGTGTTGGGCAGGCCGAAGTGGATGCTGCTTTTGCTCGATTTGCTTCATCTAACAAAATGAATCCAAAGCAAATGGGCGACGTGCTAAACCAAGTTGGCGTCACTTCTAAACACTTTAAGGAATACATTCGATCGCAAATGGCCTGGGGCCAAGTTCAGCAACTGCAACAACGCGGTGGAAGTGGCGGCGCAATATCGATGCAAGATGTTGTGGCAAAAATGCTGCAAAGCGGCGGCAGTAAACCGACTTCAACAGAGTATATTTTGCAACAGGTGATTTTTGTTGTTCCGGCTGCCGACCGCGGCAAAAAGTTGGGGCAGCGAAAAAAAGAAGCTGAAGCTTTACGGGCCCGCTTTCAAAGCTGCGATACAACCTACGATTTTGCAAAGGGCTTGATTGACGTGACTGTGCGTGATCTCGGCCGTATCCTTGAGGCCGAATTGCCCGGTGATTGGAAAGATCAAATCATTGCCACAAAAGCAGGCGGGGCAACGGCGGTACGCGCAACAGATCGGGGCGCCGAATTTATTGCAGTTTGCCGTTCCCGCGCGGTATCGGATGATAGAGTTGCCGAGCTACAATTCAGGCTTGATTCCGTAAAGTCAAATAGCAATGAAGAAGACGCCGCCTTAGCTGAATTGCGCAAAAAAGCTCAAATTGTAAAACGCTAACCAACGCAATTGAAGCCGCATCAAACAATTGACGAAAGTAAAAACTTTGACTGATCAACCCCTAAATCGCTTTGGCCGTGCTAATCCCAATGACCCTGCGCGACAGGTGCAGAATGGTTTGCCACACGCCGGTCAAAGCGTATTTCAAACTTCACCACCGTTGGTTGAAAATACCGCAGTAGACGGCAAACGCTCACGCTTCGCGCGGAACCGTCTGGTGATATTCAGCCATTTCGTGTTGAGTTTGGCAATGATCGGTGCCGTTGTTGCCGGTATTTTTGCCTATTATGGAAAAACTCAATTTGAGGATACCGGGCCAAACAAAGTGGCCAAGGTGTTTGTTGTTGAGCGAAACTCAAACCTTCGCGACATTTCAATTCGGCTGTTTACAGAAGGATTCATATCAGACGAACGTATTTTTCAAATGGCTGTACGTGCAACCGGGAATGGAGCTAAACTCAAAGCCGGTGAATATGAAATTGCGGTAAGCGCATCAATGCGCGATGTGATGAACATCATCACTTCTGGCCGCTCAATTGAATATAGCGTAACAATTCCAGAGGGCCTCACTGTTCAACAGGCTTGGGACCGAATTACTGCCAATCCGTCATTTACGGGACCTATGCCAGCTCAAATGCCCTCCGAAGGCATGCTGGTGGCCGATACGCATAGCTTTCCGCGCGGCACTGACCGCACAGAAGTCGTCAATAAACTGATTGATTTGCAAACTGCCTTGATTAACGAAACGTGGGCTAAACGTGCGCCAAACTTGCCTGTAAAGAATATCAATGAGTTTGTAACATTGGCCTCCATCGTGGAGCGCGAAACTGGTGTTGCAGCCGAACGCCCCCACGTTGCGTCGGTGTTTGTCAACCGGTTGAATACCGGCATGCGTTTGCAATCAGACCCAACCATCATTTACGGCATGTTTGGCGGGGCTGGAAAGCCCACCGGTCGCCCTATTTTTAAGTCTGACATCGAAAACCCAACGCCCTATAACACCTACACAATTGATGGCCTGCCGATTGGACCGATTGCGATTCCAGGACGTGCAGCGCTGGAGGCTGTCGCAAACCCGCTTGCCACTAAAGATCTGTTTTTTGTTGCCGATGGCACTGGCGGCCATGTGTTTGCTGAAACGCTAGATGAGCACAACGCCAATGTCGCAAAATGGCGTCGTATCGAAAAAGAGCGCGAACAAGCTGCCAAAAAGGCCAACCCTTGATATGTTTTTGTGACGCTCAAAAAACAGCGGGGACTCAACGGCACCGAATCGGCCATAGATTTAGGCGCTAAATTGGTGGTCAATTTAGTGCGTGTAGCTAGATTGAGGGTTTAACTCAAACATGCTCCCAAAAATGATATGAGTTTGGAGTAACGCACTTTGGTATTAACGCCCCATCGCGCTATAATGCGCCGCGGATTGATGCTGGTGTTATCATCACCATCAGGTGCTGGAAAGTCGACTATTGCGCGTAATCTTTTGGAGAATGACAAGACTTTTTCGCTTTCCGTTAGTGTGACCACGCGGGCACGGCGCACAAGTGAAATTGATGGCGTGCATTACCATTTTATCAGCGTGAAAGAGTTTATGCGTTTGCGCGATAGCGACGCTTTGGCCGAATGGGCAGAGGTACACGGCAACTATTACGGAACACCACGTGAAGCCGTCGAGAAAGCCTTGAACGAAGGGCAGGATATGCTTTTCGATATTGATTGGCAGGGTGCTGCGCAGCTTCGCGAAAAAATGCGCGGAGACCTTGTTGAGGTTTTTGTGCTGCCGCCATCCATGAAAGAGCTGCATTCGCGCCTTAAGCGGCGCGCTGAGGATAGCCCAGAGATTATCGCGCGGCGTCTAAAAAATGCCAGTGAAGAGATCTCTAAATGGCGCGACTATGATTATGTTATTATCAATGACGACTTGGATGTGTCTTACAATGCGGTACGCAGCATTGTTGCCGCTGAGCGTTTGCGCCGCGATAGAAACTTGACACTTTATGAGTTTGTTGAAGGCTTGCTCAATGAGCCTTTAGAATAAGCATTGGCCAATGCCACAAACTCTTCGACGCTCAGTGTTTCCGCGCGCCGTGTTGGTTCAATGCCCGAAGCAACAAGCAAGGCTTCGCCGCCGATAGGTTTAAGGCTTTGCCGCAGCATTTTGCGGCGCTGACCAAAAGCATTGCGCGTGATTGTTTCAAAGGCTGCCAGTTCAGCAGCAAGAGGAGCGCTGCGCGGAATTAAATGAACGACTGACGACGTGACTTTAGGGGGTGGGGTAAATGCTCTTGCCGGAATATCAAACAAAATGTGCGCTTCGGTGCGCCAACCGCACAATACACCCAAACGTCCATAGGCGTCATCATCCGGTGTTGCAGCGATACGTTCAGCAACTTCGCGTTGAAACATTAATGTCAAAGAGGCATAGCATGGCGGCCATTGTTCGATTGCGATCCAGCGCGTGAGCAGTTCAGTGCCAATGTTGTAGGGCAAGTTTGAGACGATTTTGCCCGTGCCATCTTTTGGTAAGATATCGGCTGGATTAATTGCCAAAGCATCAGCGGACAGGATGTGCAAACGGCCCGGGTAATGGGAGGCAATATCCTCTAATGCTGGAATACAGCGTTGATCACGCTCAATAGCAATGACATTGGCCCCTTCAATCAGCAGCGCCCGTGTCAAACCGCCAGGGCCGGGCCCAACCTCCATCACTGTTACACCCGTCAAATTGCCTGCACCGCGCGCCACTTTGCGCGTGAGATTGAGATCGAGCAAAAAATTTTGACCAAGCGATTTTGTGGGCGCAATTTTATATTTTTCAATCACGTCGCGCAGGGGTGGCAAACCGTCTTCTGATACCTCAGCCATTATTGATTTGCCATTTCTGCTGCCATTTTCAAAGCAGCAATAAAGCTATCTGGCCGCGCAATATGTTTACCGGCAATATCAAATGCAGTGCCGTGATCGGGCGAAGTACGGATAAATGGCAGACCCAAAGTCACATTGACGCCCTCGTCAAAAGCCAGCGTTTTAGCAGGCACAAGCGCCTGATCATGGTACATGCAAATTGCTGCATCATAGGTTGCGCGGGCGCGTGGGTGAAACATTGTATCAGCTGGCAATGGCCCCCAAGCGTTGATGCCGCTTGCCTTTAGAGCGGCTATGGCCGGAGCAATTATTGCTTCATCTTCTAGCCCTAATGCACCCCCCTCGCCCGCATGCGGGTTGAGGCCAGCAATTGCTAATCGCGGGTTTTGAATACCAAAACGCTTGGTCAAATCACGTGCCGTGATTTCTGCGGTATCTATGATCAGTTTCGTTGTCAGCTGGCTGATGACATCTTTCAATGGAATATGAATTGTCACAGGCACAGTTCGCAAATCCGGCCCAGCAATCATCATGACGGGAGTGACCGGCTTGCCGGCGTATTTGCTCGCCAGAACCGCCAGATATTCGGTATGGCCTGGGTGCTTAAAACCTGCTTCATAAAGCGGCTTTTTGGCAATTGGTAAGGTTACGACACCCGAGGCTTTGCCTTTCATAACATCATCAACAGCGCGGTCTATCGCTTCCAATATGGCTCGTGCATTGGCGGGGTTAGGTATGCCCGGCACGGCGTTGACGGTATGATGCAAAGGCTGAACTGGTAGATCATGCGCTATCCCTTGGCGTTTGAAAAAAACTGGATCAGCCAATACATAAAAATCCGGCAAGTTAAACTTATGCCGGTGATTCCACGCCGCAACCAGCACATCCAGCCCTATGCCGGACGGATCTCCCATCGTAACGGCCAATGGTAATATGTTGTTTTTCAATGGCTTGACCTAATTTCTATAGATATTGATTCGGTTGATTGAGAGCTAGAGTAAGGTTCCCATTTGCCTCGAAATTATACACAAAGCAAAAATGGAGTCACACCAACTCTACTGCCACTACGCCTTGCACCGCTTTAACCGCTGCTGCAATTTGGCTGCTGGCATTATATTTGCGCGGTAAAAGTAACTCCACTTCGCGGGCGCCGCCATCGCGGATCATGACGAGACTCACCTCGCTTTTGCCATCAGAGCCTAAAATTCTCAGCAGCGAATCAATTGGCTTATCGTCATTCAAATATACGCGCATGGCTTTTTGGGCATCACGCGCCATAGCTTCCAACGGCTCCGCGCTTTGGATACGCAAACTCATGCCCTCCGGCCGGTCTTCTGCAGCGACCAGCAAAACAACAGCTGAGCCGGGCTCCAGCACATCGCGGTATTGTTGAAGCGCTTCAGAAAACAACACGCCCTCAAACTGGCCGCTGGCATCTGACAGCGCAATAATGCCCATTTTATTACCGGTTTTAGTGTTGCGCTCTTGCCGCGATATTACGGTGCCAGCCAGCCTGCCCGCAGATACACCGCGCCGCACGCTTTCGGTAAATTCGGCATAGGTTCTAATTTGGCGGCGTTCAAGAAATTCGCGATATTCATCGAGCGGATGCGCCGACAAATAAAAGCCGATCGCATCATATTCATGCGAAGTTTTTCTGTTGGCAGCCACGGCTGGGCTTTGGGCAACACGATGGTTTCGGCCTGCGCGCCCGCTCCAAGCGAGAAAATATCGCCCTGCCCTGAGGCTTTATTGTCATGGGCGCGCGCTGAAAGCCCGCTAAGGCGGTCAACTCCTTCAAACATAGCCGCGCGCTCAACGCCGAAGCAATCCAATGCGCCTGAAGCAACCAAGCTTTCATAGACACGTTTATTTATAAAGCGCGGGTCAACGCGGGAGCAGAAATCAGAGAGTGACGTGAAGGGTTTTTCAGCGCGGCGCGCAGCAATTTCATCCACTGCGCCTTCGCCAATACCTTTAACAGCAGCAAGCGCATAGAATATCTGGCCGTCCGCAACTTCAAACCGCGCCGAAGAGGTCATCACTGATGGTGCGACGACGCGGATGCCTAAACGCCCAGCCTCCACGCGAAAATCATTGAGTTTATCCGTGTTGATCAGATCATAGCTCATAGAAGCTGCAAGGAACTCAACGGGATAATGGGCTTTCATCCAGGCGGTTTGATAAGACACCACAGCATAGGCGGCGGCGTGTGATTTGTTGAAGCCATAGTCAGCAAATTTAGCAAGCAGATCAAAAATCATATTGGCTTGCGGCTTGCCGAGCCCGCGCTCCATAGCGCCTGAGTTAAAGCGGCTGCGCTGGGTTTCCATTTCCGCCCGGATTTTTTTACCCATCGCACGGCGCAGCAAATCAGCTTCGCCAAGTGAATAACCTGCCAGCTCTTGTGCAATTTGCATCACTTGTTCTTGATAGACGATAACGCCTTGCGTTTCGGCAACCAGATGGTCAATCATCGGGTGGATGGATGCGGTTTCTTCCTCACCGTTTTTACGCGCATTATACGTCGGGATGTTTTCCATCGGGCCGGGGCGATAAAGTGCCACCAGCGCAATTATATCTTCAATGCGGTCCGGCTTCATGCCGATTAGGGCTTTTCTCATACCGGCAGATTCCACTTGGAATATGCCGACAGTTTCACCGCGTGATAGCATTTCATAGGTTGGCGCATCGTCTAGCGGCAGCGTTGCCAAATTAATTTCAATACCGCGGCGGCGCACCAGTTTCACGGCAGCGTCAAGTACAGAGAGGGTTTTAAGGCCAAGAAAATCGAACTTAACAAGCCCGGCCTTTTCAACCCATTTCATATTGAATTGCGTTACCGGCATATCAGAACGCGGATCGCGGTACATCGGAACCAGCTCTTGCAGCGGCCGGTCGCCGATCACGATGCCAGCAGCATGGGTCGAGGCGTGCCGGTAAAGCCCTTCCAGCTTTTGGGCGATGTCGAGCAATTTACCGACGATGGGTTCTTTGGCCACTTCTTCAGCAAAGCGCGGCTCATCTTTGATGGCTTTGCCCAGAGGTGTTGGATTGGCAGGGTTATTGGGCACCAGCTTACAAAGCCGGTCTACTTGCCCGTATGGCATTTGCAGCACACGGCCTGTGTCACGCAAAACGGCGCGAGCTTGCAGCGTTCCAAACGTGATGATCTGTGCCACTTGTTCGCGTCCATATTTGCGCTGAACATAAGAGATCACCTCATCGCGGCGGTCTTGGCAAAAATCGATATCAAAGTCGGGCATAGATACACGATCTGGGTTCAAGAAGCGCTCAAACAAAAGAGAGAACCGAAGCGGGTCGATGTCAGTGATGGTCAGCGCAAAAGCAACGAGCGAGCCTGCACCAGAGCCACGGCCCGGACCAACGGGAATGCCCTGCCGTTTGGCCCATTGAATGAAGTCGGCAACGATTAAAAAATAACCCGGAAATTTCATGCCCGCAATAACGCCCAACTCAAAGTCCAGACGCTTAACATAATCTTCTTTGCTATAGCCTTCCACTAAACCCAATGTTGCAATGCGTTGATTCAAACCCGCATGGGCTTGGCGGGCCAATTCTGCAGCTTCAGCGGCTAGTGCTTCAACTTGGTCGCCGCCGGGATTGGCGACAAAGCGCGGTAAAATCGCGTCACGTGATTTGGGGTAAAAACTGCACCGGCGCGCGACTTCAGAAGTGTTGATCAGCGCCTCAGGCAAGTCAGCAAAAAGCGCGCGCATTTGGCTTTGGGTTTTCAAATGATGGTCGGGGGTTAAGCGCCGCCGCTCATCCACAGCAATTACAGTGCCTTCGGCAATAGCCAGCAAAGCATCATGCGCCTCATAATCACCGGTGTCAGCAAAAAAAGCTTCATTAACGGCCACCAAAGGCAGTTCGTGCCGGTAGGCCAATTCAATTGTGCTTCGCTCAACCGCTTTGTCATGACCGCGCGGACGCTGCAGTTCGACATAGAGCCGGTCACCAAAGGTATTTTTCAAGGCGATAATTCTGGCCTCAGCCAATGTGTGTTGGCCTTGCGCCAGAACTGAACCAATTGGCCCAAGAGGCCCTCCGGTCAGCAAAAGCAAACCTTCACAATAACGGCAAAGATTTTCAAACGGGAGGCGCAACTGGCCATTTGATTGGGGTTCAAGGTAGAGCGCGGAAACCAAGCGGACAAGGTTTTCATAGCCGGTCTCGTTCATGGCAAACAAAACCACAGGTGAACGTGGCATGATGCGGTTATTGCCAAAATCCGGCAGCGCCAAAGCGCCATCAAACACCAAATCAATATCAACGCCGATAAGCGGCTGAATACCTGCGGTTTTAGCAGCATCCGAAAACTGCAATGCGCCAAACAGGTTATTGGTATCGGTAATGGCGATGGCTGGCAGACCATCCACCAGAGTGCGGGCAATGATATCTTTGATTTGAAGAGCGCCCTCAAGCAACGAATAGGCGGAATGCACCCGAAGGTTTATAATCGGCACTTGGCTGGGGCGCGTGATATCAGTCATTTGGTTCTCTTTTCGAATGCGCATTATATAACGCGGATCGGTGCGAAAACCCAAAGGCTGATTTTAATTATCCAGCCTTCAAAACGCGCAATGCACTCAGATCAGTGAACCCCAAAATGCTATGGTGATTAGGAATGAGCTGATCGCAACCATGGCGGCGACGTCTTGCGCAAATTCAACCATTTGTGTTCTCCGTTCTATTATGTTCGATACATGTTCTTATAATGTTCACAAGTTAATCAAAACTTAACGATAGTGATCAAAATAGGAACAAAATACATACAATGCAAGAATTAAGCCTTGTTTGCGACATTGAGCACAGTTTGCGGGCATAGGTTGCGAGCACAGGTTGCGAGAACGATTCTGCCTTCAAATGGCACAATTCAGTAGAAGGATTGGCATCGTGACCTAAAACGCTGTAACCCACCCAAATGCAAAGCAGCACACCTTTTCTTGGCGTTGAACGCTCCATTACCGGCCAAGCTTGGTTTGCCCGGCTCGACGCGCGCGGTGAAGCGGTTGCTGAACGGTTGGCGCAAAACCAAGTTGCCTCGCCGATTTTGGCGCGAATATTGGTCGGTCGTGAGGTTTCACATGACGATGCTGCACGGTATTTGAACCCGACTTTAAGAGATTTATTGCCCGACCCTGCCCGCTTTACGGATATGGATCAGGCTGCACGCCGCATTGCAGATGCAATTTTAACGGGCGAGAAAATCGCAATTTTTGGTGACTATGATGTTGATGGTGCAGCGTCTTCCGCGCTCATTGCACGTTACTGTCAGCACTTCGGGATCAGTGCAGAAATCTATATTCCTGATCGGATTTTTGAAGGCTATGGCCCCAATGTGGAAGCAATGCAGCAATTGGCGGCGCGTGCCTCACTGATCATCACCGTTGACTGCGGTACCAATAGCGCAGCACCGATCGCTGCTGCCAAGACGGCTGGCGCTGATGTTGTCGTGCTCGACCACCACCAGCAAGGCGGCGCGCTGCCCGAAGGTGTACCGGTGGTTAACCCCAACCGTGAGGATGATCTTTCGGGCGAAGGCCATTTATGCGCGGCAGGCGTTGTGTTTATCGCACTTGTAGCTGTAAGCGCCCTGCTCCGTGGCGAAGGCCGCAAGCCGCCTGATTTGCTTTCGATGCTCGATATTGTGGCGCTCGCAACCATCGCCGATGTTGTGCCGCTCAAAGGTGTCAACCGGGCGTTTGTCGTGAAGGGACTGAGTGTTGCCCGTGCCGGGGCCAATGCTGGCATTGCCGCCCTGACACGAGTTTCGCGTATTGGTGAGCCACTCAATCCTTATCATCTTGGTTTCATGATTGGCCCGCGAATTAATGCGGGTGGGCGCATTGGCGACGCTGCATTGGGTGCGCGGTTGCTTGTGACAAACGACACGATCGAAGCCGATCGAATTGCAATGGAACTCGATGCACTCAATGCTGAGCGGCAAGCAATTGAAGCCAATATGTTGGTGCAGGCCTTAGAAGAGGCAGAAGCTGAAATGGCGCGCGGCGACGGACCGCCGGTAATTATCGCCGCCCATGATCAATGGCATCCTGGCGTTGCAGGCATTTTAGCGTCCCGGCTGAAAGAACGGTTTCAACGACCGGCGTTTGCTATTGCCTTTAATCTTTCTGGCGGTGGTACCGGTTCGGGACGTTCCATACCCGGGTTTGATTTGGGGAAATTGGTGCGCAACGCGGTTGACGCCGGTTTGCTGATCAAAGGCGGCGGCCATGCTATGGCGGCAGGCGTGACAATGGAAAAAGCCAAGCTCGGCGAACTCAGAGCGTTCTTTGAAGAAAACGCAGCCAAAGCCGTGGCACTGCTTGCCAGCGACCGCGCTCTGATAATCGACGGCGCATTATCGGCCGAAGGTGTGCGGCTGGAATTGATCGACGATCTGGATAAAGCCGGGCCATACGGCACTGGCAACCCTGCCCCCGTTTTTGTGCTTCCAAGCCATAAAATTGCCCATGCGCAGTATTTCAGTGCTGGCCATTTGCGTGTGACGTTGGCTTCTCAACGTGGGTTGCAAATCAAAACTATTTTGTTTCGCGCAGCAGGCACGATACTTGGCGATTTTATGATGAAATCTATCGGGCTTACCGTACATTTGGCCGGAACGATCAGCCGCAACCATTGGCAAGGCCGGCAAACCGCTGAATTCCGTGTGATTGATGCCGCAAAAGCATAGCGCTAAATGCTTGCCGCTGCGCATAAATTCCCTTAGTCGTTAAGTCTTCCAAACCAAACCGGCAGTTAAACTGATGAGCCTTGTTGATACACGCATTCCTGACGCAAAACGCTTCATTCCCGGGGTTACCGGCGATTGGGAGGTCGTGATTGGCATGGAAGTGCATGCGCAAGTCTCTTCAAACTCCAAACTCTTTTCGGCGGCCTCAACAGCTTTCGGATCAGAACCCAACGCGAATGTGTCACTGGTGGATGCAGCAATGCCGGGCATGTTGCCTGTGATCAACGAGGAATGCGTTAAGCAGGCGGTGCGCACAGGTCTTGGTTTGAAGGCCAAAATCAACAACCGTTCGGTGTTTGACCGTAAAAACTATTTCTACCCCGATTTGCCGCAGGGTTACCAAATCTCGCAGTTCAAATTCCCGATTGTTGGTGAAGGCATGGTGACGGTCTCTCTTGGGCCAGACAAACAAGGTGGCTATGAAGACGTTGAAATCGGGATTGAGCGGCTGCACTTGGAGCAGGATGCTGGAAAATCCATGCATGATCAGCACCCGTCGATGAGCTATGTTGATCTGAACCGCTCGGGCGTGGCTTTAATGGAAATCGTGTCGAAGCCGGATTTGCGCTCATCTGATGAAGCCAAGGCTTTTCTGACCAAATTGCGCCAGATTTTGCGGTATTTGGGCACGTGTGACGGCAATATGGATGAAGGCTCAATGCGCGCCGACGTCAACGTTTCTGTGCGCAAACCCGGTGGTGAATTTGGCACGCGCTGCGAAATTAAAAACGTCAATTCAATTCGGTTTGTCGGCCAATCGATTGAAGTTGAAGCCCGCCGCCAGATTGCTGTTTTAGAAGATGGTGGCAAAATTGATCAGGAAACGCGGCTCTATGACCCGGTAAAAGGCGAGACGCGCGCGATGCGCTCCAAAGAAGAAGCGCATGATTATCGCTATTTCCCTGACCCAGATTTATTACCGCTTGAGTTTGATGATGCGTTTGTGGCTGCATTGGCCGCCGGGCTACCTGAACTGCCAGATGATAAGCGCGCGCGTTTGATGGCTGCGGGTCTCACCGCGTATGACGCTTCGGTGCTGACCTCTGAAAAAGCAATTTCCGATTATTTTGAACTGGTTGCCAACGGCCGTGATGCCAAACTCGCTGCAAACTGGGTGATCAATGATTTGCTCGGCGCATTGAACAAATCAGGTCAAGGCATTGAACAGACAAGTGTTTCACCCGATCAGCTGGGCGCGATTATTGACCTTATCAAAGAAGGCATCATCTCAGGCAAGCTGGCCAAAGACCTGTTTGAGATCGTGTTCAATGAAGGCGGGAACCCACGCGACATTGTTGAAGCCCGCGGCATGAAGCAAGTAACAGACACTGGGGCGATAGAAAAAGCCGTTGACAATATGATCGCCGCCAACCCTGATAAAGCCGCGCAAGCCCGAGAAAAGCCGAGTATGGCGGGCTGGTTTGTGGGGCAAGTGATGAAAGCCACCGGCGGTAAAGCCGCACCGCAAACCGTGCAGGATTTAGTGAAGGCGAAATTGGGGATTGAATAGCGTCAATGTTCTTTGTTCGAACCGCAATGCTGCAAGATGTGGATGCCATACGGGATGTTCTGGCTACAACGTGGCGCGAGACTTATGTATCGTTTTATGGCGCTGCAAAAGTTGAAGAGTTGATCGCAGATTGGCACTCAGAACTGGCTGTCAAACGGAGGCTCGCGCTGCCGAACGGTGAGTTTTTGGTTGCCGATGACGGCACTCAAATTGGCGGCGTTGCGTTTGCGACGATAACAGAAAAAGCCATCAGCCTTCACCAGCTTTATGTGCTGCCGCATTTGCAACGCCAAGGCATCGGCCAAATGCTGTTTGCTGAAATTGAAAGCTGCTTCATGGACGCCCACACTTTGGTGCTCGAAGTTGAACCAAAAAACAAAAACGCTATCGCCTTTTATGAAGGGCTTGGCTTTGAGCAAGGCGAAGTCATTGCAAATTGCGGAACAGCAGATTCTGGCATTTCGGCATTGAAAATGACCAAATCTTTAAAATCATAATCGGTTTGTGCTTTTTTAACGTGTAATATCAATTTCACATCAAATTTTCTCGCTATTGTCACAAAAACAGTTCACGTCTTCATCAATTGGGGTGGGGACAAAAATGACAGACTTAGCGCACAATGCCGCTTCCGGCGAACTGTCGTTCAGCCAAAGCACGGATGTTCTATTCGGACGGGCGGTTTCACGGATGAACCTGTCTGAAGGACTGGTTGAAAAAATCAGGGTGTGTAATTCTACCTACATCGTGCGCTTTGGCGTCAAATTGCGCGGCGATATTAAGACGTTTACCGGGTATCGCGCGGTTCATTCCGAACATTCTGAACCGGTGAAAGGCGGCATCCGTTATGCTTTGAGCGTCAACCAAGATGAGGTTGAGGCGCTCGCTGCTTTGATGACTTATAAATGCGCCATAGTGGAAGTGCCCTTTGGCGGCTCAAAAGGCGGGCTCTGCATCAATCCGCGCGAATGGGAAGTTGATGAGCTTGAGCGCATTACACGCCGCTTTGCGTTTGAATTGATTAAACGCGATTTGATTAACCCGTCACAAAACGTGCCTGCACCAGACATGGGCACAGGCGAGCGGGAAATGGCGTGGATTGCCGACCAATATCACCGCATGAACACCACAGATATTAACGCCCGAGCCTGCGTCACAGGCAAACCGCTGAGCGCTGGCGGCATACGCGGCCGCACTGAAGCCACTGGCCGCGGAATTCAGTATGTGGCGCGCGAGTTTTTCCGTCATGAAGAAGATGTGGCGATCGCAAGGCTGAAGGGTGATCTTTCCGGCAAAACCGTGATTGTTCAAGGTCTTGGTAATGTCGGCTATCATGCTGCCAAGTTTCTTTCAGAAGAAGACGGTTGCCGCGTGACCGCCATTGCCGAATATAATGGCGGCATCACCAATGATGACGGCATTGATATTGAAGCCGCTAAAAAATGGATGGGCGATAATGGCTCGCTGAAAGGGTATCCGGGGGCAACTTTTGTGGAGGCCGCTGAAACGCTGCTTGAAAAGGCTTGCGACATTCTGATTCCCGCTGCGTTGGAGGCCGTGATCAACCGCTCCAACTGCGAGCGGATTTCATGCAAGCTGTTGATTGAAGCGGCCAACGGCCCGGTTACAGCCTATGCCGACGAAGTGCTGCGCAAACGTGGCGTCGTGATCATCCCTGATCTTTATGCCAATGCGGGTGGCGTGACAGTATCTTACTTTGAATGGGTGAAAAACCTGTCGCATATCCGCTTTGGCCGCATGCAGCGCCGTGAAGAGGAAGGCCGTCACCGGCTGTTAATCGACGAACTTGAGCGTACAGTCGGCAAGCCGTTAGGGGCTGAGTTTAAGCAGAAATATTTGAATGGTGCAGATGAACTGGCTTTGGTGCGCTCTGGCCTTGATGACACTATGCGCGGCGCTTACGCGCAAATGCGCAGCGTTTGGCACGAACGCCGCAAAACCGACCCTGAAATTGACCTCAGGATTTCAGCCTATATGATCGCAATCCAACGTGTGGCTGAAAGCTATAAAGCTTTGGGTTTGTAATGGTTTTCAAAAAGGTAGTCTTGTAATGCTCACCCTTCACTATGCGCCGGGCGCTTGCTCTCTGGCGCCACATATCCTCTTGCTGGAAGCGGGCTTGGCGTTTGAGAAAGTACTGACCTCGACTTCTGATGGCACCACGAAAAGCGACGCTTGGAAAAAGATCAACCCGAAAGCCCGCGTGCCGGTTTTGATCGTGGACGGCGAAGTGTTGACAGAAGTTCCCGCAATTTCCGCTTTCATTTCCAGCCGCGCGCCTGATTTGCATTTGATGGGCCGCAACCCGACAGAGCAAGCGCGCGTGCTCGAATGGTTTAACTGGCTGTCTGGCACCATGCATGGCCAAGGCATTGCGGGGATGTTCCGCCCCTACCGCTTTACCGACGATGAAACGGCTTGGCCCAGCATTAAAGCCAAAGCAAAGATGACATTGACCGACGGGCACCAACAAATTGAAGCCAAGCTGGCAGGGCATGAATGGGCAATGGGCGACCATTTTACAGCCGCTGACCCGATGCTGCTGTTTATCATGCGTATGAGCAACCGGCTCGGCTTTGCAATGGCTGGCACCTACCCGGCCTACACAGCTTGGGCCAAACGCATGGAAGAGCGGCCTTCGGTTCAACAGATGCTCGGCGAAGAACAGATTTCGATTTGGGCGTAGCATGCGCCAAAAGGTGTATTCGACAGATTTGTTGCACGTGCTAAGCAAGCGTTGAATTAAACAGGCCAGCAACATGAAAACCATCGCAATTCTCGGGGCCGGTGTTACCGGCGTTACCACAGCCTATGCCCTTCAGGAGCGCGGCTTTCACGTGAGCCTTATTGATCGCCAGCGCTATGCGGCGATGGAAACATCGTTTGCCAATGGCGGGCAACTGTCGGCATCCAATGCTGAAGTGTGGAATTCATTCGGCACAGTTCTGAAGGGCATCAAATGGATGCTCAAACCGGATGCACCGTTGCTCGTAAACCCGAAACCCTCGTGGCATAAATATTCCTGGATGGCCGAGTTTATTGCAGCCATTCCAAAATATCGTTCTGGCACCATTGAAACCACGCGGTTGGCCATAGCCTCTCGTGGGCACTTTCAGGAATGGGCAGCCAAAGAAGGCATTGAATTTGACCGGATCAAGCGCGGCATTTTGCATATTTACCGCGACAAAAAATCCTATGATGCTGCATCTGACGTTTCAAAACTTTTGAAAGAAGGCGGGTTGGAGCGTGCGCCAGTGTCTAACGCAGAAATGCACGCGCTGGAGCCAACTTTGGCTGGCGAATATTACGGCGGGTTTTATACCGAAAGCGATTTTACTGGCGATATCCATAAATATTCTGCCGGGCTCGCCGAAGCTGTTGAGCGCCGTGGTGCCGCAATGTTGTTTGAAACTGAAATCAAAGATATCCGCCCGGAAAATGGCGGTGTGTCGTTGGATTTGACCCACAATGGCGAAGATCGCACAACACATTTTGACGCCATTGTTGTTTGCGCCGGTGTCGGCAGCCGGGCTATCGCCGCCAAACTGGGCGACCGCGTGAACATCTATCCGGTTAAAGGCTATTCCATTACGGTCGCTTTGCCGGATGAAGAAAGCCGCCTTGGCGCACCTACGGTTAGTCTGCTTGATGAGGCTACAAAAATAGTTTCGGCCCGCATGGGGCCAAACCGCTTGCGCATTGCAGGCACAGCTGAGTTTAATGGGTATAATAAAGACATCCGCAATGACCGCATTCAACCTTTGATTAAATGGGTGCGCGACTGCTTTCCGTCGGTTTCAACAGAGACCGTTGTGCCTTGGGCAGGCCTTCGCCCGATGATGCCGGATATGCTGCCGCGCGTTGCGCCGGGTAAATTGCCGGGCGTGTTTTATAACACCGGCCACGGCCATTTGGGCTGGACCTTGTGCGCTGCAACCGCTGACATTGTTGCCGAGCAGATTTTAGAAGCCTCGCGTAAAAACAGCAGCCAGCACCAAGGCACGGCGATCGAAGGAGCAGCGTGACGATACTGGACAAGGCAAATGCAAGGCGGCATAAGCAGTCGGACAAACTCACTTTTAGCCAGTTGAGACCGGGCCTATGAAAATGTTTTTCTTACGCTTTTTTACATGGTGGAACGGCGCAACACTTGGAACCTTGCTGCATACGCGCCGCAAAGGAACCCGCGTTGGGGCCGATGAGTTTGGTAACGTCTATTACAAAGGCGGCGTTGATAGCGAGGGCCGCACGCGCCGCTGGGTGATTTTCAATGGCGAATCTGAAGCCTCTCGTGTGCC
Source organism: Limoniibacter sp. (assembly GCA_031422195.1). Lineage (GTDB taxonomy): Bacteria > Pseudomonadota > Alphaproteobacteria > Rhizobiales > Rhizobiaceae > JALOTE01. The sequence goes on along the minus strand of JANOPZ010000040.1, from coordinate 56,164 downwards.
TCCCGGCTGGAATGGCTGGCTGCATCATTCAGTTGAATTGTCTCCTGCCGAGGAAGATTATAAGCCCCATGCTTGGGAATTGGCACATCAACATAATCTAACCGGAACCAGCGGCGCATACCGCCCCAAAGGATCCATGGCGAGCCAAGACAAGCGCCCGGTTGTCACTGGCGATTATGAGGCGTGGTCACCAAGGGATTGATGTTTCTTAGTATATTCGGGCTTTTTTGCGCCGCGATCTAAGGTTATGACGGCACTATGAATATTGTGTTGCGATTCTTTGGTGGTCTCTTAATTGCGGTTTGTGCGGTCCTGCCATTCCCGGCCATGGCCGAACGCAGGATCAATCCCGTTGCCGAGTTTGCCGGGATCGACAAAATTACAGGGCGCATCATTACGTTTGACGTTTATATTGATGAAACTGTGCAGTTTGGCGCGCTGCAAGTTACGCCTAAGATTTGCTATGACCGAACGCCGGGCGACGAGCCAAAAACAACCAGCTTTGTGGAAATTGATGAAATTACGCTGGACCGCAAAATCCGCCGGATATTTACCGGCTGGATGATTGCTGAGAGCCCCGGTCTTAGTGCCGTTGACCATGCGGTTTATGATGTGTGGCTCAAGGGCTGTAAGGCAGAGACGGATGTGCCTGCCCCGGGCAACGGGTAAGAGCACTTATCCAAATTTATGGACGTCCTGATGCTTGGCTCTGATATCTCGAACTGTGCCAGTTGAGGATCTCATCACAATTGTTTGCGTTGTAATGTGGTTTTTAGTGAATTTAACGCCCGCCATCATATTGCCGTCGGTTACGCCAGCAGCGGCAAACAGCACATCGCCCATCGCCATTTCTTCATGGGTGAAAATCTTGAACGGGTCAGCTACACCCATTTTGCGGGCACGCTCAACTTTTTCTTCGCTATCCAGAATCAATCTGCCAAGCATTTGACCGCCCGTGCAACGTAAGGCCGCCGACGCTAAAACGCCTTCCGGTGCGCCGCCGGTTCCAATATAAAGATCAATTCCGGTTGTGAGCGGGTCGGTGGTGGCAATAACGCCCGCAACATCACCGTCTGTCAAAAGCTGAATGGATGCACCGGTGTTGCGCACCAGATTGATAATGTCTTGGTGGCGTTCCCGGTCTAGAATGCAGACAGACAATTCAATCGGGTCAACCCCTTTGGCTTTGGCAATGCGGTAAACCATTTCATCGGCTGGCACATCTAAGTCGAGAATACCGGCAGGATAGCCCGGGCCGACGGCAAGCTTTTGCATATAAACATCGGGCGCATTAAGCAGCATGCCGCGCTGGGCAATAGCAATAACCGCCAGTGAATTCGGCATATTTTTTGCGCAAAGCGTGGTGCCTTCGAGCGGATCAAGCGCGATATCGACTTCGGCGCCTTCGCCCAGACCGACTTCTTCACCAATATAAAGCATCGGCGCTTCGTCGCGCTCGCCTTCGCCAATGACGACCCGGCCTTTGATGCGAAGCGCGTTCAAACCGGTGCGCATGGCATCGACTGCCGCCTGATCGGCAGCCTTCTCATCACCGCGCCCGCGCCAGCGTGCGGCAGCAACGGCGGCAGCTTCTGCAACACGTGCCAGTTCAAGTGTGAAAATGCGGTCGAGAACAGATTGATCAAGGGTGTTTGGCATGTTGGGTTCCAAATTGAGGGTAGCACTTGGGTATGTCTGAGTGGTAGATCGATTCCGGTAAATAAAGCGTGGGAAAAACCAAGAAATTGCTCAGAACTCGCAAATGCAAGAAATTAGTCATTGCCGCACTTGTTGCGGGAACCCTGTCTTGTTTTACAAATGTTCAAAGTAAGTCTTGGTCCTCGCAACAAGTGCGGGGAGGGCTAATGTGCTGAAATCGATGGTGATTTACCCTGCCCTTTCAATACGAATAACCTGCGGTGTATCGGTCAGATAACCCTCAGCACTGATCCGCTCAACAGCGGTTCGCACAGCGGCTCCTGTGGTTTCGTGGGTGACGAGAATAACTGCTTTTGGCTCAGCTTTTCCGGCACTTGCGTTGGCGTGCTGAACAATTGATTCAAGTGAAATGTTTTGCGACGCCATATTTGTGGCGATAGAAGCAAACACACCAGCTTTATCTTCCACCGTTAGCCGAATGAAATAACCCCCGGCATGGGCACGCATTGGCGCGCGGGTAACTTTGGCAAGTTCGGTTGCAGGGCGACCAAACACTGGGCCATGCTGAAAGCCGGGGCGGCTTTTTGCAATATCGGCAATATCGCCGATAACAGCAGAGGCCGTGGCTTTACCGCCTGCGCCGGGGCCAGACAAAAGCAATTCGCCAAGCAAATCGGTGGTGATGGCAACAGCATTGGTCACGCCATCGACCTGCGCAATGACGGACTGCACAGGGACCATTGTCGGATGCACGCGTTGCTCAATGCCATCGTCTGTGCGCTGTGCCACGCCAAGCAGTTTTATGCGGTAGCCAAGTTCGCGGGCGGCTTGAATATCAGCTTGCGTAATATTGGAGATGCCTTCCAGATAGATATCATCGGCGGCAACTTCGGTGCCAAACGCTAAGGCGGTCAATAAGGACAATTTATGGGCAGTATCATTGCCTTCAATATCAAAGGCGGGGTCAGCTTCGGCATACCCTAGGCGCTGGGCATCGGCCAAACACACATCAAACGAGATGCCTTCAGCCTCCATGCGGGTGAGAATATAATTGCAGGTGCCGTTCAAAATGCCATAAACCCGTGAAATGCGGTTGGCCGAAAGGCTTTCGCGCATGGTTTTAATAATAGGAATACCGCCTGCGACCGCGGCTTCAAAATTGAGCAGAACGCCTTTGTCTTCGGCGATTTTGGCAAGCGCAACGCCGTGCGCCGCCAATAAGGCCTTATTGGCCGTTACCACATGAACACCGCGTTCCAGTGCGGTTTTAACCGCTGAAAACGCAACCGAATTGCCGCCGCCGCCACCGATCAGCTCAACCAACACATCAATATCAGCGACGCGGGCCATTTCCGCTGCATCATCGAACCAAGCGATATTGGTTAAATCAACACCGCGGTCACGGGTTTTATCGCGTGCTGAAACCGCTGTGACAATGATTGGCCGCCCACATTGGCGGGTTAGATCAGCGGCGCGTTCAGCGATTAGGCTGGCAACAGTTGCGCCAACGGTTCCAAGACCGGCAATGCCGACTTTTAGCGGAGAAGTCATAGGTAAATTCCAACTCAGATCAACGATGTGCGTTGAGCGGTATCACATTGTGCATGCGCGTATCAGCTGTTGACAGAAATTTTTTAATGTTGCGCGCGGCTTGCTTTAGACGGTGCTCGTTTTCAACAAGGGCGATGCGCACAAAATCATCGCCATGTTCGCCAAAGCCAATTCCGGGGGCAACGGCAACTTCGGCCTGCTCAATCAGCAGCTTTGAGAACTCAAGTGAACCTAGCGCACGGAACTTCTCAGGAATGGGTGCCCACGCAAACATTGAAGCGGCAGGCGGCGGCACATGGAAACCAGCTTTGCCAAACGCATCCACCATAACATCGCGGCGCTTATGATAAGTTTCGCGCACTTCGGCAATATCTGAGCCGTCGCCGTTGAGCGCCGCTGTTGCCGCAACTTGAATGGGCGTGAAAGCACCATAATCGAGATAGGATTTCACCCTTGCAAGTGCCGCAATCAGCTTTTCATTGCCGACCGCAAAGCCCATACGCCAGCCCGGCATTGAGAAAGTTTTTGACATGGACGTAAATTCCACAGCCACATCTATTGCGCCGGGAACTTGCAAAATCGAAGGCGGCGGGTTGCCGTCAAAATAAATCTCAGAATAGGCCAGATCAGACAAAATAATAATGTCGTGTTTTTTGGCAAAAGCGACCACATCTTTATAAAAATCCAGCGACGCCACCATCGCGGTCGGGTTCGATGGATATGAGACTATCAAGCAAAGCGGCTTGGGAATGGAATGCTTCACCCCGCGCTCGAGCGCCGGAATGAAATGCTCATCCGGTTCCACTGGAATAGAACGGATCACCCCGCCGGCCATGATGAAACCAAACGCATGGATCGGGTAGCTTGGGTTGGGGCACAAAATCACATCGCCCGGCGCGGTGATGGCTTGCGCCATATTGGCAAAGCCCTCTTTCGAGCCAAGCGTTGCTACAATTTGTGTATCAGGGTTGAGCTTTACGCCAAAGCGCCGCGCATAATAACCCGCCTGCGCTTTACGAAGCCCCGGAATGCCTTTCGACGATGAATAACGATGCGTGCGCGGGTCTTGCGCCGCCTCACAGAGCTTATCCACAATGGCTTGAGGCGTCGGCAAATCAGGGTTGCCCATGCCCAAATCAATAATATCCGTGCCTTCTGCCCGCGCGCTGGCCTTCAAGCGGTTGACCTGCTCGAACACATATGGCGGCAAGCGGCGAACTTTATGGAAATCATCCATACCCATATCCCAAATCAGTATTGCAATTATATTTGGTTTTTTAGCATTTGACGCAACAAATCGCTATAAAAATTTGCGCTTCGATGGTTTATTCTGAAGGGATATAATTACCGCCCTGCCCAGCACTCCATGACGTAACGCGCGGTCATCAAATCAAGATGTGCGCCGCCGCCGTTTTTGGCGATGGTGATTTCGTCGCCGGATTGGCGGGCAAATGTGCCGTCTTTGATGCCATAAAAATCAGCAATAACGTCCGGTTCTGAAATCGCGCCCGATTTAATCGGCAGGATCAACTCGCCAATATGGTGGATTGTTGTGGCGCGACTATCTACAAAAACGCGGGCGCGGGCCATGGCGGTGTCATCCACTTCGCGCATATCGGGCCGGTAAGCACCGATTAAATCCAAGTGTTGGCCGGGTTGAAGCCATTCGCCTTTGATCAAGGGTTCGGTTGCCATCGTCGCAGTGCAGATGATGTCTGCGTTGCCAACCGCAGATTCAAGGTTGGTGGCAACAGCCAAACCCATTGCAGCCGCTGATTCGGCATTGCGCGACCAAACAGTAAACTGCGCATCAGGAAATATAGAGCTATAAGCGCCAACCATTGAGCGGGCGACTGTCCCTGCGCCGACCAGCAAGATGTTGCGGCTGTCTTTGCGGGCAAGGCGGCTGGCTGCAACCAAACTGTCACCAGCGGTTTTCCATTTTGTTACCAGATGAAAATCGACCATAGCTGAAAGGACGCCGGTTACATCGTCAAAAATAGCCACTGCGCCGTTGACAGTCGGCAGGCCTCGCGCGGCATTGCCCGGCACAACAGTTGCCACTTTGACCAGCGAACCGAGACCACTGATCCAAGCTGCACGGTCAAGCAATGTATCACTGCCCCTTCTTAAAATGAGATCGCCAATGGCGGCTTGCGGTTGGGCGTGGCCAGCCTCAATTGCAGTGATCAAGCCCTGCCAATCGAGTTTGGCTTCAGCTTCACGCCCGATTATTTCAAATGTCATGTATTTCACCGCGCTTCGATTATCTTGGTCGTAACTATCGCGTGGGTTCTAGCGATTTGGAGGAGCCGCGCTTCTCGTGCGGCGTAAAGTGCTTTGTCACTCGGACTAAGCTGCGTTTGCGATGCCAATGCTAAATTGAGTTCAGCCAGCATTTCATACTCCTGCTGTGGCGTGATTGGCTGAACCTCGCCAACTGGCACAACATTGATATTTGGGTAGCCCTGCAAATCCAGAGCGCCGGTACCCGCAGTTTGGCAGCCAGCCAGCAAAACAGCAAAACAGACAAGGTTGGCCCATTTGGGGCAAAAATTCAGCATGATAAAATCCAAAATTGGTAAGGATGATTGCTCCTTATAACGAACAGTGGTCTTATGGCACCATAAAGATCGGTAAAGCTGGTGGAACAGACAGCCGACGGGGAGGATAAAAATGAGCGAGCCCAAATTGGCTAAGCCAAATGCTATACCTTTTGCAGCCCCGGACCCGACCGAACTTGAACGCTATATCGTCAAGGACCCTGATGCTTTTGCCATGAACATGGCGAAAATGGTTGAACAGGCTGGTCACGCAGCTTCTGCTTGGGTCAAACCGCGTGAGAATGGCACAAAAACCGATAGCGTATCTGAGCCAGTCGCCGATATGGTGAAAACATTTTCAAAAGTTACAGAATATTGGTTGGCTGACCCATCGCGTGCGCTTGAAGCGCAAACCCAACTGTTTTCGCGCTTTATGGGTGTTTGGACAGATTCGCTTAAAAAAATGGCAGGTGAAGACGTCGGCCCGGAGCCGGGCGCAGGCGACAAGCGCTTTGCAGATGATGATTGGTCAAAACAGGCGTTTTTCAATTTTCTCAAACAAACCTACGTCGTGACCAGCGATTGGGCCGAAAGTTTAGTTAAAAATGCTGATGGTTTGGAGCCCCATGTTCGCCACAAGGCCGAGTTTTATGCACGGCAGATTGCCAGCGCACTTTCGCCTTCAAACTTTGTGCTGACCAATCCTGAATTGTTGCGCGAAACCGTTGCGTCCAATGGCGAAAATCTTGTGCGCGGCGTTAAAATGTTGGCAGAAGATATCGCTGCTGGCGATGGCGATTTGAAACTGCGCCAGACGGATACCACGCGTTTTACTGTTGGTGTGGATTTAGCAACGACGCCCGGCAAAGTGGTGGCGCGCAGTGATGTGGCAGAAATTATTCAGTATGAGCCATCAATGCCCGATGTATTGAAGCGCCCAATACTTATTTGCCCGCCTTGGATCAATAAGTTTTATATTCTCGATTTGAATGCTGAAAAATCCTTCATCAAATGGTGCGTCGATCAGGGCCTGACAGTGTTTGTTATTTCGTGGGTCAACCCGTCAACACAGCACGCAACTAAGGGTTGGGAAGCCTATGCGAAAGAGGGCCTGCAATTTGCTTTAGATGCAGTTGAAGCTGAGACCGGAGAAAAACAGGTCAATGCTATTGGCTATTGTGTCGGCGGCACACTTTTAGCGGCAGCCATGGCCTTATTTGCCCAAGAGGGCGAAAAACGAATTAAGTCGGCAACCTTATTCACCACACAAGTCGATTTTACCCATGCCGGTGATTTGAAAGTGTTCGTTGATGAGGACCAAATTGAGGCGATCGAGGCCTCGATGGAAGGAAAGGGCTATCTCGAAGGTACCAAGATGGCGAGTGCTTTCAATATGCTGCGTTCATCTGAATTGATCTGGCCATATGTTGTGAACAATTACATTAAAGGCAAAGCGCCAACTGCGTTTGATTTATTGTTTTGGAATGCAGACTCGACGCGGATGAGTGCGGCCAATCACTCTTACTATTTACGAAATTGCTATTTGGAAAACAGTTTGGCCAAAGGCAAAATGCTACTGGCGGGTAAAGTGCTTAATCTGGCTGACATTAAAGCGCCGATTTTCAATCTTGCTGCCAAAGAAGACCATATCGCTCCTGCCCGCTCAGCGTTTGAGGGCTCAAAGCTATTTGGCGGCGAGGTTAAATTTGTTCTATCGGGTTCGGGCCATATTGCCGGGGTGGTGAACCCGCCAGCGAAGAAAAAGTATCAATATTGGACTGGTGGTAAAGCCGACGGTGTCTATGAAGATTGGTTCGCTGGGGCTGATGAAACGCCCGGCTCTTGGTGGCCCTTTTGGCTGGAATGGATCAAAGGCCTCGAAGGCGCAACGGTTAAAGCGAAGCCGGTTGCAGACAAAGGCCCTTCATTCGGCAACGCGCCGGGCAAATATGTACAGGAGCGAATCTGATGCAGCAGCGCATTTCTAATGTGAAGTCAGCGAGGTTAGAAAGAAGTGGTCTGGCAAACGCCGGCCACATTAAGGCTGGCATCATGTTTTTGCCGCAATTGTTGCAGATGGCGATTAAAGACGTTAACGCGTCATTGAGCATTTTTGAACCATTGACTGACAGCGCGCGATCAAGACGTGTAGCAGTCTTGAGGGAAGCGGAATTGGCACATTGACGACTGTATTTCGATTAACGCCAAAATCACCGGCCCGCATCTCAAGTGGCGTTTTATTCGCTGTTGGCCTGATGGCTGTTTCTGGGTGCACACCAACATCCGGGCCCGATGCCAGTGTGGCCACATATGGAATTGTTAGCGCTAATCAACAAAACGTACTGCTCATTGAGAATGCAACTGCGCCCGACCAGGCGCAGGGTGTGTTTGTTGGTACAGGTAATGTTGGTGCGGGCAATGTTGGTGCAGGCGGTTTGCCGTCCAGCCCGTTAGGTATTGCGGAAACACAAGGTTTTGCGCCCGGCTCGGCGCCACCCAGCGCAGTAATGCAAGAATTGGCTTCTGCAACTGCTTTTAATCCAAACGCCGGTGCTGTCACCAATTCCAGCCAATATGTTACTGACGGCGTTGTACAGCAAACCGGTGTACAGCCAGTCGGGCAAGCTGTGCCGGCACCGCTCACACCGGCTGATTTGTCTGGACAAGTTCCAACGCCCGTTTCTGCACCAGTGGCTGTTGCCACAGAGGTTGCAGCGCTTCAAGCAATCAGCGCCACTGACGCAAACGCAGCGCTGGCAATTCCAGATCCCGTCGTAACGCAAAAAAGTGCACGCCCCATCGCGCCCGCAAAACCCAATCTGTTTGCGAGTTTATTTGGTAACAAGCCCAAGAAAACCCAACAAGTTCTAACAGCTTCACCACAGGAAGATGGTACCAGAGTTGAGTTGGCGTCACTTGATGCATCAAATAATGGTTCTTCGGGTCAGATTCAGTCATTAGAATCATTGCCGGGCGTAAACGCAAAAAACCTTTTTGCGCTTGATCCATCAGCAAACGATAACGACGAAAATGGTTATGAAGAAGAGCCGCCGGTGCAATTGGCTTCTGCAAGTGCGGCCGGGCTGGCCCGTTTAGCGCCAAATGGTATATTAAAACAAACCGATCGCGTTGACGTGGCTTGCTTCAAGCCGAAATTGATTTCTGTTTTGAAAAAGATCGAGGGCCATTACGGTAAAAAAGTGATTGTAACGTCCGGCTATCGGTCTCCCGGAGGAAATCGCCGCGCGGGGGGGTCACGTCACTCCTTGCATATGATGTGTTCGGCTGCAGATATTCAAATTGCTGGCGTTGGCAAATGGGAACTCGCCAAATATCTACGCTCTCTACCCGATCGTGGCGGCGTTGGCACATATTGCTACACCGATTCGGTGCATGTCGACACAGGCTCTGAGCGGGATTGGAACTGGCGTTGCCGCCGACGTTAAGCAGCGGTTGTTTTTCCAAAACAATTTCATAAAAAATTACAAAAACTGCATTTCCCCGCTTGATACCCAAAAAAGTGCCGACTATAGAGACGTGACAGCGAAGCGCCCTTCGTCTATCGGTTAGGACGCCAGGTTTTCATCCTGGTAAGAGGGGTTCGACTCCCCTAGGGCGTACCACTGTTGTTCCTTACAATATGCTTCTGGGGCTGCTTCAACCTAACAGTTGAAGCCCGTTCGCGTTTCGTGCACAATACGGCCCAGCGATATCACGCTTGCTTGCTCCACGGAAAACCAAACGATGGTCACTTATATTGATGCTGCAAAAACGCCGGTAAAAAATACAGGCCAGATCAAGCTCTATGGTCCCGACGCATTTGCTGCCATGCGCATCGTCGGACAAATAGCGGCGCAGGCGCTCGATGGTGTCGCAGAGATAATCGAGCCAGGTGTCTCGACTTTGGCGATCGATGACTTTCTCTTCGCTTTCGGCGCCAAGCATGGTGCCGCTCCAGCCACGTTGAATTTTCGTGGCTATCGTCATTCGTGCTGTACTTCGATCAACCATGTTGTTTGCCATGGCATTCCGAATGATAAACCTTTGCGCGATGGCGACATTGTCAATGTCGATGTGACTTATGTGCTGGATGGCTGGCATGGCGACACGAGCCGGATGTATGTGGTTGGTAATGTAAAACGTGCGGCAACGCGATTGTGCGAAATTACGCATGAAGCGCTCATGCGGGGAATTTCCATTGTGAAGCCGGGGGTAAAAACCGGCGCCATTGGCGCTGCCATTCAAAATTTTGCTGAGGCTGAGCGTTGTTCCGTTGTGCGAGATTTTTGTGGTCATGGTGTAGGGCAATTGTTTCACGATGCGCCAAATATTTTGCACTATGGCAGCCCAAATGAAGGTGTTGAATTGCGAGAAGGGATGATTTTTACCATCGAACCGATGATTAATCTCGGGCGCCCTCATGTGAAAGTTCTCGCTGACGGGTGGACAGCAGTAACCCGAGACCGAATGCTCTCAGCGCAATATGAACACTCGCTTGGCGTTACTTCCAATGGTTTCGAGATTTTTACCTTGTCGCCGAAGGGGCTGCACCGCCCCGGCATTGATTTGGTTGCTGTTTGAAAATGACACGCCCGGCAGATGAGCGGGGTTTGCTGGGCCTTATACATACTGCCAGCGATGAGACACTTTTTTCAGAACTTCTTACTGACAACCGCAGCCCAATTGAGGGTGTGGATGAATTGGCTGCGGCATTTACCAATCCCCAATTATTATTGCCATTGGCAAAAAAACCAATTGAAGTGCAGCCTTTAGAAAAACCAACGCCTTCGACGCCACCTGATGTCCTTGACCACCGCCAACGTATTCGCGACCGGTTTGAACGGTTGGGTGGCGATGCGTTTGAAGATTATGAACTGCTGGAGCTTTTGTTGTTTCGCAGCATTGCGCGACGCGACACACGGCCCATCGCCAGAGCGCTTATCAAGCGATTTGGTTCATTGCTTGCAACGCTGAGCGCGCCTTCACATTTGCTCAAGGAGATAGTTGGTGTTGGCGAAGCCACTGCATTTGACCTCTCAGCGTTGGCCGCTTTGGTGCGCGCAACTGCTAAGGCAGAATTGCCACGCAACACTGATATGCTTGGCGCTTGGGACAAGGTCCTTAGCTACTGCCGCGCTGTGATGGCACATGAAACGCGTGAACAATTTCGTGTGCTGTTTCTAAACAAAAAAAATGGGCTGATTGCTGATGAATTGCAGCAGCGCGGCACGGTTGATCATACGCCCGTTTATCCGCGTGAGGTTGTTAAACGCGCGTTAGAGTTATCAGCTTCTGCGCTGATCCTGGTTCATAACCACCCGTCGGGCGACCCTGCCCCTTCGGCAGCGGATATTGAGATGACACATCGAATCAAAGAAATTGCTCAATCACTTGAAATCGCTGTGCATGATCATTTGATCATTGGGCGCAACGGCTACACCAGCCTCAAGGCTGAAGGCTTGATGTGAGCGATGAGCGGCTTCTCGAACAGCCCCTTCTGCCGTGACTGTCTCACTTATAATGCTGTTACCGTTTTGCGCTGCAAAAATTGCGGCAGTCCGCGACTATTAGTACACAGTGAACGTGATCGTTTGTCGATTGCCCATATTGATTGCGATGCGTTTTATGCCTCGGTTGAAAAACGCGATCGCCCAGAATTGCGCGACAAACCGGTAATCATCGGTGGCGGCAAGCGCGGTGTGGTGTCAACCGCATGTTATGTGGCGCGCATCCGCGGTGTAAAATCAGCGCAACCCATGTTTAAGGCTCTGGCCGCCTGCCCAGATGCCGTGGTGATCAAGCCTGATATGGCAAAATATGCTAAAGTGGGGCGGCAAGTTCGCGAGTTGATGCAAGAGCTGACACCCTTGGTGGAACCGGTTTCGATTGACGAGGCCTTTCTTGATTTGACGGGTACTGAGCTGTTGCATCATGCTTCGCCTGCCATTGCACTGGCGCAACTTTCTAAGAGAATTGAAGACAGTCTTGGAATATCAGTGTCTGTTGGCCTTTCATATTGCAAATTTCTTGCAAAATTGGCGTCAGATTTGGATAAACCGCGCGGGTTTTCGATCATTGGTCAAGCTGAGGCAAAAACAGTTCTGGCGGGATTGCCTGTGCGCAAAATCTGGGGTGTTGGCCCCGCCTTCGAGGCCGCGTTGGCCAAAGCCGGCATTACCATGATCGGCCAATTGCAAGAATTACCGCTTACCGATTTGATGCGGCGCTTTGGCTCGATGGGCCAACGGCTTTACTACCTGTCGCGAGGAGAAGATGAGCGCAACGTGACTGTTGGGCACGAAACAAAAAGCGTTTCTGCCGAAACCTCATTTGATACGGATTTAAGGATGTTTCAGCAATTGGTGACGCCCCTGCGATCGCTGAGCGAAGACGTATCTGCGCGCCTTAAAAAAGCAGAGTTATCAGGACGAACGGTCACACTAAAACTCAAGACTTCTGATTTCAAATCCCGAACCCGCGCACTGACATTGCCAGACCCGACACAATTGGCGGACCGAATTTTTCGGGCTGGTTTACTGCTTTTAGACCGCGAAATTGACGGTACAGCATTCCGGCTTTTAGGGATTGGGGTCAACGATATTGAAGATGAAGGGCGTGCCGACTCCATTGATCTTATCGATGAGGGCGCACAAAAAAGGCAAAAAGCAGAGCTTGCTGTGGACAAGCTGCGCGAGAAATTTGGCAGTCAAGCCGTTGAAACTGGCTATACATTTGGGACGGCGTCACGCGGCCGCGTGAAGCCAGTATCATAACTGCTAACAGCTAACGTGCCAGCAGCGATGTATGGGCCTTTCGCACCACGCCAATGCGCCACGGCAAACCCCAGCACAATGAGCGCCATGCCTTGGTGTGCGAGACCCCAATGCAGCGGCACTTCTCTTACCAGAGTGATAATTCCGATCAACGCCTGACAGGTAATCAGCGCAGCCAACACGACGGCACGGCGCGCATGTGTTGAACCTGCGCCTTCGCGCGAAATCGTGCGCCAAACATGAACGAAAGCAGCAAGGAATATGGCATAGGCTGACATGCGATGAATAAACTGTACTGTCTTGGGGTTTTCAGAGAGATTTCGCCAAGCTGGCTCCAATAATAACAACTGGTCTGGGATAAAGCGCCCATCGAGCAGCGGCCACGTGTTAAAGCTATATCCGGCGTTAAGGCCAGCCACCAAGCCGCCGATATAAATCTGTGACAATACCAATAGCGCCATAACCATTGCGCCACCGTTTGTCCCGGTGCTGGCATTGCGCCCTTCATGTGGAGCCAAGCCGCGCGCCACCCACATTGTCCCGGCAAAGATGATTGAGGCCAATGTTAAGTGGGTGGCGAGGCGATATTGGCTAACGTCTGTGCGTTCAGTAAGGCCTGACGATACCATCCACCAACCGATAAAGCCTTGAAGGCCACCAAGCGCAAGCAATATGAACAGGCGCGGTTTGAGCGGTTTTTCGAGTTTGCCCATCAGCCAAAATGCCGCAAATGGCAGAGCAAAAACGAGGCCCACAAAACGGGCCAAAAATCTATGAGCCCACTCCCACCAATAAATGACCTTAAAGGCCTCAAGTGTCATGCCTTTGTTGATTTCTTGGTATTCAGGAATTTGGCGGTATTTTTCCAATTCTTCCTGCCATTCGGCAAGTGACAGCGGCGGTATTATGCCGTGGATCGGCTTCCATTCGGTGATCGACAGGCCGGAATCTGTCAGGCGCGTTGCACCGCCGACGATCACCAGTGTAAACAGCACCGCCAAAACGGTGTATAGCCAATAGCGGACCATGCGCCGGTTGGTTTCAATTAAGGTTGTATTCGCCGGTAGAATTGTGGACATTGAAGTTGCCTTTGCGTTGGCCCCTCTTCGCTCCAAACTTTACTGTTCTGCAAGATGTTATTGCATTTTACTGCGCGGCAAGCGGTCGCGCACCGGTTCCCATGTGGCTTATTGCTTCAATCGGCAAATGGCTTATTTTAGTGTTGAACGAGGTTTAATATGCCTATTCGTATAAAAAAACTAATCGGAACATTTTTGTTGCTCGCACTGGTTATTATCTATGCGCTGTTGGCAACCATGATTGCAGTTGCGCAGTTGGCTGAGTCGCATTGGCTGACACATCTGGCCTTCTTTGCAATTTCGGGCCTGTTGTGGATCTTGCCAGCCATGGTGATCATTAAATGGATGGCGGGTCCAAAGCCCGTTCAAGAATAAGCCCGTTAACCACAACAAGCGACTGAATATTCATCCCTTCTGTGTAGCGTTTGACAAAATCAAGTTGTTGGACCGCTATGAACGAAGTTGCACTACCATCACAGCGCCGGAATTTGGCTGCGGGCATTGCTGCCTCAGAGCCACTTTTGGTTGTGTCGGTGCTTCCAGTTCATGAGGGATTGCCTGTTTTAGCGCAATTGGCACAATCCGGCCAAAGCGGATATTCGTGCTCGCCGCATTGGGTTAGCCATTGGGCAAAAAACGTAAATACCAATATTATTGTGGTTACAGCCAGCCGTAATGGTGACGTAATATTGGCGCTTGCACTTGAAATCGTAAACAAATCCGGGCTGAAAATTGCGCAATTTGTTGGCGGCAGCCATGCCAACGCTAATTTTCCGGCGTTGAAAGCCGCGCTTTCACAGAACGAAGCACAGCAATTTTTGGTTGAACTCAATGCCAACTTGTCCCGGCAACCATGGGCCGTTGATGCCATTATGCTTGAGCGCCAATTGGAAACACTCGGCGATTATGCAAATCCGTTGCTCGCTGACGGTTCGTCCACAAGCCCAAACGTATCCCTGCATCTTAATGTTAATCAAAGCTTCGATGCCGTATTGGAAACCCGATCCGGTAAACGCAAGCGCAAGCGGTTTCGCTCACAACAGCGCAAGTTTGAAGCAGCGGGCGGTTTTAACATTGTCAGCCCGGTCCCTAAAGAAGCAAATGCTCGCACTCTAGAGCAGTATTTTGCCATGAAAGCAGATCAACTCAGCGGCAAAGGTGTTACAAACGTCTTTGGAAACGACAAAGAGCAATCTTTTTTCAAAGCTCTTTTTTCCAATAGCAGTCCGCAACAAGACCATCATTTTTTTCTAAGCAGTCTTGAAGTGCAAGGTAAAACACGGGCTGTTTACGGCTCATCCTATCATGGGATGCGGCAAATGGTGCATTTTACCGCATTTGCCGATGATGAGCTAACAGCAGCCAGTCCGGGCGATTTCCTCAATTTTGCATTGGTTGAGGCTGCCTGTCGTTCAACACTTGAAATTTATGATCTTGGCGTTGGCGATGAAGGATATAAGCGTTCATGGTGTGATGTCGAAACGTGGCACCGTGATACCGTAGTCGGACTATCGCTTCGCGGTAAACTTGCCAAAATTCAAATTGATATTGCGCGTTTTGGCAAACGTTGGATCAAGAACAATGAGAAGCTCTGGTCATTTGTGAAACGCATCCGCAAATTGAAAGGCGCTAAAACCACCGAGACAAAGGTGGCGGACGCAGCCAAAGATAGCTCTGAACTCTAACAATTTGGGCTTAGGCTGCCCTGCGCTGCTTTAACAACGGTGTTACTCGCAGGCACCCCTCGGCACCGCCAAGCGCATTAATAGTGTGTAACGCGGCCGCATCATTGGCTTTTATTGCACTGACAATGATGCTCGTCTGAACATCTTTGCTCGTTACCAAATCAAGCATGTCGAGATCAGCAGCGCCACATTCCACCACCAGAATATCACATGTCTCGTTGATTTGTTCGAGTATCTCAGGCAGACGCTCAGCGTTGCGCATTGCTTTGGCGCTGCTGGCTATGCCACGCCCAACGATTTTAGCATCGGAATAAAGATCGTTTTGAATGCTGTCAGACAATGAAGCTTCACCACACAAAAGGTCGGTTAGGCCGGGCGAATTTGTCTCATCAAGCATGGTTCGGGTCGCAATTGCGCTGGTTGTCAAATCCACCATGATAACAGCCAAACCATCGTCGGCCATCCGGCGTGCAATCATCACGGCTCCGGCGGCACCAAGGTCACCTTCCGGGGAGATGAAAATTGCCCGCTGGCAACCCGACGCCACCAATTCATCAGCAACACTATCAATGCGTTGGTCAATCGGCACCACATCTTCCGGGTTGAGAGATGGAGCATTGATGGTTTTCCGCTTGCCCAGCAAACTCGAGGCAACACTTGGTGGTGCCACACGTTCATTTGGACCCTCAATTGCTTGATCGCGTGCCATGGTTTCTTCATGCGCGTCTTGCATTGCCCCCTGCCCGTTGGCAGCAAATAACGTGCGACGCATACCACGTCCTGAAAAAAGCTCGCTCAACAATGCACCCATAACGCCTGCTAGCAACCCGGCAAAAAAGGCGGCGATCGTAATTGGGACCTTCTTTGGAAAGTATGATTCGGAGGGCAGCGGCGCAACGGCAATAATACGGGCGTCAGCTGGAACGTAATTATTATCGGTGCGCGCAGAAGCTTCGCGATAGCGGGATAAGTAGCTTTCCAGCAATTGGCTTTGCGCGTTGGCTTCACGCTCTAAGGCACGAAGTTCAACACCCTGGCCGCCAGCACGTGCGGCTTCAGATTTGAGCCGGTTTAAGTCAATGACCAGTTGCTGCTCACGCTTACGGGCAGTGTCGGCCAAAGTATCAAGACTAACAAGAACCTTTCTTGCCTCATTGCGAATTTGGCCATCCAAATCATTGAGCTGCGATTTGAGAGCTTTAAGTTTTGGGTGACCGTCCAAAAGACTAACCGATAAATCAGCAATATTGGTGGCGATATCAACGCGCTTTTCACGAAGCCGGTCAATCAGGCCGGATGATTGAACCGACGGCAATGTGTCTAACGATGCACCGGCGGCAAGCGACGCGCGCATTGCAGCAGCAGTTGCTTCAGCCGAACCGCGGTTTGCTTTTAAGCGGGACAATTCAGAAGAAAGTTCGCCAAGTTGCTGCGTTGCAAGCGTGGATTGATTTTGTCCTTCTAGAATATCGGCGCTGGCTTTGAAATCTGCGACACGCGCTTCTGCCGCTTTAACCCGCTCACGCAACGCCGTAATTTCGGGTTGTAAAAACTCAGCCGCTCCGGCGTTGATGGATTGCTTATTTTGGCGCTGCAAAGACAAATAGGCCGCTGCCAAGGCGTTTGGGACCTCTTCTGCAGTTTTTGGATCTTTGGAAGAAAATTTCACCACAACGACGCGGGATTTTTCAACCGGAAAGACTTCTAGCTTTTCTTTCATCGCTGCGAGCACACGCAAATCTGGTGGAACATCCAGCGGATTTTCCATCAGGCCGATTGTAATCATAATCCGAGATAGCGCGCTTAAGTTGGCTGCTTGGTCAAACTCGTCCAAATTGGCAAGGTTTAGGTCGATAGCGACTTTACGAAGCAAGTCCGTAGATTTCAAAATTTCTACTTGGCTGGCCACGGCCTCTGGATTCATCACGCTGTTATTTGGGTCGTTGGAAGGCTGCGATCCACTGGCAGGCTGCGTAAATACGCTTTCGCCAGACTCAATGAGAAGCCGTGTCTCGCTTTGATACTTTGGGCTCACTAAGTTTGACCCGACCAGCGCAACCACCGCGCAGCCCGCAGCCAGAATGCCGATTCGGATTTTCTTGCGCCAAACAGCAGACGCCAAAGCTGCAAGATCGATGTCAACGTCACGATCCTGACCGTTGTTACTTGGATTGCTATTGCCGGACATCAACCTACTCCACACATACTCACTGAGCCGCAGTCAAGCGGCAGCACTGTGTTGGAATGTAAACAAACTTGGTAACCGTCCCGTTAATAGCATTGGGCCTGAGATCGAGGTGCCATCACTCATAAATTTAGATTTATTGGCTCAATGCCGCGGCTTTTACTGTCGATTAACCTTAACAAGGCGATAACAGGCTTACGACGGGCTAACCCTGCCCTTTTCTGAGTGGTGATATTTCATGGCTGCGTGGTTTCGCTCAACAATTCTATTCGTAATGGCATTGGCTATGGCGGCGTGTTCTGGATACCAGCCTGCGCCCGCTGCCTTCCATGAGGCGCTGAATTATCCTTATGTGCTCGGCGAAGGCGACAAGGTGCGCATTACTGTTTTTGACCAAGAAGGCCTCACCAATACGTATGCTGTTGATCAATCAGGCTTTATTGCTTTTCCATTGGTTGGCGCAGTGCCGGCGCGCGGTCTCACCTCACAGCAGCTTGAAGGAAAAATTGCTGGCGCTCTGCAAGGCGGTTTTGTGCGCAACCCTGACGTAACAGTCGAGATTGATACTTACCGCCCGATGTTTATTATGGGCGAAGTTGGTGCTTCAGGCCAATATGCTTATGTCCCTGGCATGACTGTGCAGAAAGCCATCGCGGTTGCAGGCGGGTTTAATGCCCGCGCGAATCAATCAGATGTTGACGTCACGCGCCAAATCAATGGCAAACTCATGACTGGTCGCGTCTTGATTTCTGATCCGGTTTTACCCGGTGATACAATTTATATTCGCGAACGTTTGTTTTAACGACAGGTTGAGTGATGCCTTTGCAACCTTCTTTACGAATCGTTCACTGCTTTCGTTCACCGGTTGGGGGCCTGTTTCGCCATGTCCGCGACCTTGTGGACGCACAAGTTGGCAATGGCCATCAGGTTGGAATTGTCTGCGATAGCTCGACCGGAGGCGATTATGAAGACCGGCTGTTTGATACTGTAAAACCCAAACTGGCCCTCGGCCTTGCCCGCGTTGAAATGCAACGCCACATTGGCGTTGGGGATGCCATTGCTGCTTGGCGGACATTTCAGGCCCTTAAAGCGCTGAAGCCGGATATTTTGCATGGGCATGGGGCAAAAGGCGGCGTTTATGCGCGCCTATTCGGCACTTTCATGCGTGGACCAACCGGCAAAACCGCCCGGCTTTATTCAGCCCATGGCGGATCGTTGCATTATGATACTGATGCTCTGGCAGGGAAAATATTTTTCACGACTGAGCGGTTTCTGGAGCGCTTGACCGACAGAGTGATGTTTGTTGCACAGTATGAACGCTCAACCTATGAAACGAAGATCGGTCGGATAAAAGCGCCCTTCGAGATTGCTTACAACGGAGTGCAACCGGCAGAGTTTGATCCTGTCGTTAACGCAAAGAATGCAGCCGACTTTCTCTACATCGGTATGATGCGCAATCTTAAAGGCCCCGATTTGTTTCTTGACGCTCTGGCTGGAGCAGAACAAAAAACGGGCCGAAAGCTGACGGCCGTTATGGTCGGAGCGGGCGATGACCTGCCTCATTATAAAGCACAGGCGGCCCGCCTCGGTTTTGGTTCCCGCGTCACTTTTTTTGACCCAATGCCTGCACGACATGCGTTCGCGCTTGCGCGCACAGTTGTTGTTCCATCACGAGCCGAAGCCATGCCCTATATTGTGCTTGAAACATTAGCGGCTGGAAAACCAATGATTGCAACCAATGTTGGCGGAATTCCAGAGATCTTCGGAAAAGACGCTACTGGCATCACCCATGCAAATGTCGCTTCAATTGAAGCCCACATGATTAAAGTCTTGAGCGATGAAACGGCTTGGGCAGCGTTGATGCCTTCGCAGGCCACCCTAAAAGCCCGCTTTGGTGCAGATGTAATGGCTGCCACCATTGAAAATGCCTATTTTACTGCGCTTGCCAGACGCAACGGTTGAACACAAATTTCATAGGTTTGAAATAGGCTCAAACAATTGCAATCAGGCTCGGCAAACGATGACCAAGAACGAAGCTCCCGGAATACTAAACGCGTCGACCCTGCACAGCGAAGTTCCGCTTGACAGCCGTGAGCATCTTAAAAGCTTAGCTCTCGATATCGCCAAACAATTCAGCCAGGAAACCATCAGCCCGGCTATGGTAACTGGCATATTACGTCTGATCGATACAGTTTTGATCACGCTTTCGGGTGTCGTCTGCTACATCGCTTATGTCGGGACCGGCCCGCTTATGCTTTTTTACTATTCGATTTCGTTGGCGGGTGGATTCATCGGCATGGCGCTGCTTGAAATTAACGGTGCTTACCAAATGAAGGTGCTCCGCACACCGCTGGCAAGCCTTGGCAAAATATTTACGGTTCTGGGCGGTGCCTTTGCTGCGATTGCAATTATTGGCTTCTTTCTGAAAATTTCAGATGATCTTTCACGTCTGTGGTTTGGGCTCTGGTTTTTAAGCGCAATCGCCTCCATTGCGATTGGTCGGATTGCGCTGACATTGCTTATTCGACATTGGGCGCAAAATGGCATTATGGAGCGCCGCGCAGTGGTGATTGGCGGCGGTCAATCTGCAGAAGAGTTGATCCGCGCCATCGAACAACAGCCGCATAATGATATTCGTTTGTGCGGCCTATTTGACGACCGAGACGGTGCGCGCTCTCCAAAAGTCATCGCTGGCTACCCTAAGCTTGGCACAACAACCGATTTGATTGAGTTTGCGCGGATCGCCCGAATTGACATGCTGATTGTGTCCCTTCCCATGGTTGCTGAAGCCCGTGTGATGCAGGTCTTGAAAAAACTATGGGTGCTGCCGGTCGACATCCGGTTGTCAGCGCACATGAGTCAATTGCGATTTCGGCCGCGCTCCTATTCTTATATTGGCTCGGTTCCAATGCTCGACATTTTCGACAAACCGATCAACGATTGGGACTCTGTTGCCAAGCGGGCTTTTGATATCGTCTTTAGCCTTTTTGGAATTATTGTGTTTTCGCCCATAATGTTGGGTGTGGCTATTGCGATTAAAATGAACTCAAAAGGGCCCGTGTTCTTTAAGCAGAAGCGCCATGGCTTCAATAATGAAGTTATTAATGTTCTTAAATTCCGCTCGATGTATACTGAAATGTGTGATCCGACGGCGATCAAAGCTGTAACCAAGGGCGATCCACGCGTCACAAAAGTGGGCCGGATTATCCGGAAAACCTCGCTTGATGAGCTTCCTCAATTTTTCAATGTCTTGAAGGGAGATCTTTCACTGGTCGGCCCGCGCCCGCATGCCATTTCAGGGCAAACGCATGACCGGCTTTATCACGAAGTGGTAGAAGGTTATTTCGCCCGCCACCGTGTAAAACCAGGAGTGACGGGCTGGGCGCAAATCAACGGCTGGCGCGGTGAAGTTGACACCGACGAAAAGATCAAAAGCCGGACAGAATATGACCTTTTTTATATCGAAAATTGGTCTTTATGGTTTGATTTGAAAATTCTTCTTCTGACCCCTATTCGCCTGCTTAACTCAGAAAACGCATATTGAAGCAGCTATGAGCAGTATTACCGCACCAGATTATTATCGGGCTCCGCTGACCAAAGCGGAAATCAACGCAGCTGCGCTGAAATATATTGGTATTGCTGCTGTTGCGTTTGGCGTCTTTCTTTCGGGTTTCGTGATCAATGAACCGGCACCCTATGATCTTTACATGGTGGCAATGATTGGCGTTGCTTTTCTGTGCGGCCTTAGACTGAATCGCATAACAGTCATTCCGCTGATTTTGTTTATGGTTATTTTGCTTGGCGGCTTGCTTACGTGGACCCAGCTCAAAGACCTGTCTGAAGCGCCGATGTATTATGCGGTAACGGCATTCTTGGCGCTAACAACCGTGTTTTATGCTGCTGCAATCAACAATAATCCAGCGCTGCTTAAACCAATTTTTTGGGCCTATGTGTTTGGTGCCATGGGCACTGCTGGCTTAGGCATTTTCGGCTACCTCGGCCTTATACCGGGTGGCGAGATGTTTACGCTTTACTCGCGTGCCAAGGGCGCATTCCAAGATCCAAACGTGTTTGGGCCCTATTTGGTTTTACCAGCGCTTTACCTGATCTATCGGATTTTAACCGGAACCGTTAGCGACCTGTTCAAATTTTCCGCGCCTTTGCTTTTCATTCTGCTTGGCCTGTTCCTTTCTTTCAGCCGAGCGGCATGGGGTTTGATGGTGTTTGTCACCGCCCTATTGGTGCTCATGTTGTTTTTACAAAGCGAAAGCACAAAGTTTCGCTTAAGGCTGATCGTACTTACTGGCGTTGCCTTTGCTTTGGTCATGGTGGCGCTTTTAATAGCCCTTCAAGTGCCACAAATTTCGGAACTTTTCACGCAACGCGCCAAAGTCGTTCAAGACTATGATGGCGCGCGTGTCGGACGTTTTGCCCGCCATGCCATTGGATTTTGGGTTGCGCTTGAAAAGCCTTGGGGCCTTGGCCCTGTAGAATTTGGCAAAATCTATGGCGAAGACACGCATGCCATGTGGCTGAAGGCGTTGCTTGATTATGGCTGGATTGGTTTTGCAGGCTGGATGACATTATTTTTATGGACGCTGGTGGCAGGCTTCAAAATTGTGATGCGCCCAAGGCCGTGGCAGCCCTACTTAATGTGTGCTTGGATTGTTTTTCTTGGCCATCTTTTGGTTGGCATTGTAATCGACCTCGACAAGTGGCGGCATTTGTACATTTGCTATGGCGTGATTTGGGGCTGCGTGGCGCTTGAAGCGGGCGTGGGGAGAGACAGAGCGCGCAAAGCATAAAAAAAGGGCTTTTGCATTGAATAGCAAAAACCCTTTCGTTCATTGAATTAAGTTTTAACTCAGTTCATTGCCCCCGGCCCCGGCGTAGCACCCGCCGGGCATTTGCCTGCAATAATCATGCCTAGCACTTCGTCGCTGGTGACGTCTTTGACGTGAGCTGTTCCAACAACCTTGCCGTTTTTCATGACGCAAACCCGATCCGCCAAATCAAACACATCATGGATGTCATGGCTGATCAGGAAGATACCGATACCTTCAGCTTTCAGCTGTTTGATCAGCTCGCCAACTTGAGCTGTCTCTTGCGGGCCAAGCGCTGCCGTCGGCTCATCCATAATCAAAATGCGTGCGTTAAAATGGATGGCACGCGCGATTGCAACAGATTGGCGTTGGCCACCTGAAAGTTTGCTCACGGGCTCTTTGAAGCGGCGAAAGTTGGGGTTGAGGCGATGCATAACCTTGCGGGTTTCAGCTTCCATCGCCACATCGTCCAGCGTGCCGAACTTGGTTTTGAGTTCACGGCCGAGATACAAATTAGCGGCAGCATCAACGTTATCAGCCAAAGCCAGCGTTTGATAAATTGTTTCAATACCATGGCCTTTAGCATCACGCGGATTATTGATTGCAACTTCATTGCCATCGATCATAATCTGCCCGGCATCGCGCTTGTAAGCTCCGGACAAAACCTTAATCAACGTTGACTTGCCGGCGCCATTATGGCCAAGCAATGCAACAACTTCGCCGGGATGAAGATCAATGCTGGCATGATCGACAGCTTTAATACCGCCGAATGCAATGGAAATATCCCGCATTTCAATGAGTGGAGTTGCCATGATCTCGTCCTTATTTCACGCGGCGGGAGTAAAGCTGGTCAAGCCAGACAGCGAGAACCAAAACAACACCAACAACGATACTTTGATAGGCGGTTGGTAAGTTTAGAAGTGACATGCCGGAGATGATCGATTGCATCAAAAGCGCGCCAATCATTGCACCATAAATCGTGCCAACACCGCCAGCGAGGGACGTGCCGCCGATAACGGCTGCCGCAATCACATATAGTTCACTAAACAAGCCCAATGCGTTGGTGGCCGCATTGAGGCGCGCCGATGAAATCACTGCTGAAATGCCAACCAATGCCCCCATTAAAGCAAACACTTTTACCAGCAGCCATTTGGTGTTGATGCCTGCAAGTTCAGCTGCTTCTGGGTTACCGCCGGTTGCATAAACATAGCGGCCAAACTGGGTGCGGGTGGCAATAAATGTCATCACCAAGCCAACTGCCAAGGCAACTAGGACAGGTACAGAATAGCCGGTATAATAAATCAAGCCTTCCGTGCAGCGCACAATTTTTTCAGCGGCCATACAGACGGCACTGCCATCTCTGTTTTCAATCCCGGCAGGAATAGGCACGTTATTGGCAACAGCATAGTTTTCGATCAACTTGAACGGCCAAGGGTAAGAATTCATTACAAGGGTTGTGCCCAAAACCGCCGCGCTGCCGATTGAGGCCAAAAACACTTCTGCCCAAATAGGGCGCAGCGGAAACTTAAATCTTTGGCGCTGGCGGCGTCCGTTGACGATTCCAAAAATAATACCAAGGCACGCCAGACCAGCAATTGCCCAGCTCCAAAATGGCCCAAGCCAGCTGATTGCAATGCCGCCACCGAAAACCTCAAATGTCTTATCCATCGGCGCAACAGTTTCGCCGCGCGCCACCAAGAAGGCGAGGCCGCTATAACAAATTAACCCGCCAAGGGTTACAATAAACGAGGGAATTTTTGCATAAGCCGTCAGTGCGCCGTTTGCGGCCCCGATTAAAGCACCAATACCAATGGCGGCTGCCACGCCAAGCGCCCAAATTGCCGGATGGCCAACACCCAGAACCGGACCAAGTTGAAACACTTGGAACACTGCCGCCACGACCGCAACTAAGCTCAGCATCGAGCCAACCGACAAATCAATTTGGCGCATGACAATCAGCAACACCATGCCGGTTGACATAACTGCGATGGACGAGGTCTGAACAAGAAGGGTCCACAGATTGCGTGGTGTCAAAAACGAGCCGCCAAGCAAACCACCAAAATCACCGCGCAACACGCCGCTGGCGTAATCAAACACGCACCAAATCACTATGAGGGCAATAATCATGCCCAACATGCGTTGATCAATTTCGGTTGCCCGAAAAAACCGTTGCACCGGCCCCTCTTTTTGCATGGCCGGGCCTGCACTGCTGTCGGGTTTGTCAGACATGGATATCTCCCCAGTATCCTGTTTCACCTTAAAAAAAACCGCGCCGATTTTGCAAACGGCGCGGCTTTTATTCAATTAGGCTGCGATATTAGCAGCCTGGAACTGCACCGGCTGCAACGCCAGCACAGGCTTGGTCTTTGGTGATGTGACCGGCATCAATGGCAACATTGATGTTGGCTTTTGTGATTGGTGTTGGAGCAAGCAAAATTGCGTTCATTTCAACTTTGTTTTTACCGTCAGCAAATTTACCAACGCCAGCAATTGCGTCCATAGCAGTGCCTTCAGCCAAGGCGTTTGCAGCTTCAGCAGCTACTTTGCCGAGGTCTTTAGCGTTTTTCCAAACAGAAACTGTCTGTGAGCCAAGAGCAACGCGGTTGATCGCGGCCAAGTCGCCGTCCTGACCGCCAACTGGAATGCCGGACATGCCCTGTGCTGTCAAAGCAGCAACAACGCCTGAGGCCATACCGTCGTTCTGAGACAATACTGCGTCAACTTTGTTACCGGTTGAGGTCAAGCACTGTTCCATGTTTTTCTGCGCGCCATCTGGCTTCCAGCCGTCTGTGAATGTTTCGCAGACGATTTTGATCTTACCAGAATCAATACCGGCTTTGAGAACTTCCATCATGCCGCCAAGCAAGAATGTTGCGTTCGGGTCGCCTTTGTCACCTTTGATGATGGCATAGTTGCCTTCTGGTTTGGCTTTCTGAACTTCATCAGCAATTGTTCTGCCAACACCGACGTTGTCGAAGGTGATATAGAGCGCTGATGGATCTTCGAACTGCACATCATAAGCAATCGACTTGATACCAGCATCATTGATGGCTTTAATTGATGGCAGAATCGCGTCGGAATCGAACGCAACAACCATGATCACGTCAACTTTTTGCGAGATCAGGCCTTCAATATCAGCAGCTTGTTTCTGGGCAGAACCCTGCGCGTCTGTTGACACATAGGTGTTACCGGCAGCTTCAACGGCAGCCTTGATTGCGGCTTCGTCTGTTTTCCAACGCTCTTCCTGGAATGTTTTCCAAGAAACGGCAATGGTTTTGCCCGCTGCTTGTGCACTCGACACAGCAGTCAAAGCGAACACGGCGCCAGCAAGCGCCAATGCATACTTCTTCATATAATCCTCCCGGGGTGCCGATGGCACGACTAAATATAGGTCTTTGCAATTCAGGGCCAACTGGCCCTTGAACCTTTTAATTCGAGGCTCGAAAAAAAGATTGGACAAGATTTCGTTCTGTGTCAACATTCTTGTTGTAAACAGTGAAATTCTGCACCCTCCTTACCGGTGCTTTATCGCCGGCTAAACTAGATGCTGCTGTACGGAGGCAAACAATGATCGTGCAGATTCGCCCCATTATGGCGCGTTCAGACGATCTGCGCCGTGCCAACACGCTGCGGATCCTTCAGGCTGTTCGGATTAAAGGGAGTGTGTCCCGCACAGAACTTGCAACAAGCACCGGCCTTTCTCCTGCAACAGTTTCAACAATTACTGCCGGTTTAATGCAAGACCGTGTTCTGAGCGAATCCAGTATTGCTTCTTCTTCGTCACGCCGTGGCCGCCCGCAAATGGCGCTTTGCCTCGATGAGAGAGCAGCTTTGGTTGCAACTGTGGCGCTCAGCTTAAACACTGCGCGGTTTACGTTTTTTGATTTTACAGGGAACATTGTTTTTACTCGCGAAGCACGTATTGAAACCCGCGAGGCCGACGGCGAAGCGATAAACGATGCGCTTGCCTATGTGCTTTCAGGCATGATGGCAGAATTACCACTGCATTTACCACCTGTCAGGCAAATTTCACTCGGTGTGCAAGGCGTTGTTGATACCAGTTGCCGTGTGATGCTTTGGTCGCCGATCACGGCAGGCTCCGTTGATTTTTCCGACGGACTGGAAGCGCGGCTGGGCATTCCAGTAACGGTGGCTAATGATAGTGACACAACGGCTGTCGCTTTACGCAGACTAAAGCCTGATCTTTATGGCGGAGACTTTGTTTCAGTCGCGATGACTGATGGCATTGGGATGAGTATCACGATCGGTGGCCGCCTGTTTTCTGGCGTACGCTCATCGGCGGCTGAATTCGGGCACATGGTGCATGAATATCAAGGTGCTAAATGCCGCTGCGGGCGCAATGGCTGTATTGAAGCTTACGCGAGTGATTACGCGATTTGGCGCAATGCCAAAGGCGAAGACCCGCATAGCCAACCCAAACGCGAAATAAACCATTCTGAATTTGCGGTGCTTGCGCAAACGGCACTGGAACGCGACGGGCCCGAACGGCAAGCTTTCAAAATTGCAGCGCAAGCACTCGGCGTTGGGCTGCGCAACGTATTTGCCTTGATCGACCCAGCCCCGGTTGCTTTGGTCGGCTTTGGCGGCGCGGGCGAGCAGCTGTTAGAACCTGAGCTGCGCATGATTCTTAAAGACGCCTCGCAGCCCGATCACCGAGCAGATATGCGCATTGAGTGGTACCCTGATGCCGGCCCGCTGATCAGCAAAGGCGCTGCCGAACGTGGTTTGGACCTATTGGCAAACCATATTGCCGCTTCATCACACGCTTCCTATGCTCCCGATGTTGCTTCTGATATTGCTCCCGATATTGCGGCTGAATGATAAGCGGCAAATTTATCAGGGCGACAATTGACGTTTGATGTTTCAACCCTGTAAACGAATGTCGGATCGGAGTGTAGCGCAGCCTGGTAGCGCACTTGACTGGGGGTCAAGGGGTCGTGGGTTCGAATCCCGCCACTCCGACCAATTTCTCTTCTTTCCAAACGGCCCGCGTGTGGGCGCAGCGGTCTTAACGGGCTTGATCAAGCAAGCGCTTGCATTCCAACAGATCGAAAAGAGTTTCTTGCAATAAAGCGCGGTCATCTTTGCCGACACCGTCAACTGGCGTATTAGCGGCCAAGCCGTCATCGCGCCCGCCGAGGCCAAAAATACGGCGCGTAATTGGCGTTTTGGTTCTGCCAACCATCATGTTGTTTTCAATCATAGCTGGCTGACTGCTGCCGGGTTGCACCAAGGACGGCCCATCTAACGCTTGTTTTCGCTCGGCTATGGCTCGAGCGGCTTCCACATCTCCCGTACCGAGCGCCTGTACGAAGGCAACCCCATTGTCTTTTAGCAGGCGCTGAACACCTTTGATTGTGTAGCCACGATCATACAACAGATGCCGGATACCTTTTATGAGGTCGATATCAACAGGCCTGTAATACCGGCGTCCGCCACCGCGTTTCATTGGTTTGATTTGGGTAAAACGGGTTTCCCAAAAGCGCAGCACGTGCTGTGGCAAATCTAAATCTTCGCCCACTTCACTTATTGTACGGAAAGCATCGACACTTTTGTCAGTCATTTAAGCGCAACCTTGACCCGACTCAACGGACAACAAATCAACCAGATGGACGTCATAGTTCAAGTTTCACGTTGGGCCAGCACAGAATTTACCACGCTTAGCCCTTGGAAGGCTTACGAATCTCGTGGCCGGTTTGAATGCGATTTTTCAACACATTGGATGCTTTGAAGCTAATCACCCGGCGCGGTGTGATAGGGACTTCCTCGCCTGTTTTCGGGTTACGGCCGACCCGTTCTGTTTTGTCGCGCAATTGAAATGTAGCGAACGATGATATTTTAAGGGCTTCGCCGCGAACAACAGCATCTGACATTTCGTCAAGAACCATTTCAACCAGCTCAGCTGACTCCGTGCGCGAAAGGCCAACCTTTCGATAGACAGATTCCGCCAGATCGGCGCGCGTGATGGTCTTTCCGGCCATAATGTTCCCCTAACTGTGATAAAGCTAATTGGAATGAAGCTTGCGGTCAAGTTTCCCGATTAAATCAATGTCAATTGCTTAGAATGTCACATGCCTGTGCCTGCTTGCACCAGCCTACCACCTGACGAGGCTGGCCCCCCATGTAAAACCGCCGCCCATAGCCTCAAGCAACACCATATCGCCAGGCTTAATTGAGCCGTTGGAAACCGCATGTTCCAATGCCAAAGGCACAGATGCTGCTGACGTATTGCCATGCTGACCAACAGTCACGACAACCTTGCTCAACGGTATACCCAGTTTTTTAGCTGCGCCCTCGACAATGCGCACATTGGCTTGATGCGGTACAAACCAATCGATGTCGTCAACGGTCATATGAGCTTTTTCGAGCACATCATAAATGACATCGGTAATCATCGCTACCGCATGCTTAAACACCTCGCGGCCTTCCATACGCAGATAACCCACTGTTTGCGTTGTGGAAACACCGCCATCAACATAAAGCTTGTCTTTATGAGAACCATCGGCGCGTAGGCTGGAAAACAACACCCCGGGCGCATTATTATCGGTGGTTTCAACCGCTTCCAGCACAACCGCGCCTGCCCCATCGCCAAACAAGACACAAGTGGTGCGGTCATTCCAATCAAGAATACGCGAAAACGTTTCAGCGCCGATCACGAGAGCGCGTTTAGCCTGCCCAGAACGCAGGTACATATCGGCGGTTGTAAAGCCATATAAAAAGCCCGAGCAAACGGCTTGCATATCGAAGGCGAAACCGTGGCTGATGCCGAGAAGATTTTGAATTTCTACAGCGCTGGCTGGAAAAGTGTTGTTGGGTGTTGCGGTACCAAGAATGATTAAATCAATATCTTTTGGTTCCAAACCGGCGTTCTTTAGTGCGTTTTTGGCAGCTTCAAACCCAAGGCTAACTGTGGTTTCGCCCTCACCTGCAATATAGCGCTGATGAATACCGGTGCGCTGGACAATCCACTCATCGGTTGTGTCAACAGTCTTTTCCAAATCGGCATTGGTGACGCAGTTTTTGGGTAACGCTTTACCGACGCCGCGCACAACGGACCGAAGAAACGGCTGTGTCATTTTTCGTCCGCTTCTGCAGTGGCAACCGGTTCGGCCACGGCCATTACACGGCCATGAAACGCTTCAAGGTCAGCTGATATTTTATCAAGAATGTTGTTGCGCGCCATTTGATAGCCCAGTTCGACAGCAGCTGCAAAACCCTCAGCATCTGTGCCGCCATGGCTTTTAACAACAATACCATTCAATCCCAGAAAAACGCCGCCATTGGTCTTGCGGACATCCATTTTCTCGCGCAGCGTTTCAAAAGCGCCGCGTGCAAGAAAATAACCGATCTTGGCCATGAGCGTCCGGCTCATGGCTTCCCGAAGATAAGTCGCGATTTGCCGCGCGGTGCCTTCAGCGGTTTTCAATGCAATATTTCCTGCAAAACCCTCGGTCACAACAACATCTACGGTGCCTTTGCCAATGTCATTGCCTTCAACAAAGCCATGATAATTCAGGGATGCTAAATTAGCATCCCGCAGCAAACGACCGGCCTCTTTGACCTCTTCCTGGCCTTTGATCTCCTCAACGCCGACATTCAACAGGCCGACATTCGGGCGAGGGATATCAAGTAGTGAACGGGAAAGGGCAGCCCCTAAAATAGCAAAATCGACCAATTGCTGCGCGTCCGCGCCAATGGTTGCGCCAACGTCGAGCACAATGCTTTCAGAGCGAACCGTTGGCCAAATGGCGGCAATTGCGGGACGCTCGATGTTAGCCATGGTGCGCAGGCAAAACTTCGACATAGCCATCAAAGCGCCGGTGTTACCCGCTGAAATGCAAGCCCCGGCTTCGCGTGTTTTAACCGCTTCAATGGCTTTCCACATTGACGATTTATAGCGCCCTGCCCTCAAGGCTTGGCTCGGCTTATCATCCATGGAAACTGAAATATCGCAATGAATAACCTTGGCGACAGCCTTTAGCC
Organism: Limoniibacter sp.; assembly: GCA_031422195.1. Lineage (GTDB taxonomy): Bacteria > Pseudomonadota > Alphaproteobacteria > Rhizobiales > Rhizobiaceae > JALOTE01. The sequence goes on along the minus strand of JANOPZ010000040.1, from coordinate 25,862 downwards.
CGGGCAGCGTCTCCAGAACTGCTTCAATCGCTGTTTGGTTGCCGAACAAAAGTGGCAGGATATCGGGACGGCGCTTGAGCGCCAGCGCCACGCCGGGCAAAATGGCAGAAGGGCCGATATCCCCGCCCATCGCGTCAATTGAAATGGTGACCAAGTAAACTATCCCTGCGCGCGACCCCCAGTGCGGGCCAGTTTGGCGCAAAATAGGCATTCGCGGCGGTTACACAACCCGAATCAGCGATGAATGTGTTAAAAGTCACAAACGAGTGACAGTCAGTTGGCCTTTTTGACGGCCCAAGCCTCGAGCGCCCGCGTCAGAGCAGACGTTTCTTTTACCGGCCCATCAGTTTCGACAAATTCTGCCCCCGGCGCCCGCGGATAAGGGTTTAGACCCAAAGCCAAATGCTCAACCACAAATGGCATGGCGTCGAAAGTATCATCCGCATAGGTTTCCGGTTCGTCTTCGGGCTTGGCATCAAAATTGATATCTTCTTCAAAACCTTGTTTGCCCGGTTTGTCTTTTTGGGTTTCTTCGGGAACAAAACGAAGGTCAATTATTTCCGTAATGTGCTCAACAACCGGTGCAAGCGTGACAATGCAAGCCTGTGCAGCGACCCCGTTGACGGTTCCATCCAGCCTAAAACCTCTTTTACCCCATGGCTTTGCAACCAAATCCCAAGACAGGCTTTCAACCGACCGGATTTTAAGCTGTGAGGCTACCGCGGCAAGAAAATCACTTTCACCCTTGCCAATGAACCGTTCGCCTTTCTTGGCAAGTTTTGAAGGTATAAAGCGAAGTTCCATGGTTTTATTCCGTTATAGTTGAAGTGAAGCTAAGTTTACCTTCCAAAAAGGGCCCAGGCATTTGTTTTTCAACGCTTTTTGCCGCTGACATGATATAGTTGGCAAATGCACCAGCGTCTTTAAGCGCAGCATCCGGTGCCATGTTTCGCTCTAGTGCGTTTGCCAAAGCATCTTTATCGTTCGCGTCAATGGCTGAAACATATGTTTCAAGACGGCCATAAAAGTTTGAAATCAACTTTTTCATACGCTTTGGCACACCTGCGTCACCAATCCCAAGCTCGCGCAGGGAATGGTCAACGTCTTTGAAAAACTCTTCGGTAAGAACCTGAACAATGTCTTTGACACGTGGATCTGCAGTTCTCGAAGCTCTCAAAATGACCGCCATATGCGCACTTAACACTTCAAAGCGGCCAAGCGGGGTATCAGCGACGCCATATGTCAAATAAAATATAGGTTGGCGCGCTGCTGCCACAATCACTTCATACAGAGCATCGATGGTTTTTGGATCACTTTTGTTGCCGAAACCAAGAAACCGCAAAATGGCATTCATCAAAAGTATCTTTCTTAAAGGTTGAATAAAATGCCAGCCCGCAATTGGCTCAAAACATGAAGTTCGTTAGGTGCTTTCTTGCATCGCGCGTCAAGCTGGTTTAGCCAAGAGCCATAATACTGCGACTATTTGCCAATAAGGGTGTGACATGTCTGTTTTGGTTTCGAATTTCAAGGGTGGCGGTCACCGCACCCTTTTTTTTCTATCGGGTTCGTTGGTTGCGCTCAGCGTTTTGTCGGGCTGCACCGGGGTGGGCGACACACTAAAACCGCGCCAGAATTTTACCAATGGCTATGTCGTTGACCAGCAGGCGCTTGATCAGGTGCCCGTCGGGTCCAGCCGTGAACAGGTGCTTTTGTCGCTGGGTTCACCCTCAACAACAAACACCATTGATGGCAAAGAAGCACTTTATTACATTTCGCAGCAGCGCACCCGTGCTGCAGCGTTTGCCCGGCCAAGCGTTGTGTCGCAGCGGGTGTTAGCTGTTTATTTTGGCGCTGACAGCCGCGTGGAACGCATTGCCGATTATGGCCTGCAAGATGGCAAAGTGTTTGATATGATTTCACGCACAACACCAACAGGTGGCGCAGACCAAGGGTTTATTATTGGCGTTATCCGCGGCCTATCGGGTGCAAGCGGCAGTACCGGTGTTGCACGCAGCGTGTTTGACGGGATCTAAATTTAATCTTCTCGAAAAATTCAAAAATAAAAAGGCCGCTGACAAATCAGCGGCCTTTTTCAATATAGTGGGTTAAGCTTGGTGCGCGAGCACGGCCAACAACAGTAAAGCCACGATATTGGTGATTTTAATGGCTGGGTTTACGGCTGGGCCAGCGGTGTCTTTATACGGGTCGCCAACTGTATCGCCGGTCACAGACGCTTTATGGGCTTCTGAGCCTTTGAGATGTTTGACGCCGTCTTTATCGACAAAGCCGTCTTCAAAGCTCTTCTTGGCATTGTCCCATGCGCCGCCGCCGGATGTCATCGAAATGGCCACGAATAGGCCGTTCACAATAACGCCAAGCAAAGATGCACCGAGCGCAGCGAAAGCTGAAGCCTTGGATCCCGAGATCAACAACACACCGAAATAGACAAACAATGGCGCCAAAACCGGGAGGAGTGATGGTATTACCATCTCTTTAATGGCGGCTTTGGTGAGAATATCCACCGCACGGCCATAATCTGGTTTTTCGGTTCCAAGCATAATGCCCGGTTTGTCTTTGAACTGGCGGCGCACTTCTTCAACGATTGAACTAGCAGCACGGCCAACAGCTGTCATTGCCATACCGCCAAAGAGGTAAGGAATGAGGCCACCGAAGATCAAACCGGCGACGACATACGGGTTGGACAGATCAAACGAGACTGTACCCATGTCTGCAAAATACGGATATTTATCCGAGTTCGCTGCAAAATATTTCAGATCGTTTGAATAAGCAGCAAACAAAACGAGAGCGCCCAAACCGGCTGAACCAATGGCATAGCCCTTGGTCACGGCTTTGGTTGTGTTGCCAACAGCATCGAGCGCATCGGTTGAGTGACGTACTTCCTTGGGCATGCCAGACATTTCGGCAATACCGCCAGCATTGTCTGTCACCGGGCCGAAAGCATCAAGCGCAACGATCATGCCTGCAATACCCAGCATGGCGGTTACGGCAATGCCGGTGCCGAAAAGACCGGCAAGCTGATACGTGGAGATGATGCCGCCAATGATAACGATGGCTGGCAGCGCAGTTGATTCAAGCGAAACTGCAAGGCCCTGAATGACATTGGTACCGTGACCGCTGACGGATGCCTGTGCAATTGAGTTCACAGGACGTTTGTTGGTGCCAGTGTAATACTCAGTGATCACAACAATCAATGCGGTGACAACAAGGCCAACAAGGCCGCAGTAAAACAGGTTCCAACCCGTGATCGAGATGCCATCAACAACACCGATTTCGCCCCAACCAATGGTGAGTGAAGTTGCAGCGCCAAGACCTATGATTGATAATAGGCCAGTTGCGATCAGGCCTTTATAAAGAGCGCCCATAATGTTGTTATTCGCGCCAAGGCGCACAAAGAATGTACCGACGATTGAAGTGATAATCGACGCGCCGCAAATCGCGAGCGGGTACAGCATAACTTGATCGAGGTTGGCCGCACCGGCAAAGAAAATCGCTGCAAGCACCATCGTCGCAACGACGGTCACGGCATAGGTTTCAAACAGGTCGGCGGCCATACCAGCGCAATCGCCCACGTTATCGCCAACGTTGTCTGCAATTGTGGCTGGGTTGCGTGGGTCATCTTCTGGAATTCCGGCTTCAACTTTGCCAACCAAGTCGCCACCAACGTCTGCACCTTTGGTAAAGATACCGCCGCCAAGACGGGCGAAGATTGAAATGAGTGACGCACCAAAACCAAGCGCAACCAGCGAATCAATTACGGCGCGGTCATTTGGCAAGAAGCCAAGCGGGCCGGTTAATATGCCGTAGTAAACAGCAACGCCAAGCAAAGCCAAACCAGCAACGAGCATGCCAGTGATAGCACCGGCTTTGAATGAAATTTCAAGGCCGCCGGCAAGGCTGATTGAAGCCGCTTGTGCAGTGCGAACGTTAGCGCGAACCGACACATGCATGCCGATGAAACCGGCAACGCCAGACAAAACTGCACCAATCAAAAAGCCGACAGCGGCTAAAGTGCCGAGTAGATACCAAGTGATCGCGAGAACAACGACGCCGACAATGGCAATGGTTGTATATTGGCGTGACAGGTAGGCTTGTGCCCCTTCACGGATTGCGGCTGCAATTTCTTGCATACGCGCGGAACCTTGGCTGGCCGACATAACCGATTGTGTTGCCCAAGCGGCATAAACAAGCGACAACAGACCGCAGGCGATAACAGCATAAAGCATGTTGGTTTCCCACTTTCATAAACTGAGGCCAAATCCCCTCTGGCCCGTGATAGATTCGCTTGGAAAGCCTCTCGCGGGCCTCTCAAACATCCGCGCGGGTTATGCTTAACAATGTGTCAACGGTCAAGGCAAGGTTACGCTGGCTTTGCCAATCGCGCCCGCTTTTGCAGAACTGAAAGGGTAAACAACGCAATCAAACACAGTGCAGCGACGGGAAATACAATAAAGTTCTGGGTGTGCCAGCCACCTGCGTTAAACACCACACCTGACATCAACGAGGCAAAAGCCACCGAGCCAAACAGAACAGCATCATGGAAACCCTGAGCAATGCCTTTTTCAGATGAGCGATAACTGTCTGCCACCATTGCGGTTGCGCCGATAAATCCAAAGTTCCAGCCAAGGCCCAGCAAAATAAGCGCAATCCAAAAGTGCCAAAGGGTTTCACCGTGCAGGCCAACCATTGCGGCGATAACGAGCACTATCAGTCCGGCAACGATAATGCGCTCGCGGCCAAATTTGACAATGAGGTTGCCAGTGAAAAAGCTTGGTGCATACATCGCGAGCACATGCCAAGAAATGCCTAGAAACGCCTGCTCTTGCGTGCAGCCCGCAGCTACCATTGCCAGAGGCGCACCCGTCATCAAAAACGTCATCAACGTGTAAGAACCAACAGCGCAGATCAGACCGGTAGAATAGACGGGCTGTGTGATTATTTCTTTGCGGCTACGCGCCGGCAATTCGTTTGCCTTAGCAGCAGCTGAAACCGGATCTGGCGCTTTCATAAACGAAATCAATATTGCGCCCAAAATTGCCAAGACCACAACAGATGCAAATGCCCCTGCAAAGGTGAACGGCGCAAACATGTCTTTGGTTTGAATAACAATTTGCGGGCCCAAAATAGCCGTGAAAACGCCACCAAACAAAACCCACGAAATTGCTTTTGGCTTAAATTCCGGCGGCGCTGCATCGGCAGCCGCAAAGCGGTATTGCTGTACGAATGCGCCGCCAACGCCGATAAACAAGAGACCAAGAGCAAACATCCAGAAATTGCTATAGATGAGTGCAATGCAGGCGACCAAACCGCCAAGACCCGTCATACCGGCACCAGCGGTAAACCCGCCTCTGCGACCAAGCGCTGAAATTGCAAATGCGGCCGGCAATGCGCCCAGAGCAATTCCAATGTTGAAACCGGTGGCAGGCGCGGTTGCCAAAGATTTATCAGCGCCAAGTAGCATGAAGCCTGCAAGCCCGCCTGTTGAAATTGCAATTGGAGCGGCCGAACCAATAATCGCTTGGATTGCTGCTAAATTAAGCGCTGTCGCTTTTGCTTTTGCAATTTCGGGCGTTGAAGCGCTCATTTTATATTCATTTCTGTTGGGGTGATCTAAAAGCGCGGGCGATACGGTCGAGGACGGCATTAACGATTTTAGGCTCTTCTTCCCCGAAAAACGCAGCTGCGATTTCCACATATTCCGTTATCGCTACTGGCACCGGCACATCTTTACGGTGGATCATTTCGTAGGCCCCTGCCCGCAAAATCGCTCGCAAAGTCGAATCGATACGGGATAACGGCCAGCCATCGAGCAATGCATTATGGATCAACGGGTCAAGTTCGGTTTGATATTTTACAACGCCCGACAAAATAGCGCGGAACCACTGAGCATCCGCCTCCAAATATTGCTCACCATCTATTTCTTGCCCAAGCCGAAAATTTTCATATTCTGCTGCCGTCTCCAATACGCCGGTGCCTGCGACATCCATTTGGTACAAAGCCTGCACCGCAGCCAGCCTTGCGGCACCGCGTTTATTGACGGTGTCGGTCTTTTGTCTTGGAGCCTTAAGACTTGCAGGCTTTTGTGGTTTGGCAGCGTCAGGCAACATGTCATCCTTCACAATCAGACGCGGGGATTAGGCCGGTTTGCGGTGAACCGCAAGGCAAGTTGCTGCTAAGAACTCCCACTAAAGCAGCGTCAAAAAAACCATTTTACATAAGGGGCTTGAAGAATGAGGCCATTTCTCTGTATTTTGCGGTGCCGGAATAATCCGGCAGCATTCTCAGGGCGGGGCGCAATTCCCCACCGGCGGTAAAGAGACAGCCTTGAATATGTCTCAAGCCCGCGAGCGCTTTTCGGCAGCAATACTGAAAAGGTCAGCAGATCCGGCGAAAATCCGGAGCCGACGGTATAGTCCGGATGAAAGAGAATGAGAGAAACGCTTTTGAGCGTGCGCTTGTGCTTGGCTTTTTGGAGCTTGGCATAATGGCATGTTCGCAAGCGCCGAACTCATGTGTCCTGATTTGTGTCAACGGTCTCAAAAGGAACCTGAACATGAATCATTCTGTTACCAAAAACGCTAACCCGCTGCTGGGTGCCGCCTATATGGTGGGTGCAGGTATCGCGTTTGCGATTATAAACGCTATCACATTTACTGTTACTGCCAGTGCAGACTTCGGCGGTTTGGGCTTTTCGCCCCAATCCGACACATTCTGGCAATATTCAATTGCCTTGATTATTTCCTTGCCATTTTTATGGCGGGCAGGCCTTTTGAAGTTCAAAACCAAACAACCTGTGCCCCACTTCATTCGTGTGGTGCTGTCTGCGGCTGGCCTGCAAGCCTTTGTATATGCGATTTCAAAAGGCGTGCCGGTATGGCAGGTTGTGGCCCTCACTATGACTGCGCCATTTTTTGTATTGATTGGTGCCAAATTCTTCCTGAAAGAAAACGTGACGGCCAACCGTTGGATTGCTTCAATTCTCGGTTTTTCGGGAGCACTTATTGTTACCAACCCTTTCAGTGAGCAGTTCAATGTCTATTGGCTGTTGCCAGTTGTTGCGGCTATTCTCTGGAGCGGAGCGTCGCTGATGACGAAGTATCTGAGCCGTGAAGAATCGCCGGAAACTCTAACGACTTGGCTTTTGCTGCTGCTGACCCCGATCAATTTATTTTGGGCGGTTGGCACTGGATTTCAGGTGCCGACAGGCAGTGTGGTCTGGCTCATCTTGGTCGGCGGAATTCTGGTGTTTGTGGCACAGTTTTTTCTTTCAAAGTCTTATGCGACAGCGGATGCAAACTTCGTGCAGCCGTTTGATGATTTGAAATTGATTTCAAACGTGTTGGTTTATGGCTTGTTCTTTGGTTATTGGCCGCAGGGCATCATCTGGCTTGGGCTTGTGATGATTATGGCCGGTTCGTTTTTCTTGCTATGGCAAGAGACAAGACGAAACGACATGGCATTGACAACAGCATAAGCCAACTGGAATTAATCGCACGCATACTTATCAGTTTGCGTGCGGTGAACTTACGGTATTTTGCTATTCAGTCTTGATCTTCTGGTATGGTTACGCCGTCCGCGGTGTCCATTGCGCTTAAAAACGCCCCGAAATCAGCTGCGCTCTGAAAATTATGATACACAGACGCAAATCGAACATAAGCCACATCATCAAGCCCTTTGAGCGCCGCCATAACGTGATGGCCGATATCATCGCTCATGATTTCAGCTTCACCAAGGCTCTCAAGCTGCCGCACCACACCGGAAATGGCGCGCTCGACCCTGTCACTGTCCACTTCGCGTTTGCGCAATGCTGTCATTACAGACCGTGTGAGTTTATCGCGGTCGAATGGCACTCGCTTTCCGGAGCGCTTCAACACAATCAACTCACGCAGTTGAACACGCTCAAATGTCGTGAACCTGCCGCCGCAATCCAGACAAACGCGGCGGCGGCGAATGGTCGTCACGTCCTCGGCAGGACGCGAATCCTTCACCGAGGTATTGTCAGATTGGCAAAACGGGCAACGCATAATCGTCTATAGCAGCGCTTAAAGCATTTCGTAAATCGGGAAACGACCAGACAGGATTTTGACCTTTTCCTGCACATGTGCCTCGGTTGCAGCATTGGCCTCAGCGGAACCGGCATCACGAAGGCCGTCCATTACCTCTGTAATCAAATCGCCAACTTCGACAAATTCAGCAACGCCAAAACCGCGAGATGTTGCCGCCGGTGTGCCTAAACGAATGCCGGACGTGACCATCGGTTTTTCGGGGTCGTTTGGCACGCCGTTTTTGTTGCAGGTGATAAATGCGCGGCCAAGGGCTGCTTCTGCAGCTTTGCCGGTGACTTTCTTAGGACGCAAATCCACCAGCATCAAATGGTTGTCGGTGCCGCCGGACACAATGTCAAAGCCGTTTTTGACGAGCTGTGCCGCAAGAGCTTTTGCATTGTCAGCCACCTGTTGTTGGTAGATTTTGAAGCTTGGGTCGAGCGCCTCCCCAAAGGCCACCGCTTTGGCGGCAATCACATGCATAAGCGGGCCGCCCTGCAAACCGGGAAACACGGCAGAGTTGATTTTTTTGGCAATATCTTCGTGATTGGTCAACACGAGGCCACCGCGCGGGCCGCGCAGGGTTTTGTGGGTTGTGGTTGTCACAACATGGGCATGCTCCATCGGTGATGGATGCAGGCCGGCCGCGACCAAACCAGCGATATGGGCCATATCAACCCAAAAGAAAGCACCCACTGCATCAGCAATCGCGCGGAAGCGGGCAAAATCAATAATGCGTGAATAGGCCGAACCACCGGCAATAATCATGGTTGGCTTATGTTCATGGGCCAGTGCTTCAACCTGATCATAGTCAATGAGACCGGTTTCAAGGTTCAAGCCATATTGAATTGGGTTGAACCATTTACCGCTCATGTTTGGTTTTGCGCCATGGGTCAAATGCCCGCCGGCATCAAGTGACATGCCCAAAATAGTGTCGCCCGGCTTGGTCAGCGCAAGGTTGACGGCTTGGTTGGCTTGGCTGCCGGAATTTGGCTGTACGTTGGCAAAGCCTGCGTTAAACAATTTTTTCGCACGCTCAATTGCCAAATCTTCAGCAATATCAACAAAGTGGCAACCACCATAATAACGTTTACCGGGGTAGCCTTCGGCATATTTGTTGGTCATCACCGAGCCTTGCGCTTCTAGAACGGCGCGGCTGACAATATTTTCCGAAGCAATCAGTTCAATTTCATGTTGTTGGCGGCCAAGCTCTTTGCGCACAGCGTCGTAAATCTCCGGATCGCGCTCAGCCAACGTTGCTTCAAAGAACGGATCAGTGTTGCGGAGAATATGCTGGTTCATGGCAAGGCCCTCAAAATTGTTGACGCGGACATAGCATAACGCCCGCTTCCCGCCAACGCGGGAAACGGCACATTGTGACGCATGCACAGATGTTGGTTATTGAGCGTAAGAAAAACCTACAGCCTGACTTCTTCGACCACCGCAGGCGTGATGTTCAGCTCATCGGCACCATCGCGTTTGTAAATGTCATCGCGGAAATGCACCACCCCATTTGGAGTTGCCCAAGCGGTAACATACGTAAAGTAAAGCGGAACCGGGTCGGCTACTGGAATGGGCGTGTTGACGCGCGTTTCAATCACAGCATCGACGCGGTTTCGGTCCCACTCTGGTGTGTTTTTCAAGAGCCAAAGTGACAAGTCTTTGACGTTGTGCACGCGCACACAGCCCGAAGAGTTAAACCGCACAGCATTCAAAAACAGGCTCTGCTGCGGCGTATCATGCATATAAACCGCGTGCGGATTGGGAAAATTAATTTTGGTCGAAGACATGGCATTAATTTTGCCGGGATCTTGGCGCAGCATATATTTCACGGCGTCGTTGGTGCTCCAATCAATAGCGGTTGGCGGCACCTCTTCGCCAGTCGATTCATTGAAAATACGAATAGCATTTCGTGTCAAATATTCTGGGTCTTTGCGCATGACCGGAATAATGTCTTTTTCTATAATTGATTTTGGCGCTGTCCAATACGGATTCAAAATCACTTCATTGATTTTTGAATTCAAAATCGGGGTTTGGCGATCAATCTTGCCCACAATCGTGGTGTGGCGCTGCACAACAACACCGCCCTCTACCATTTCAAGATCAGCAGCCGGAATGTTGACCATCACATAGCGCTCGCCCTTAAAGCCCGCCATGGATTTCAATCGAATCAAATTGGTTTGCAACTGGGCAAGACGAACATCTGCTCCAACGTTAATGGCTTGCAATGTTGAATTGCCAATCACGCCATCATTGGGCAGGCCGTGGCGTGCTTGAAACTTTTTAACGCCAGCATCGACAAATGAGTCAAACGTATTGGAAATACCAGCGCTAGGATCAATATCGCCCGAAATGATCAAGCGTCGGCGGAGTTGCTCAACGGCGGGATCACGAAAACCAAGTTTCATCTTCTTCGTAGCTTGCACCACAGGCCAACCGCCCTGCGATACAATATTGAAATATTGGTTGATTGAATTTTCCACGTAAAGAATGGTTTGGTCACTGAAAATCGGAAGTGTCGAAGCAACGTCCTGCTTTGATTTGGCGCCAGTATCGAACTGGTCGTTCCATTTGCCGCGACCCGGGTCTTTGATAATATCATCAATTGTCAGCTGTTGGGCGAACGCTGCTGTGGGCGCAAGCGCCACTGCCGCCCCAAGCCCCAGCAAAAATGCCCGGCGCGATGCTGGTGATTTATCAATTGTTATTTTGCTGTTCGACCACTTAACTGCCATTTTATGCCCTTTTGCGCCCAAAAGAGACGCGCATTCATGTTTTTAACGTGGGCCTTTATGGTTAAGTTTCAATAAAAACCACGCAGGCTGACGATATATTTTGAACACGGGCAATACACCAAAAATTGTGGCAGCGTTGTGGTATTGGCTAAATTGATTTTTATCACTCTATAAATAAGCAAAAGCCCGCGCGGGACTGGAGGACCGGCGCAGGCTTTCTTGGTAGAGCTTAGGTCTTAAAGGCGGTAAAGTATGGAATCGTTCCAAAAGCGATCAAGGCGCAGCAATGATTTATTCAGCCCTGTAAACTCTTCAACATTCAGGCCGCCAACCTTTTCGATGGAGCCAATATGGCGCATGTAAAGATCACCAACGATATCGGCGATTTCTTGGCCTGTTTCCGTTAAGCTTACGCGTACTGCGCGGCGATCAATGCGTGATTTCTGGTGGTTCATGTAGCCCAAATCGACCAGTTTTTTCAAGTTGTAGGAAACGTTTGACCCGAGATAAAAACCGCGCGACCGAAGTTCACCTGCCGTTAGTTCCGAATCGCCCACATTGTACAAAAGCAGCGCTTGTACTGCATTGACATCACCGCGCCCGCGGCGGTCGAACTCATCTTTGATAACATCCAACAAACGGCGATGAACCCGCTCGACCAATTGCAATGTTTCGAGATACCCCGCTTTAATTTCAGAAAAATCGGGTGCTGCAACCGGTTTTGCCGCTGGCGTGCGAAGTGCAACGTTTGAGAGTGCCATGGTGAGTGCCTTCCTGTTTGTCCCTGGCGGTTGGATTTTTATGTTTCCCGCCTATGGAACTAACCTAACGAAGGTCGCTCAAATTTGATTTAAAAACCAAGATGAATAAAAGGTTACTCTTCGATCAAATGATTTGTGATTAATATTTCGACAATGAGCGATTTCTTTTGGCCCAATATACATAGGCCCAAAACACAAAATACGCTACTAACAGTACGATAATAACGAAAATCAACTCAATGTTGTTTCCGAAATATTTTGATAGCACTGTGTGCATCACTACTTGTATTAAACAAGCAACAATCCAAACAATTAGCCCCCAACGTGTAAGTTGCCACAGGCCGAAGCCTGCAGCCGCATACAGAATTGTTAGTGTTGTGGTAACTGTCCGCCATTCCACCGCCATAAGATCAAATCGACTGGGGCTTAGACCCGGAACGCCAACCAGACGCGCCATCGAAAATATTGCAAAACCAAGCGCTACCAATCCCAGTATTCTGTTGAACAGGCCAAATAAATCTTCGCCAGGCACTGAAGCCGGACGGCGCTTTTTGCGGTCATCTTCCAAGGTGAAACGCATCAATTAAGGCTCAAACACTAAATCGCAATCGGGCGCAGGATTAAAGAAGGACGCTATCATCGCGCTGTCAACAGTTTCAATTGAGTTGTGCTGCCATCTGGGCGGGAATGATCGGTCTATAATCGCCGCACGAATGCCCTCATATAAATCAGGTCCAGCTAAAATGCGGCACACCAACTGATATTCCATGGACAGACATTGGCGCAGCGAAAGGGTCGCCCCGCGCCGTAATTGCTCAAATGCCAAACATAAAGACAATGGTGATGCTGCATCCATGCGTTTGGTTGCCGAGGCAAAAAATGGGTTATTCTGCGCCTTTTCACTCATCGCTTGAAAAACAGCTGCTAAAGTTTGCTCTGAAAATACATGCACAATATCGTCTGCGTTTTCGTGCAGTAAATTCGGATTTGGTTTTACCCGCAACCTTTTCAGACAATGCTCTGAATTTGGGGCATTCAACAGTTCAAGACGTAAAGTTTCAATATTGGCCGCCGCACAAAAATGCGTGCCAATTCCTGCTTCTAAACACTCTTCTGGCCCAATAACCGTTCCGGTTATGCCAAGGAAAAGCCCAAATTGGCTGGGCAAACGTGGTAATATGTAAGAACCGCCAACATCCGGTATCAATCCGATACCGACTTCTGGCATGGCAAATTTTGTGTTTTCGGTAACAATGCGATGGCTGCCATGCATGGAAATGCCAGCGCCACCGCCCATCACCATACCGTCGATTAGTGCGATATAAGGTTTATGAAAAGAAGCGATTGCTTCATTCAACCGGTATTCATCCCGAAAGAAACTGTATCGCGGCGTGCCGGCTCGAAAACCGGCGTAAAGGTCACGGATGTCACCCCCTGCGCAAAACGCACGTTTGTCGCCCGTGTCAGCGCTGATAACGAGATGTGAAACTGATTCATCATCAACCCAAACGCGCAGCCCTTCCAGCAAAGCCAAGGCCATTCCATGTGTTAGCGCATTGAGAGCTTTTGGCCGCGTTAGCCGCACATCAATTGCATTTGCGACACGCGTAAAGGCCAGATCTGCCAGTGCGCCAAACTGCGCGGGAATTTCTGAAACGACAGTTGATCGACTCATGGTTTTAGCTATCGTGCCAAGCAACAATCAGGTCAATTGGCATTACTTCATTTTGCAGGTGACTTGTGTACCTAGCGTTGCCATGCGAATTTATGGGCGACATAAATTGGCCAGCTGAACATGACATCGCACACTCATAAACCTGATATTGATGCAATCACCGGAGGCCGACGGTTCAGGCGCTTGCGGAAATCCGATTGGTCACGGCGGATGGTTCGGGAAACTGAACTAACAGCGGCTGATCTTATCTGGCCATTGTTTGTTGTCGAAGGTGAGAACCGTTCAGAACCGATTGCATCCATGCCGGGAGTGTTTCGCTATAGCATTGACGTGGCCGTGCGGGAGTGCGCGCGTGCGGCCGAGCTCGGCATACCTGCAATTGCCTTGTTCCCCTACGTGGGCCTTAACTTACGCGACGCAACCGGTAGCGCCATTTTGGACGATGAAAATCTGATTTGCAAAGCGGTGCGTGCAATAAAAAGAGCCGTGCCGAACCTGGGAATCATAACGGATGTCGCGCTCGACCCGTTCACCAGCCACGGTCATGATGGCATTCTGCGTGATGGTGTCATCATCAATGACGAGACTGTTGACCTGCTGTGCCGGGCTTCTGTCTGCCAAGCCATTGCGGGCGCTGATATTATAGCTCCCTCTGATATGATGGACGGGCGGATTGGCGCAATTCGTGCGGCGCTAAATACCGCGGGATTTAACGACATTCCAATTATGTCCTATGCCACTAAATTTGCATCAGCGTTTTATGGGCCATACCGCGAAGCTGTTGGCACTGACAAAACACTCAAAGGCGATAAAAAAACCTATTACATCGACCCCGCCAATGGCGATGAAGCGACACGCGAAGCGGCGCAGGATGTCGATGAGGGGGCGGATATGCTCATGGTTAAGCCGGGCCTGCCCTACCTTGATATTGTTTACCGGCTGAAGCAAGCGTTCCGTATGCCGATATTCGCTTATCAAGTTTCCGGCGAGTACGCGATGATCAAAGCTGCGGCGGCCAATGGCTGGATTGATGGCGACCGTATCATGATGGAAACGCTGCTCGCTTTCAAACGCGCGGGTTGTGATGGCATCCTAACCTATTTTGCAATTGAGGCAGCGGAGAAATTGAAAAAGGGCTGATCGCAGCTTGTGCAACCGCAAAGTAGCTACCATTTAGTGGTGATAGGTTATCAACTCAGGCCAAATCGCAATGCCAGAAATATCCGATGGACCGGTTATCAGCCGGTTGCCTACTGTAAGCGACCACGCTTTTGATGGTGTCCTTTCCCGCCGCATCTTTGCGTTTTTGATCGACTATATCGCGATGGTGATTGCCATAGCCGTGCTCGGCACGGTTATCGGCATTTTGGGGATTTTTACGTTTGGCTTGGCATGGCTGCTTTATGCGGTGCTCGTACCCATTGTTGTTGTGCCCTATATCGCCTTAACTCTTGGCGGACGCGATCAAGCGACCCCGGGCATGAAGGCCATGGATCTTAAAATTGTGAAAGATGATGGCAGCCAAATCGACTGGCTCATAGCAACAGTGCATTTGGTTTTGTTTTGGGTGTTCAACACAATCCTGACGCCATTTGTTTTGCTGCTTGTATTGTTCACAAGCCGTAAGCGCGCGCTGCACGATATTTTATTGAGTACATCCATGCAGCGGGCATCGGCCCTGTAATTATTGGCGCAACTGGCGCCCAAACTCATTGCCGGTGTTGATTTTTTCAAAAATCCCACCATTCTGTCAGGATGACAAAGCTTGTTGTTGATGCGCCGCAGTTCTTTTTAACCGCGCCCAGCGTTTGCCCTTATGTGGCAGGCCGCTTGGAGCGGAAAGTATTTACGCATCTTGTGGGCGATAAAGCACCGGACCTGAATGATGTCTTGACGCAAGGCGGCTTTAGACGCTCGCAAAACATTGCGTACCGCCCTGCATGTGAAGGCTGCCGAGCATGCGTGTCGGTACGCATTCCAGTGGATTTCTTTCAACCAACGCGCTCCCAACGCCGCGTTTCGGGTGCAAATAGAGACTTGAAAACCCTTGTTTACAAAGCGGAGCCGACAACCGAGCAATATTCAATTTTCCGCGCTTATCTCGATTCGCGCCATTTTGGCGGCGGCATGTCTGATATGTCGGTACTTGATTATGCGATGATGATCGAAGACAGCCATGTGAATACGCAAATCACCGAATACCGTAAATCATCAAGCACTTTTCACCCCATGCTTCGGCGAGACGGTGATTTGATCGCGGTGGCTTTGTCTGATGTTCTCAAAGACGGACTTTCAATGGTCTATTCATTTTATGAACCCGATGAAGCTTCGCGCTCGCTTGGAACATATATGATTTTGGATCATATAGAGCGCGCGCGCAGTTTGGGCCTGCCATACGTTTATCTTGGATATTGGGTGAACGGATCGAAAAAAATGGATTATAAAATTAATTTTCGGCCCATTGAGCTTCTCACGGACAAAGGCTGGAAGCGATTTGAAACTGGTGACAAACCTATCGAATTAGGATTGTCACTTTGAGTTCTAACGCGGCGGAATTGGCTACGAACTCGAAAACACAGCAAGGCTTGGTGATAGCGCTCATCGGCGGTGTTGTGCTTTCTTTCGATATTCCACTGATTAGGTTGGCCGATGGCGACATATGGTCTGTGATGACGTTCCGGTGTTTGGGCGTTGGTATTGCTGGATTTTTGATTTTTTTGGTGGCGCGTTTTTTTGGCAACACCGATCTCAGGTTTGATTTCCGCGCACCGGCCATTATCGCAAGCCTGCTTTACGCCATCACTTCAGTTAGCTTTATTGCGGCTGTATTTTATACATCCACAGCCAATGTGGTGTTTATTTTAGCGTTCACCAGCATGTTTGCGGCACTGCTGGGTTGGCTTATGAACGATGAAAAGCCCAATCGCGCAACGCTTTTGACAATGGCTGTCACTGTTCTTGGCGTGGGGCTGATTGTCTGGGACGGCCTTGGCGAAGGCCGCTGGTTCGGCGACATGTTGGCGCTGTTCACATCGTTTTTTTTGGCGCTCGCGATCACCACTACCCGGAAATATGATATTGATTTACGCGTGAATGTATTGGCTGCAAACGTCGTACCGGCAGCTATCAGCGCGGTTTTCATGTTTTCAAACACGGCCAGTTATATCAATGCCCCGCATTGGAGCTTGCTCAACGGCTTGATTGTAATTCCGATTTCGTTTTTTTGCCTCGCTTACGCACCGCGCTTGCTTTACGGGCCGCTAGTGGCGATGGCCTATTTATTAGAGACCATTTTTGCGCCGATTTGGGTTTGGATGATTTTCAACGAAATACCCACAACAATGACGCTCCTTGGAGGCGGCATTATGTTGTTGGCAATTATTACTCACTCGCTGTGGGAATTGCGTCAGGCAAGGCGCTGACGGGTAAAACGCATTGTGGCCGTTGGCACTTCAGCAAACTTATTGCAGTCGAAAAGAGCGCGCTTGCACCAACTCACCGCTCCGCTATGCTGGTTGAATCGCCGACAGCAATGAACCTCATCGGGGGGAGTATCATGCTGCCGGCGATTCGTACCCACGCAAGGTGGGAACTTAGGCAGGTGAGGCAAATACCCCACCTGCCAATTTTTATTCAGCAGGCTGTGTCATATTCGGAAGTGCCGTTTTGGGCGCCCCGATCTGTTGCTGGCGATTGTCTTCATAAGATGGCGGCAATAACAACTCAGGCTCATCAGGATGATTAGGGTTGACTGCCCAACGGAAGGCTATGGACACCCAACGGCTGACCGTTTCCATGATTGAATAGAGTGCAGGCACGACAACAAGCGACAGAAGTGTTGAGACAATCAGTCCGCCTATAACCGCAATGGCCATCGGTGAACGAAACTCACCACCGTCACCGATTGCCATCGCAACAGGGACCATACCTGCTGCCATGGCAATTGTCGTCATCACGATCGGGCGGGCGCGCATTCGGCCTGCTTCAATAATCGCCTCGTTCTTATGCATCCCGTGTTTTTGGCGTTCAACCGCAAAATCCACGAGCATGATTGCATTTTTGGTAACGATACCCATGAGCATCAAGATACCAATCACAACCGGCATCGAGATTGCATTGTTGGTCAGGTAAAGTGCGGCCACGACACCGCCCAGTGACAACGGCAACGAGAGCAAAATGGTGATGGTGTGAAATACTGAGCCCAAGAGCAGGATCAGAATCACAAAAACCAGCATCAAACCCGTTATCATTGCCAATGCAAAGCTGGCGAAAATCTCCCCCATTACTTCTGCATCGCCGGTCTCTTGAATGCTCACCTCTGGCGGCAGGTTTTTGACAGCGTCTGAAGCTTTGACAAATTCGAGGCCTGGCCCAATTTCAAAACCCTGTGCCATATCAGCACCAATAACTACCCGGCGTTCGCGGTTAAAGCGCTGGATGGTGGATGGACCTTGACCAAACTCAATATCTGCCACCGATTCCAATGGAACTGATGCGCCTGATGGCGTGCGAATTTGCAGGTTGCGGATAACGCCTAAATCTTCACGTGCCCACTCTGCAATTTTTACGCGTATTGGAATCTGGCGATCACCAATTGTAAATTTGGCAAGGTTTGCTTCAACATCGCCCAAGGTTGCCACGCGCAATGCTTGGCTGATGTCGGCGGTGGTGAGGCTGAGCTCAGCAAGTTTGTCTTGGCGCGGAAGGACGATGATTTCCGGTTTGTCGAGTGCAGCATTGGAGGTTACCGCAACAAACATTCCGGACTGGTTCATTGCAGACTGAATTTTTCGCGCCTCAACGTTGAGCTGCTCGCTGTCGGCACCCATCACACCGATTGCCAGCTCACGGTCGCCGCGATCGTTGACTGTATAAAAACGAGCGTCAGGAACCGAGGCCAAACGGGCCATGATCATTTTTTCGATTTGTGACTGTGTCGCCTGCCTCTTGGACTTATGAACCAGATCAACGGTAATCGTTCCAAGGCGGGTGTCGCGGGAACCGGTCGCATTTGCACCGCCAACAATATACACCTGTTCGATACCGGGAATTCCGCGCAATGCGTCATCGACTTCGTTTGTCGCGCTGCGTGTTACATCAAGCGGTGTTCCGGGAGGAAGTTCGATTGAGACCACAATCCTACTGGCGTCTTCTTTTGGAATAAAGCCCGATGGCAGCAGACCCACGGCCTGAATGGACCCGTAGAAAAACAAGGCAGATAGCGCAAGTGTTATCCAACGGAACCGAACCGCCAGTTTTAAGGTTGCTGTGTAAGCACGGCCGATAATGCCCGGTTTAGGATCTTCGGCGTGATGTTCTGGCATCAGATTAGCTGTGATCATCGGCGTGATGAACCGTGCCACATGCAATGTGAAAAATACAGCCACTGCCTCCGTGTCACCGAACTGCTTGAAGTATTGCCCAGCTACACCGCTCATAAACGAAACCGGCACGAAAATAGCGATAATGGTTGCAGAAATTGCCACAACAGCAAGGCCAATTTCATCCGCCGCCTCAATGGAGGCACGGTAAGGCGATTTACCCATCTTCATATGGCGGACAATGTTTTCGATTTCCACGATAACATCATCAACCAAAATGCCTGTCACCAATGTAATGCCGAGCAGGCTGACCAGGTTCAACGAGAAGCCAAGTAGATCCAGAACCAAAAACGTTGGAATGATGGAAAGGGGTAAAGCCGCAGCAGCAATCAGCGTTGCCCGCCAGTCTTTTAAAAACAGAAATACGACCAAGACTGCAAGCGCTGCGCCTTCAAGGAGAGTCGTCATCGCCGATTCATAGTTACCGTTGGTGTATTCAACCGAATCATCCACCTTGAATATTTCGACGTTTGGATTGTCTTTTCTAAGCTGATCAACAGCGACGCTAACGCGTTCAAGAACTGCGACATCGCTTTCGCCCTTGGCTCTGAAAATTGCAAAGGACACAACAGTACGGTCGGCGATTTTGGCGAATGATTTCGGCTCAGACCAGGCATCGGTAACAGTGGCCACATCGCCAAGCCTGATTTTAGCGCCGGTTGGCAGCGAAAAACTCAAGTTTTGTAAATCATCAATTGTTTTTGCCTGTCCGAGCGTGCGGATAGACTGTGTCTTTGAGCCGATGTCACCTTGACCACCGGTCAAATCAACGTTCGCCGCACGCAGACCATTATTGATATCTGCTGCGGTCACTCCAAGCGCACTGATCCGTTCTGGATCAAGCTCGACCCGCACTTCACGATCCACACCACCGTACCGGCTGACCTGAGCAACGCCCTTCAAGCCTTGCAAATCTCGCTTGACTTCATTTTCAACAAACCAAGATAATTCTTCCAATGTCATGGTTGGTGCCGAAACAGCGTACGTTAAAATGGCTGAGCCTTCGACATCCAAGCTGGCAATTGTCGGCTCACCTGCTGTTGCTGGGAATTCCGATTTGATGCCTTCAATGGCGTCTTTAACATCACTCACTGCTTCTTGCGTATTCGTCTCAAGTCGAAACTCGACGACTGTTGTTGAAACGCCCTCCGACATGGTGGAGATAACATTTTTCACGCCACTGATATTAGTGACCGCGTCCTCCACCTTTTTGGTGATTTGGGTCTCCATTTCGGAAGGAGCAACACCTGGATCAACCAGCGTCACCACAACCAACGGAATATCAATGTTTGGAAAGCGCGTGATCGCCATCCGCTCAAAGCTCATCCAACCAAGTGCCATGAACACAATGAAAAACAAAACCGGTGCTACCGGATTACGGATAGACCAAGCTGATACGTTCCAGTTCATTAGTTGGTTGCTCCTACGAGTTCAGCTTCACGGACAGCAGTGACGGCATCACCGTCAGATACGAACGTTCCGGCACGTGTGATAATTTCATCGCCAATGGCCAAGCCGGACGTAATGCCTACGAATTCATTGTCACGAAGGCCCAAAACGACCCCGGTGCTGATCACTTTTCCATCAACAACCTTTTGGACAAAAGGATCACGCCCGCGATAAAGAACTGCAGACGATGGAATGGACGTCACCCTACTGCGTTTAAGCTCAATTACACTTTGAGCAAAGCTGCCGTTACGTAAGGATGGGTCATTTGGAAGCGTTATCTTCACGGTGCCGAGGCGAGAACGCGAATCAACCTGTGGGCTAACGGTGCGCACTTCACCAACCAAAGCGACATCGCGCCCCGGCAATAGAACCGAGGCTTTCATGCCGGCGCTGATGCGGGCGAGATCAGATTCTGCAATTTCAGCGGCGAGTTCAAAGGCGCTCTCGGTGGCGATACTAAACAATGGTCCAGCGGCCCCGGATACCACTTGGCCAACGGCTGCGCTTCTTGACAAGACCAAGCCATCAACAGGCGAAAGCAATTCTGTTTTCAAAAGCTGCAATTCGGTTTGTTTACGCTGCGCGTCAATAACAGCCTTTTGCGATTCAACCACCAACACAGCTTGGTTGGCGCTTGCAAGCCTTGCCTTTGCGCTGTCAAGCGCGTTTTGAGCGTTGTCGCGCTGCGCTTTGGAAGCTACGCCGCTTTTTACAAGCGGTGCAACGCGATCTAGCTGTTCTTGCGCCTGTTTCACACTGATTTCGGCGTCAACCGTTTGTGATTGGCTGGATCCCAGATTAGCCTGGTTTTGGGCGGCTTGGGCTTCAATTTGAACCAACTGCAAATCAAGATTTGTGCGATCCAGGCGCGCCAGACGATCACCTTTTTTGACGATGTCGCCCACTTCAACGTACAGCTCTTCTACCAAAAGGCCCGCAACATCCGCTCCTATTTGAGCTTCGGTGCGAGGCATGATGGAGCCTGTTGCTGAAAGCGATTCAATGATTTCACGCTCAGAAGCGGCCACAACGCGGATGGACGGCGGTTTGGGAACAGCACTGCTTGTCATATCAACAGGCGCTCCTTCCGTGATGGTCTCTAAAGGTTTGCCCGACATGCTTTTGGGGATAGGCAAATGCTGCACGATTGATGGCCAATAAAAGACCAGCCCTGCGCCGATGGCGATCAAGGAAACAGATTTAAGAAGCTTTGTAAGTGAAGACATCATTGTGTCAGGCCGTTCTTAAGTTTGGGAGGATCAAATCTGTTTAATGTTCTATCTACGTTTGCTGAGATGATTGGACGTGTTCTGCCAAAGACAAATCTGCATTTGCTTTTTTGGTCGGTCGCAACAAACCCTCAATCATAGCGCGCATTGCTGGCTCCATTGCTTGAATTGAAATGCCAATTTTAGGCAAATCATGCGTAACCAAACCATGACCCATAGCCATCATAATGGGCAAAAGCTGGTCGAGCGGTAACACTGGGTCAATATCACCGTTGGCGGATGCGTGATGTAAGGCTGCGCCGATCACATCGTGCACATCGCACATTGAGCGATCAAGTATCGTATTTAACGTTTGGTTTCGCTTGGCTTCAGCAAAAATTTCGGCAAACAACGGCGCCATCCCAGATTTGTGAACCTGTTCAGCGTGGGCAAGCAAACCTCTTGTCATGCCCTCAATTATAGACGGCGCTTTTGCGATGTTAGCCAAAATTTTTGCATCAATTTCTTTGTCTGAAGCACAGATGGCTTCAATTAAGCCCTCTTTTGAGGGAAAATACCGATAAAGCGCACCGGGACTCATATCGGCCTGAGCGCAAATTTCGCCCATTGACGCACCCTGAAAGCCAGACTTCAAAAAACAGGCGCGCGCAGCATCCAATATGCGCAAAACCTGCGCTTCCCGGCGTTCAAAACGGGACGCAATTTCGGCCCGCGCAACTGCGGGCATTTCCATCGCTGTGTCGGCCGGCAAATTCATTTAATTTCCAAAGTGCGAACGTTCATTCTCGCTGATATGCGAACGATCATTCGCAAGTCAAGTGGTTTGTCATGCAAGTGCAGTGCATTCCTGACACAATTGGCAGGAGTGCAATGGCTTGAACCAAATTTATAAAACCACTTCTGCTTGTGTTTGGTCGGCAATTCAAAAAATGCAGTTATGATCGAGGCTTTTCAGAAACGATCAGCAATTATCCCGCAAACTTGCCGGTGCGCGGGAAACCTTTTGGCACCATACGGCCGGCAGAGGCCCGCGGAGCAACCCATTCAGCGAGATCTGCGCCTGCCCTCACATAATTGCGGCCGGCAGAATCAACCCAAGTCAAACCATCAACAGCTTTGAACGTTTTCACATCAAGAATGCCGCCGTCTTTATACTTTTGCAGGCGCACGCCTTTGCCTCGACCCATTTCTGGGATCTCGGCCAACGGGAACACCAATAGTTTCCGGTTCTCGCCAACAACGGCAATTTGATCGTCACCTGCATTAATGGTTACACAAAACGCCAATTCGTCAGGCGGGGCAACGTTCATCACCTGTTTGCCTTTGCGGGTATTGGCGAGGGCATCGCCTTCAGTGACGATAAAGCCATTGCCTTCGTGACTGACCACTAAGCGCTTTCGGCTCTCGCTGGCAACAAATGCAGCCAGAATATCCTGATCGTTTTCCATATCAACGAGCAGACGTACAGCATCGCCATGGCCTCGGCCGCCGGGGAGTTTGGCAATGTCGAGTGTGTAAAACTTGCCACCGGTGGTCACAAACATCATGCGCTCGGTTGTTTGCGCAGGGAAAAATGTTTGCAGGCTATCGCCTTCTTTGAACGGCAATGAAGACACATCAGCGATATGGCCCTTCAGCGCGCGTATCCACCCTTTATTGGATAGCACAACTGTGACCGGCTCTTTTTCAATCATTGACTGTGTAATAGCGTCTTCGTCATGGTCAGGCGCATCAGCAAACGTGGTGCGACGCTTGCCAAGCGGTGTTTCTTTCGAGAATTGTTTAGCGACATTGCCAATTTCCCAAGCAATTGTTCCCCATTGCTTTGAATCAGACGCCAGCAATTCTTCGATTGATTTCTTTTCAAGAGAAAGTGCATCAAACTCTTTGCGAATTTCAAACTCTTCGAGTTTTGCAAGGGCACGCAATCTGATATTGAGAATAGCCTCTGCCTGATTATCCGTCAGGCCAAACCGTGCGATCATCACCTGCTTGGGGTGATCTTCAGTGCGGATAATGCGGATGATCTCATCAATGTTGAGATAGGCAATCAGAAAGCCGGACAGCACTTCCAAGCGGCGGTCAATTTCTGCAAGCCGGTGTTTTGAACGGCGTACGAGCACCACACGGCGATGGTCGAGCCATTCGAGCAACACATCGCGCAAACCCAGAACATTGGGCACCACGCCGCGCGTGAGTACATTCATATTCAGTGAGAACCGGCTTTCAAGCTCGGTCAACTTGAAGAGCGATTCCATCATGAGGCCGGAGTCAACGGTCCGGCTTTTGGGCACGAACACGACGCGCACATCTTCGGCAGATTCGTCGCGCACATCGTCCAGCAATGGTAGCTTTTTTGCTTCCATCAATTCGGCAATCTTCTCAATCAATCGCGATTTTTGCACTTGATAAGGAACTTCGGTAACAATGACCTGCCACATACCGCGGCCCTGATCTTCAACTTCCCAGCGCGCGCGGACACGGAAACCGCCTTTACCGGTGCGGTAAGACTCAAGAATTGACGCCTGGCTTTCAACAATAATTCCGCCAGTGGGAAAATCCGGCCCTGGAATGATTTCTACCAAACGTTCGATCGGCGTGGCGCAGTTTTTAATAAGTTCGAGTGCAGCTGCACAAAGTTCAGCGGCATTATGCGGCGGAATTGATGTCGCCATACCCACAGCAATACCGGATGAGCCATTGGCCAAAAGGTTAGGAAATGCGCCCGGCAAAACCACAGGCTCTTCATCTTCATCATTATAGGTTTTACGAAAATCAACCGCATCTTCGCCAATGCCTTCCAGCAAAAGCGCAGCAACATCCGTCATGCGCGCTTCGGTGTAGCGATAGGCGGCGGCGTTATCGCCATCGATGTTGCCGAAATTTCCCTGGCCATCCACAAGCGGGTAACGCTGGGCAAAATCCTGCGCCAGCCGCACCAACGCGTCATAAACCGACTGGTCGCCATGGGGGTGAAATTTACCGATGACATCGCCAACAATACGGGCGCATTTCACAAAATTGGCTTTGGGATCGAGCTTCAACATCCGCATGGCATGAATAATGCGGCGGTGAACCGGTTTCAGCCCGTCGCGCACATCTGGCAGTGCGCGGTGCATGATTGTTGAAAGCGCATAAGCTAAATACCGCTCTTCCAGCGCTTTTTGCAGATCAACCGGTTCAATATGGCCACCTTGTTCGGGTGGCGACGATTCTTTACCCATCAGAGGCGTTTAGGCAAGGGATCGATTCGCAGCAAGTTCACCTTCAATAACCATTACGATAATGAACATTTATTGCCGATTGCGAAAACACCTTACGTCCACCATATTGCTGGTATAACGCCTTGCATATTGCTTAAAAAATCAAACCGGAGACTGCTTATCATGCGCCAAGCCTTTGCCCTCATTCTTGCCGCCGGCACAACGCTTTGTGCCTTTCCTGCATTTGCTGTGGATGGAACCGCTTTTGCCGAACGTTTGAAGGCGGTGTATACCTTGCAGGGCGGCGGCGGAGAAATTGCCTATGCAAGCGCCGAAACAATCGGCGATAATGTCCAGCTGAAGGGCGTGAAATTGGTCGTTGCACCGGCCAATGAATATCCGCTCGGTGACATTCTGTTTGAAGGCGTTGCTGAAGATGCCGGTGAATGGAGTGTCGAGCAGGTTACAGTTCCCGATTTCAGCACGACGTCTGAGCAATCAACGGTTGCAATGAAAGGCTTTGTCATCGAGAATTTGATCGTGCCGGCTGAGGGCGATGAAACGACACCGTTTTTGCTTTATGACCGGGCGGCTGTTGAAGATGTCTCGGTTGCCATTGGCGGCAAGCCAGCTTTCGGGATAAAAAATTACGAAGTTCTTGTGACTGCGCCGCAACCGGATGTGGAAATTACGTTCACGAGCCAAGCTGAAAGTGTTTATGTAAATGTGGCAGATTTGGCGACCGATGCTAAATCACTAGAAGGTGCAAAAGCGCTCGGCCTTGAGAAAATTGACGGCAAGCTGATCATGGACGGCTCTTGGGTGGCTGAAAAGGGCCAAATGGACGTCACCGAATTTTCGTTTGACTTGCCAAATGCAGGTAAAATTGATCTGACGTTTGCCATAGATGGCTACACCAAAGAGTTTATGAAAACGCTGCAGGAGGTTTCCAAGGCAACGCAAGCTGCCGGAACCAACGAACAGGCGCAAGCCGCACAAGGCTTGGCAATGCTTGGGCTTATGCAACAGCTGGCCTATGTGACGACCAATATTCGGTATGATGATGCCGGGCTTACTAAACGCGCGTTGGACTATGTTGCCAAGCAGCAGAACACAACGCCAGCGGCATTGGTTTTGCAAACCAAAGCTGTTTTGCCATTGATGCTGGGCCAATTGCAAAACCCTGAATTTGCAGCTGCGGTTTCGGCCGCTGTCGGCAAATTTTTGGATGACCCGAAATCATTGGAAGTTGATGCAACACCGGCAGAACCCGTTCCAGGCGCTTTGCTCATGGCAACAGGTGCGGGCAACCCGATGGAGTTGATTAAAACGTTGAATGTGGTGGTGACGGCGAATGAGTGAGATC